>NZ_CP109171.1:0-321250 GCF_036246005.1 Streptomyces sp. NBC_01723
TGCCACATCGCTGCGCGATGTGCAGCGAACACCCGCGCTGCGCGCGGGTGTTGCGCTCCCGCTCCGCTCCCGCGGAGCGGAGCGGAGCGGGACGCTGCGCGTCCCACTCACCGGCCCGGCTGCGCCGGGCCGGTGACGCTCAGTCCGCTGCGCTCCCAGAGCGCAGGGCCTACGGCCCTGCTGGGGTGGCCTCCGCTGCGCTCCAGCCACCTGGCCGCGCCCGCTGCGCGGGATGCGGCAACGGGCCTGCGGCCCGGGCGGCGAGGAGAAGGGGCTGGGGCGGGCGGTTCTACTCGGGCTGGGTCACGGTCAGAGCCCAGCGGACACTGTCATTCGAGGCGTCAACGCCCACAGTGAAAGAACCTCGCTGCACGACCCCGGGGTCCATGGTCACCGAGCCCACACCCGCGCTGCCGGCAGGGCAGTCCACCGTAAACTCAGCCACGCGTGCTTGCTGCGATTCCATCGTCACCGCCGCACTGCCTCCGCCTTCGCAGGCCACCGTGAGCACGGTCGGCAGCCCTTCCCATGCCCCACCGGACGCGACCCCGCCATCACCCGTCCACTCCTGCACCCACACCAAGCCCTCAGGCCCGGGATGAGGAAGAAGACCACCATCCGCCGCGGCCGGCACCGCCCCTGCACCCACCGCCCCGAAAGCCGCCAACAACGCCACTGCTACGGTCCTACGCGCACTCATCACGCCTGCCCCTCCTGATGGTCTGTCACGGTCAAGGCAGTGTGACGCGCGGGAAGACCGCCACGCATGAGTACAACGACTCATGGCTTTCAGAGCACTGTGCGCCACAAAGGGCCGGCCCGAGCAGCAAGGGCACGGAGCGCGGGGCTTGGCTCACTCAGCCGTCACGCGCTGCTGCTTTCCTCTTGGCCCGGCTCGCCATCCACTGCGCCACCACATTGACCACGGCCACGAGAACCGCGAAGACAAGCGCGTCGAGCCACGTCTTGCCTGTAACGGCGCGCCACACCACCGCGGACGCCCCGCAAACGACAAGCCACACGGCCACAGCAGTTGTCCAGCGCACCCATTGCCGAGACCACCACCCGGCCAGCCGTTCCCGTCTCCGCATGCCACCCCGGCTACCCCGGAACGCGCCCAACGAGCACCGCACCCGATCCGAGCGGCTACAGGGGGCTCCCGTCATCTGTCTGAATCGCGTCCTGATGGCGTTTCGGTCGGGTGAAACTCTGGGCCGCGAGGGCCGGCCAGATAAACGCGCAGGCCCCCGGGAACCACAGATTGAAGCCCGCGGGCCCGTACTCCCCCCCCTCCGCAATGCCAGTCCGAACCAGACCAGCATGAGGGCAGCCACTGCGAGCTGCACCCACCGCATCGTCCGGAGCGTCTCGGCCCGGCCCTCATGTAACCGGTATGTATGGTCTGCCATGCCTATCGGCTACCCCCAGGCAGCGGGCGCATCAACCGTCATCTCTCATACGAGGGGGCACCGGACGCTAGTGCCGGAGCCGTATCGTCTCTTCCTGTCGGTGACGGTGGAGGGTCCACAGAGTGCCGAGGAAGAACGCCAAGAACATGGCTGCGCACGCAGCCGCCCACGCGACCGCTGCCGTACCTTCATCGCCCACGACCCTGTCGATCAGCAGCGCGCACCACAGCAACGCGAACGCTGCGTGGAACCAGCGCCCGAATCGAAGGATCTTCACCGTTCGGGCCGGGAGCGGATGTTGACCTCGCCACCTGGACTGACTCATAGGCTTCGGCTACCCGCCGACAGTCAATTCCTGCCCTGGCCTCACTTCCCACCGGTAAGGGCAGTGTGCTTCATTTTTAATCGCCGATAGGCTCTGGAGTGGATTGGCAGCACTGGTAGCATCGGTCTTGTCTCCGATGTCCGCGTCCCGACTTCTTCCGACTGGCTGGTGCTGGCACCGCTCTGGTTACCGGGACAACCAATCTACATGCAGCTTTCCACGGCACACCGTGCAGGCATGGTCGCCATGAGAAGGAGGGCGAAAAGATCGTGAAGGAACTCCGCCCTCACCAGCGGGAAGCCGTGGACTCGGTACTACGTGCCTTCGAATTGCCTGCAAGATCGCGTGTGCCCGAGCGAGGGCTTCGAACGCAGGTGATCATGGCGACCGGGTCCGGGAAGACTCTGGTGGCGGCCCACAGCGCGGAGGAGCTCCATGCGGGCCGTGTGCTGGTGCTCGTGCCCTCGCTGGACCTGCTGGCGCAGACCGAGGCCGCGTGGCGGGAGGGGGGCCGTAGGGGGCCGACGATCGGGGTGTCCTCGCTGCGGGGTGAGGAGGTGTCCTTCCCCAACACCACGGACGTGGACGAGCTGGTGGAGTGGACGCGGGGCCTGGAGAAGGTGACCGTGTACGCCACGTACGCCAGTCTCGGTCTGGGCACGCTGGAGCGGGCCCACGCCGGAGGCCTCGCGGCCTGGGACTTGATCGTCGTGGACGAAGCCCACCGTGTTTCGGGCCGGATCGGGAAGCCGTGGGCGGTCGTCCACGACAACCATAAGATCCCGTCCCTGCGCCGCCTCTACATGACGGCCACGCCCCGGCTGTGGCAGCTCGGGGACGAGGACGAGGCCGGCGCACCCGGCGAGCTGGTCGCGAGCATGGAAGACGACCCCGAGGGCCTCTTCGGCAGCAGGGCGTTCACCCTGACCCTCTCGGAGGCCATCGACCGGGGAATCTGTGCCCCCTACCAGGTCGTATGCGTGGACGTCACCGACACCGCCCTCCAGGCCGCGCAGCTCCTGGGCGCCGAAGGCCGCTCGGCAGAGGTCCGCGGGGCCCGGCTCGCCGCTCTGCAGACCGCCCTGGTGAAGGCTTCGGCCGAGGAGAACTTCCGGCGCACGCTCGTCTTCCACCACGTCGTCAAGGAGGCCGAAGCGTTCGCGGCCGGCCTCCCGAACGTCGCCGCGCAGCTGCACGCCAGCGACCCCGAGCTGTACTCCAAGACGATCTGGGCGGACTGGCTGTGTGGCGACCACAAGCCGCTCCACCGGCGGCGTCTGCTGGGTGAGTTCGCGGCCGGGATCGCCACGGACGGGACCGTGGTGGAGAAGTGCTTCCTGTGCTCGGTGAAGGTTCTGGGCGAGGGGGTCGACACCAAAAGCTGTGACTCCGTGTACTGGGCGGACGTACGCGGCTCGATGCCCGACCTGGTCCAGGCGGTTGGACGAGCGCTGCGGATGCAGCCGGGCGAGGGCAAGATGGCGTCGCTCGTGGTGCCGGTGCTGCTCGGGCCGGGCGAGACGGCGGACAACATGCTCACCTCCCGGGCGTTCGGCGGGCTCGCCAAGCTCTTGGAGGCGCTGCGGGCGCACGACGCGCGGATCGTGGAGAGCCTCGCGGAGCAGCAGGCCCCGAGCCGCTACAAGCCCGTCAGCAGGGATGAGAGCGGGAAGAGCGCGGGTGGGAACGGCGAGGGCTCCGGAGGCGTCAGTGCCCCCGCCAAGGCCCTGCTGAAGTTCTCCACGCCCCGCGACCCGGCCGCCCTCGCCGCGTTCATCAACCTGCGAGTCCTCAACCCGGAACACGAACACTGGCGGCGCGGCGTGGAGGCCGCCGTCATCTACGCCCGCGTGCACGGCGACTTGAAGGTGCCGTTCACGTTCCGCGTGCCCGCCGTCGACGACCAGGAGGCGGAAGCCACCGGGTGGCCGGCCTCGCTCGCCGGGTTCCCGCTCGGGCAGTGGACCGCCGACGCGCGCAGGTTCTACGCCCGCGGTGACATGGATGAGGACCGCGTCGCGCAGCTGGAGAAGCTCGGCATGATCTGGTCGCACTTCGACGTCGCGTGGGAGGAGGGCCTGTCCGCCGCGCGCGGGTGGGCGGCCGAACACGGCCACCTCCTGGCCCCGCTGGACGCCACCTTCCAGGGGTATCGGGTGGGCATCTTTCTGAAAAACGCGCGGGCCGCCGCTCGGAAGGCTCAGGAAATCGAGCAGCGGCGTGCCGATGGGCTGCCGGTTCAGTCGTTGGCCGGGGCGCTGTCGGACGAGCGGCGTGAGCAGCTGGAGGAGATCGACGCGTCCTGGTGCCCGAGCTGGCCGGTGACGTGGCAGCGCTGCTTCCACCTGGTGAGGATGCACCTGGACGCGGGTGAGACGCTGCCCACCGAGGCGGGCGAGGCCGTGCGCCAGGGCGAGGACCTCGGGCGGTGGGTGCAGTCGGTGCGGCTCGGGTGGGACCAGCTCACGACCGTCCAGCAGTGGATGTGTGAGCACATCCTCGGGATCGAGTTCGCGAGCGAGGGCGAGAAGCCGCGGCCGCGCCGTACGCAGGCCGACAAGTGGGCGATGAACTACGCCGCCGCCAAGCAGTTCTACGAGCGCGAGGGGCACCTTCGAGTCCCGAGGCAGCATGTCGAGCGGATCGTCATCTGCGGAGACGGCGACAGCGGCGAGGAGTGGGAGGAGCGGGAGCTTCGGCTGGGGGCATGGGTCGGGAATCAGCGGAGCAGGGCCGCGGCGCTGTCGCCGGAGCGGGTGGAGCAGCTGTCCGTGATCGGGATGCGCTGGTCGTTGCGCCTCAGGTCGACCTCCCGGCCGTTCGCATAAGCCGTGACGTTCCGCCCAAAGAGCGGACCCGTGCGCTTCCGCGGTGTTCTGGCCATCTGTACGGCCAGGTAGGGGCATAGCAGCTCACGGTCGTCTACCGGCGGCCGGAGGCATTCCCGTCTCGTCTGTTCGGCGAAAGGGCGGCCAGTCCTTGCCCTTCCAGGCCGCTGAGCTCCTGCTGGACGCCGCAGTCCTGCACGGCCGCATCTCTGTGATCAGCAACGAGAAGGCCAGTTTGGTACTGGGCTGGGGGCCCCGCAGCGTCCGCGAGACGATCGTGGCCACCGCGGACAGTCAGATCCGGCTGGGTGTCGATCTGTCCTGATCGGTGAGGGACGCGGGCTCCCTTCGCCTGGGTGCAGTTGCCTGGCTCAGTCGTGGTGCCGGGTGCTCGCTTTCGCCGCGTCGGGGGCCGGCCCTTGTCTGCGATGGTCTTCGGTTGGGTGCCGGCTCCCTGCGGAGGGGAGCCGGCGCCGGGAGTGTGGGTCGTTGTTACGCGACCATGAAGGAGGTGGTCGTGCTGGCCCCGTACCGGCTCAATGTGTCCTGTGCCGCGACCTCCAGGGTCTCGAACGTGCGGGACGGCGGGGTGAACGTGATGGTCGCCGAGGATCCGGAGACGTGTGTCCATGTGGCGTCGGTCCTGAATTTGTACCGGTAGCCGATGATCGGGGAGTCTCCATCGGCGGGGGCGAGGGTGAAGGTGCCCGGGATGCCCGCGCCGCCGTGGGCAGTGCAGTGGGTGGAGGTGCACTCGGTGTAGGGCCCGCCGTAGATGATTCTGGGGGCCAGCGGGGCCGTCGGATCCACCGTGAAGTAGCAGAATGCGGTGGCGGCCGAGACCGTGTACTGGCTGCCGGTATAGGACCGGGTGACGGCGTTCATACGGTAGAGGGTGTTTGGGGAGAGAGTCGTCGTCAGGGTGGCGGTGACGACCGTGCCGTCGTCCACGAAGCCCGTGGAGGGCGCCAGTGTGGCAGTCACTGGTGTCCATGAGCCGTCCGCGTTTCGGCTGTCGACGGTGAAGTCGGCTCGTAGGCCGGCCGTTTGGGAGTTGTCGGTGTCGCCGTGGACACGGGCGGTCAGCCGCGGCTGCGGGCTGCCGATGGTGCCCGCAGTGGATTCGTCCTTGGCGCAGCCGACGCCGCTGCCGCCTGCGATGCCCTGCTCGGTCGGTGTGGCGGGCGGGTTGGGCTCGTCCGCGTGCGCCACGCCGAGCGGCATCAGGGCAAGCAGGCCTGCTGCCGCCAAGGCCCCCAGACGGCTCTTCAGGCGCCACTTGGCAGCACGGATCTGCGGTAGCCGTTGTTCATGTACATCCCCACCCTCAGCATCACCGCATGCGAATGCGCAAGCGAATGTGTATGCGAAGGTACGGATCGTACGCACATTCGTCTGCAGGTGCCATGCAGTTGGGTCCACCAAGTGCGTCCGGAAGGCGTCGACGCGTCCGGCCGCGCCGGCTCGCGAGCTACCGTCCCCAGTGGCTGGGCGGTTCGGGGGGGGACGGCCGTCGTCGCCACCGGTGCCCCGCCCAACGAGCCCGTCGGCGCCTGAACCCACGCCGCCCCCGCTTCGCGTCAACGGAGGCAGACCCGTTGTGCCGCTTGGACATCGGTGTGAGTCGGCTATGACAATTTGCAGGCTTTCTCAGATCATTGACGGCGTTTTCGTTTTCGTACGCGCGTCGCCCAGTCCGGGGTGGCGCTGCCGGCAACAGGGGGGATCGGCGTTGAGGAACACGTGGGGAAGAGGCAGCAGCCGGATGACGGGGGTGCTGCTGGCGGGGGTGCTGGCGGGGGCCGCGCTGACGGCGGGCACCGGGGCAGCGTCGGCCGCCCCAGACGGTGCCGGGGAGGTGGTGGTGCCGGCCGGGCCGGGGATGGAGCTGGCGGCCGCGACGTTCACGCAGATGACGGTGGACGACGCCGGCCGGCGGGTGTGGATCGCCGGCGACCGGGTCTTACCGGACGGGTCGCGCGAGGGTGAACTGCTCGGCGTGCTCTACGCGGGCACCGGGCCTGCCCTCGCGAGCGCGCGGCCGGACGCTCCGCTGTCCGGGGTCGCGGTCGAGCCGGACGGCTCGACGGTCTACGCCGGGCAGGCCGGCCACATCGCGGCCTTCTCGCACCGCAGCGGGATCCTGGAGCGACTGGGCCCCGTCGCGGCGCCGGCCGACGGGTGCGGGCGGGAACTGGTGCACACCGGCGGCCGGCTGTTCTTCACCAGCCGGCCCGCCGAGTCACCCGCAGGGTGCGCCGGCGGGCTGGGCACGGTCAACGTCGCCGCGAGAGCCGGCGGCGAGGCCGGCACGGTCATGTACACGGGCTCCCCGGTCCATCTCGAAGGGGGGCCCGGCGCACTGCTGGTGACCGCTCCCGAGCGCACGGATCCGCGCGACGACCCGGACCTGGGGATCTACCGGGTGACGGACGGGGCGGACGGCGGCGTGCTGGAGTTCCTGGGCGAGCGCCGCTTCACCGAGGACGGCACCGGCCCGGGCATGGACTTCCGGGACGCCTCCTTCTCCGCGGACGGCTCCGTCCTCGCGGTGGCCGACGGGGACAGGGGGACCGTGCTGCTCGGCGGTCGCGACGCCCGCTTCCTGGACAACCCCTACGCGCCCCTGCCCCAGGGCGTGGCGCCCACGGCCGTCGCCTTCAGCCCCGACGGCACGTGGTTCGCGCAGGGCGGCGCGGCGTCGGGCGAGGAGGCCGACCTGACCCTGGCGTTCGCCGACCCGGCCGTCGGGCGGCAGCCGCTGCGCATCAGCTTCGAGGACGAGGCCGCGGGCCGGCGCGTCGTCCCGCGCGGCATGGAGTTCTCCGGGGACGGCGAACAGCTCTTCGTCGTGACCTCCGACGAGGCGGGCAGCCGGTTTTGGCTGCACACGATCCGCACGCGCCAGGCCCTGGCCCCGTCGAGGTTCGCGGACGTGACGCACTCACCGGCCGTCGCCGCGGGACCGTTCAGGGTGAGCGGACGCCTGGAGCCGGAGGGGCCGGCCCTGGCCGGGGCGTCGTAGGTCACGGTGCAGCAGGTCACGGTGCGGCGGATGGAGGGCAGCCGGGTTGCCGGCCTGCCGCCGGTCCCGGCCGCCGAGGACAACACGTTCGTCCTGGAGGACGTCGTGGCGGGCGAGCCGGGCCGTGTCCACCACCTCCTCGGCTACGCGGGTGACGCGGTGCGCCACCCCGCGGAGCGCTGGCTCGTGGTGGACACGGCCCGGGCGGGGTGAGCGGGGCGGGTCCGTCCTCCCGACCCCCGTGGCGGGAGGACGGACCCGGCTCTGGGGTGGCGGGCCGGTCAGTACAGCTTGTTGACGGCCCGGGTCGTGGTCTTCTTGAAGGCGGCCACGGGCGCGTCGGTGAAGTCGCCCAGCTGTGCCCACTGGACGACGGTGACGGTCCTGTTGTCCCGTCCGACCGACAGCAGGGCGATGTCGGTGGCGCCCCAGGACGTCTCGGTGTGCAGGCCGCGGACGCGGGCGCCCTCCTCGACCGGCAGCGTGCCGAAGTCGCGGCCCTCGGCCACGGTGTCGGGCGAGGACTCCTCGATGCGGTCGGCGCAGGTGCGGATCAGGTCGTCGTAGTGCTTGGCCAGGGCCTTGGCGTGGGCGGCCGTGTCCGCGACGACGGTCAGCTGCACGGCGCCGGTGTCCAGGTCGGTGCGGAAGGTGCGGTGGCGGTAGTCGTAGGAGGGCACGCCCTCCGTGTGGACGCACAGGTCGAGTTGTTCGGGGAAGCCTTCGGTGACCGGCCCGGCCGTCCAGGACGACGTCGGGTGCGGCGGCAACTGGGACGCCGACAGGAACGCGGGCGCCGGCGTCTTCGGTGTAGCGGTCGCGGCGGGTGCCGTCAGGACCGCGCCGGCGGTGAGGGCGGCGGCCAGGGCGGTCACGGCGGCCGTTCGGATGCGCATGGACATGGGTGTTCCCCCCGTGGGACGAGTGCGTGGACGGCGGCCGGATCCGGCCCGGCCGGTGCGCCACCCAGAGCATCGGCCCGGGCGGCGGGCGGGTGCAACAGCCCGCCGGCGACCGGACACGGTGGAACCATCCCAGCCCCGCTGACGTGCAGGTACACGGATGCCTGGGACGCCGTCCCGGGCCGGGGCGTGGGTCGCAACGAGGACGGGGGACCTGTGTCGGCACAGGACGACGAAGGCGGCGGTGAGGTCGCGCGGTTCGCGGCGCAGTTGCGGGCGCTGAAGGAGCGCACCGACCGCAGCTACGGCTCGCTGGCCCGCCGGCTGGGCATGAACACCTCGACGCTGCACCGCTATTGCGCGGGCGACGCGGTGCCGCTCGGCTTCGCGCCCGTGGAACGCTTCGCGGCGCTGTGCGGGGCAACGCCCGAACAGCGCCTGGAACTTCACCGCTGCTGGCTCCTGGCCGTGGCGGCCCGCCATCGGCCCCGCACCGCTCACGCAGCGGATGCCGCGGACGAGGCGGCGCAGGACGGTGCGGGCGCCGCGGTGGAGGGCGCCGTCGGGCCGGGTCCTGCGGCCGGGGCCGGCGGGGGTGCCACGGCCGCGGGACCGGATCTCGCGCCCGCGGGGTCCGCGCTGTCCCCGCCGCGCCGGCCGTGGTACCGCCGCAGACGTGCTGTGGCCGCACTGGCCTGCGCCTGTGCTGTGCTCGCGACGCTCGGGGCGCTGACCGCGCTGGCGGACGGGCAGCGGGCGCCCGCCGGCACTCCCGCCCGGGCGGCAGCCGTCCCGTCCGCCTCCAGCACGGCAAGGACCGGGGCATCCCAGCGGCCGAGCACCTCGCCCCCCGCGAGCCGCACCCCCGGCGCCGCACGCTCTGCGCAGCCGACCGCACCCGGGAAGAAGCCGGCCACCACGGCCCCGTCCGGCGCGGCGTCCGCCACCGCCGGCGGCGGCGGGCAGCCCGCCCGCCTGCCGCTGGCCTGGTCCGTGAACTCCCAGGCCTGGAAACTCGGCTGCGGGCACGACTACGTCATCGCCAAGGAGCCCGCCCAGGTCCCCCCTCCCCCCGCCCCGCAGGACGCCGCGCCCTGGGCGGCGACGCAGGGGGCGGTGCACGGCGGCGAGACACTCGTGCAGCTGACGGTGCAGGGGCGCAGCGACACCGCCGTCGTGCTGGAGGCGCTGCGCGTGCGGGTGAGCGGACGCACCGCGCCGGCCGAAGGCAGCGCCTACGCCATGGACCAGGGCTGCGGCGGCGCCGTCACACCCCGGTCCTTCGCCGTGGACCTGGACAAGGACCGCCCCCTCGCCCGTGCGGTCGCCGGGAACGACTCCGGCACGCCGATCCCGGCCGTGCGCATGCCCTACCGGGTCTCCGCGACGGACCCCGAAGTGCTGCTGGTCACCGCCGGCACCCGCGCGTGCGACTGCCGCTGGTACCTGGAACTGGACTGGTCCTCCCAGGGCCGCACCGGCACGGTCCGTATCGACGACGGCGGCCGCCCGTTTCGCACCAGCGCCATCGAGGGCCTGCCCCGGTACACGTACGACACCCTGAACCGCCGGTGGGGGCCCTACAGCTAGCAGCGGGGCCCCGGGTTCGTGCGGGCCGGGCCGGGCGCTACAGGCCGATGTCGAGCCGGTCGATGTCGGTGAACTCCACGCCCAGGCCGTGGGCGCGGGTGTTGTTGTAGCGGAAGTACATCTCGGCGAGGCCCTCGGCGGCGATGCGCTGGAGCTGCTGTTCGGTGGCGCCCTGGTCGCGGGCGGTGAACAGGCGGTCCGCCCACTGGGGGGTGAGGGCCTGGGTGATGTCGCGGACTCGGGCGTCGTCCGTGGTGCCGGGAGCCGCGGTGAAGCCGAAGCGGGCCCGGGTGGAGAGGATCAGGCCGTCTGTGGTGGACGCCTTTGTCCTGGCCCGTTGCCGCACCTTCGGCTGCCAGCGCTTTCTGACCTCGCGTTCCATGCGGTCGCGCAGGTCCGGGCGGGGCCGTTTGAGCTGTCCCTTGACGTAGCGCTCCACGGTGCGCTGGGAGACGCCGAGGAGTCGGGCGACGGCCCCGGTGCCCTTGAGTTGCTTGACCAGGTACCTCATCCGGGCTTGGGCGCTGCGGGGAAGGGGGCGGGTGAAGGCTGCCTCCAGGGAGCGGTCCAGGCCGTCCCCGACCGGGTCTGTCATCGTCGGCTACTCCCCTTCCCCGGTGGGCGGATCGTTCTTGACGTGGTTGGCGATGTTGAAGACGCCGCCCTGCTGCTCGAACTGCTCCTCGGCCCACAGGACCGTGCGGGTGCCCTGGTGTTTGACCATGCCCGGGGAGATGCCGAGCCGGAAGGTGCCCGGCAGGGGCCGGCCCTCGGGTGTGTGTGGCAGGACGTCCAGCGGGGACGGCCCGGGTGAGGGGTAGACGACGGCGTCGGTGCCGATCGCCACCGGGTAGAGATCGGCCGCGGCGGCGGTCTTCATCAGTTTGCGGTGCAGGCCGACGCGCTGGTTGGCCAGCACGGCGGCCCGGATGTCGGGGCGCCACGTCTCACGTTGCAGGGCCGGCCACGGTTCGTAGTGGGGCACTTGGCCGCGGCTGCGCTGGCGGAGTTTGCCGATGCCGCCCTTCGCGGTGGCCTTGATGGCGCCGGCCAGCAGGGCCGGCGCCGCGTCGGCGTGCCGGGAGCGGGCCATCGCCCGCAGGAACTCGGCGCCGTCCATGCCGGTGGTGACGCCGAGGTCGGCCATCGTGGCGACGTAGGCGTCGCGCAGCCGCTTGTACCAGGCGTCCAGGTAGCGGCCGTTGCGGGTGCGTACGTACGCCTCGACGGGTGCGACCTCGAAGCCGAGTTCCACCGCGTAGGCGACGGTGGGGGTGGCGTACCAGGCCGGTCCGGTGGGGTGTTCGCCTTTGGGGGTGAACGGGGAGGGGAGCCGGCCGGCGTCGATGGTGCGGCCGTTGATCTGGATGCGGGAGAGGTCGACGTGGGAGAGGTCGACCAGCCAGGAGCCGGGCAGTGAGGGGTCGAAGGGCGGGTTGCCGGTGCGGTGGGTGGGGCCGCCCAGGCCGACGGTGAGGCCGTTGGCGGCGGCGGCGAAGGACATGTTGATGTCGATGGCGACCAGGTAGGGCCGCATGCACTCCTCGTCGGTGAGGGGCCGGCACCAGTCGTAGGGCTCCTCCATCAGCATCTCGGCCGGGGTGCGCAGGTGGTGGCGGGCGAAGCGGCCCTTGAGCAGGGGGTGTTCGTCGGGGACCTCGCACTCCACCGCCTCGTGCACCGCGGTGAGCGCGTCGTCGTTGAGGGCCCGGGTGAACTCGCCGGTGGCGGGGTCCTTCTGTGCGCGGGTCGGCGGGTGCAGCGCGGTCATCAGCTCCAGGCCGGTGACCGCCGCGGTGCCGCGCGGTGTCATCACGCGCTGGGCGTAGGTGGTGAGGTAGCGGGCGAGGTCGGCCGGGTGCATGGTGGGCAGCCGCGGGGTGTCGCGGTCGTCCCACTCGCGGGCGTCCAGGGCGTTCCAGGCCGGGATGCACAGCTGGACGCAGTGGCGGCGCGCTCCGTCGGCGGGGCGGTAGATCCTCGCCCAGGGGCCCAGGCCGCGTCGGGTCAGTTTCCAGTCGGCGCGGGCCAGTTGCCGGACCGTCCGGTGGCTGTCGGGGAGGCGGCCGTTGCGGCGTTCGTCGTCGGTCAGGGTGGTGGGCAGGCCGTAGCGTCGCAGGGCGGAGGGGGTGAGGACGAGGAGGGGGTCGGCGTCGCGGCCGTGGGCGTGCAGGCGGGCCTGGCCGAGCCGGGCCTCGGTCAGGGCCCAGTCGACGAGCGCCGGCAGGGACTTGGCGGGCACGTCCAGGACCAGGCCGTCGACGCAGTACGCCTGTGTCGGGCCGGTCTCGGCGTCGATGACGGCGAGGGGGCCGTGTTCGAAGCGCCGGGCGGTGGCGGGTGGGGCGGGGCTGGGTGCCGTGGCGGTGGGGGTGGGGGCGGTGGGGGTGGGGGCGGCGGTGTCCGCACCGTCGGGAGTCTCGGGGGCGTCGGGGGTGAGGGTGTCCTCGGGGGCGCCGGCGGGCGGGAACTGCTGTGCCCAGCCGTCGAGGAGGCGCTGGTAGGCCTGGCGCCGCGGGGGGCGGGGCTCGGCGCGGCCGGACTCCCAGTTCTTCACCGTCTGCGCCGTGGTCTGCAGTACCTGGGCGAGGCGGGCCTGGGTGATGCCGGCCCTCTCTCTCAGGCGGGCCCGCTCGGCGGGGGCGGGCAGGTGCGGCTCACCGGCGAGCAGTGTGTCAACGGCCGCGAACAGCTCTTCTTCCGTCGGCATGGAACCCGGTCACCTCCGCCGGTCACCGTAGCATTCGTTACCCTCCGATTCGCCGACGTGTTTACCCCTGGATTTAACCCGCCGGGGAGGCCGCCGGAACGCGGGGGATGTCGTTCCGGCGGCCGGTCCGGTCAGACGGCGCTCAGGACGGCCGCCGAGTTGAAGCCGCCGCGGCCGCGGGCGAGGACGAGGGCGTGGCGGACGCGGGTCTCGCGGGGGGTGGTGACGAGGTCGAGGGGGCAGTCGGCGGCGGGCCGGGTGGTGGCGGTGGTGGGCGGGATGATCTGGTCGCGCAGGGTGAGCAGGGCGGCGGCGGTGTCGAGGGTGGCGCCGCCGGCCAGGAGGCGGCCGGTCATCGTCTTGGGTGCGGTGACGGGGACGCCGCGGGGGCCGAACAGGGCGGCGAGGGCCTGGGCTTCGGCGCGGTCGGCGGTGCGGGTGCCGGCGGCGTCGGCGAAGACGACGCCGATGTCGGCGGCGTCCAGGCCGGCGTCGGTGAGGGCCAGGCGGGCGGCGTCGGCCAGGCGTGGGGTGCCGGGGCCGTCGAAGGTGGCGGCGTAGCCGGTGAACGCGCCGTAGACGGGGGCGTCGCGTTCGCGGGCGGCGGTGGCGTTCTCCAGGACGAACAGGGCGCCGCCCTCGCCGACGACGTGGCCGTCGGCGCGGGCGTCGAAGGGCCGGTAGGCGCGGGCGGGGTCGGCGGTGGTGCTGAGGTGGCCGGTGGCGAGGTGGGCGGCCCAGCCCCAGGGGCACAGGGCGGAGTCGACGCCGCCGGTGACCATCAGGCGGGCGCCTTTGCGGATCTGGCGGCGGGCGTGGGCGAGGGCGTCGAGGCCGCCGGCCTGTTCGGCGACGACGACGCCGCTGGAGCCGCGCAGTTGGTGGCGGATGGAGATCTGGCCGGTGTTGACGGCGTAGAACCAGGCGAAGGACTGGTAGGCGCTGACGTACTGGCCGCCCTTGGACCACAGGGCCTGCAGTTCGCGCTGGCCGAACTCGAAGCCGCCGGCGGAGGAGGCGGTGACGACGCCGGCGCCGTAGCCGGGCAGGGTGGCGGGGTCGCTGCCCGAGGCGTCGAGGGCTTCCTTGGCGGCGGTCAGGGAGAGGCGGGTGACGCGGTCGGTCTGCGACAGCAGGAGGCTGGGCAGGTGGTCCTCGTCGACGAATCCGGGGATCTCGCCGGCGATGCGTACGGGGTAGCGGGAGGCGTCGAAGCGGGTGAGCGGGCGGATGCCGCTTTCGCCGCGCAGGGTGGCCGCCCACCAGGCTTCGGTGCCCAGCCCGTTGGGGGCCGTGACGCCGATGCCGGTGACGACGGAGCCGGTGGTGGCGCCGGTGGCGGCGCGCCGGGCGGGTCGGTCGAGGGTGGCCGTGGTCATGCCGCCTCCTCAAGTCGCGGCCGGGTCAGGACGATGGCGCTCTGGAAGCCGCCGAATCCGCTGCCGACGCTGAGGACGGTGTCCGTGCGCTGTTCGCGTGCGGTCAGCGGGGTGTAGTCGAGGTCGCAGGCCGGGTCGGCCTCGTGCAGGTTGGCGGTGGGGGGCACGGTGTTGTGCTCGATGGCCAGGGCGCTGGCGGCGATCTCGAGTGAGCCGATCGCGCCGAGGGAGTGGCCGATCATGGATTTGATGGAGCTGACCGGGACCCGGTAGGCGTGGTCGCCGAGGCTGCGTTTGAAGGCTGCGGTCTCGTGGCGGTCGTTCTGTTTGGTGCCGGAGCCGTGGGCGTTGACGTAGTCGACGGCGGTGGGGTCCAGGCGGGCTTCGTCGAGTGCCGCGCGGATCGCCTCGGCCATCTCCGCGCCGTCGGACTTCAGGCCGGTCATGTGGTAGGCGTTGCTGCGGCCGGCGAATCCCGCGATCTCGGCGTAGATGTGGGCGCCGCGGCGGCGGGCGTGCCCGAACTCCTCCAGGACCAGCACGGCCGACCCCTCGCCGAGGACGAAGCCGTTGCGGGAGCGGTCGAAGGGGCGTGAGGCGGTTTGTGGGGTGTCGTTGCGGGGGCTGGTGGCCTTGATGGCGTCGAAGCAGGCCACGGTGATCGGGGAGATGGGTGCCTCGGTGGCGCCGGTCACCATGATGTCGGCGCTGCCCTCGCGGATCAGGTCGACGGCGTGGCAGACGGAGTCGATGCCGGAGGTGCAGCCGGTGGAGACCAGGGAGACCGGGCCCTGGGCGCCGACGGCGCCGGCCACCTCGGCGGCCATGGAACTGGGCACGAAGTAGTCGAAGAGATGCGCGACGGCGCGGGTGTGGTCGACCTCCCAGGTGCTGCCCCCTTCGCTGACCACGCCGTACTCGGTGTCGAGGCCGGTGGTGCAGCCGACGGCGCTGCCGAGGGTGACGCCGGTGCGCACCGGGTCCAGGACGCCGGCCAGTTGGCTGTCCTCGAGCGCTTCGCGGGCGCTTGCGAGGGCGAACTGGGCGGCGCGGTCGAGGCGGGTGGCGTCGGCGGGGCCGATGCCGTGGGCGGCGGGGTCGAAGTCCGCTTCGGCGGCGATGCGTGAGCGGAAGGTGCTCGCGTCGAAGAGTGTGATGCCGCGGGTGGCGGTGCGGCCCGCGGTCAGCGTGTTCCAGAACGCGCGGGTGCCCACGCCGCCCGGGGCCACGACCCCGATGCCGGTGATGACGACCCGCCTCATCGGTTGTCCCTCACAGTTGTCCTCCAGTTATGAGCCCAGGTACGGGCCGAGTGCGCCGCACCACGCGGCAGGCGCGCCCGATCAGCCGGGGTGCGTGCGGGCCGCGGACGAAGAAGTGGCCGCCGGGGACGGTGCGCCGGACGAAGCGGCCGGTGGTCCAGCGCGCCCAGCCGTCGAGCGTGGCCGCGCCGACGACGGGGTCGTTGTGGCCGTCGACGGCCAGGACGGGCACGGGCAGGGGGCGGTGTGCCGCGTCGGCGAGCGCGGCGGTGCGCAGGGCGGTGGCGAGCAGGAGGTCGTCGCGCAGTACGGGCAGCACGGTGCGGTACCAGAGGCTGCCGGGGGCGGCGAGGGGGCCGTGGGGTGCCGCGTCGAGGTCGCTCGCGAAGCGCAGCAGGTCGGTGTCGCTCAGCTCGCCGTGGTGGGGGGTGGCGGCGTGGGGCGGGGGGCTGGCGCCGACGGCCAGGAATGCGGGGGCGGGCAGCGCGAGGTCGAGCAGTGCGCGGGTGAGGGTGTGGGCGACGACGCCGCCCAGGCTGTGTCCGTACAGGGCGTAGGGGCGGCCGTCGGTGATCTGTTCGGCCAGCGGGCCCAGGAGGGCCTCGAGGAGCTGGGCGCGTGTGGTGGCGCGGGTTTCGCGGCGGCGGGCGCCGCGTCCGGGCAGCAGGAGGGGGACGACGTGCACCGCGGGGCCGGTGGTGGCGGGCCAGTGCGTGAAGGCGGACACGCCGGCGCCGGCGTGGGCGAGGCAGTAGAGGGTGAGGGGTGTGCCGTCCGGCATGGTGTCGCACCTCCTCGGTCGCCGTGGTGGGAGCGTGTGGGCTGGTGCTGAGCCTCGCCGACGTGCCTGGAGCACGGCTTGAATCGGCCACGTGCGGGCGGGTGTTGGCGGCAGCTGCCGCGGTGTGCCGGTGTCACTCCGCGGGCGGGGGCGGGGTGGGGGCGGTCAGGGCGTGGGCGGTCAGGGCCGGTGCGGCGCCCACGTAGGCGGTGGGGTCGAGGAGCTTTTCGAGTTCTTCCACGGTGTGGTGCGCGGTGACGTCCGGCAGGGTGGCCAGAACGTCCAGCAGGGGGCGCTGCTGCTGGTGGGCGGTGAGCGAGGCGTGGGCCAGGAGGTCTTTCGCGCGGGTGCGGCCCAGGCGGGGTGCCAGGAGGGCGGCCAGGCGTTCGCTGACCACCTGGCTCTTGGTCAGGCGGAGGTTGTGCAGCATGCGCTGGGGGTCCGGGGTGAGGCCGGCGGCCAGTTCCGCGGCCGTGTGGGCGGCGCCGCCGGCCAGGCGCAGCGCCTCGCGCAGCAGGAGCCACTCGGCGTGCCACACGCCCGCCGAGCGTTCGTCCTCGGTCACCAGGCACTGGGTGAGCCCGGCGGTCAGCAGGGGCACCTGCAGGGCGGCGCTGCGGATGAGTGTGGACAGGACGGGGTTGCGTTTGTGCGGCATGGCCGAGGAGGTGCCGCGTCCCGCGGCGGCGGGCTCGGCGGCCTCGGCGATCTCGGTGCGGGTCAGGACCTGTACGTCGGCGGCGAGTTTGCCCAGGGCGCCGGTGGTGAAGGCGAGGGCGGCGGCGGTGTCGGCGACCGGGGTGCGCAGCGCGTGCCAGGGCAGGGCGGGCCGGGCCAGGCCGGTCTCGGTGGCGAAGGCGGTGACGAGCTGCTGCGGATAGTCGCGGTGGGGTGCCCGGTGGGCCTGGGGGCCGGCGAACTCCAGGTATCCGGCGAGGGTGCCGGCCGCTCCGCCGAGGGAGACCGGCAGGCCGCGGTGTGCGGCGCGGACGCGGTCGGCGGCGTCGACGGCCAGGCGGTGCCAGCCCGCGGTCTTGAGGCCGAAGGTGGTGGGGACGGCGTGCAGGGTGAGGGTGCGGCCGGCCATGACGGTCCGCGGGTGCCGGCGGGCGAGGCGGGCCAGGGCGGCGGCGGTGCGGTCCAGGTCGGTGAGGATCAGGTCCAGGGCCCGGCGGCACATCAGCATGGTGCCGGTGTCCAGGATGTCCTGGCTGGTGGAGCCGCGGTGGACGTATTCGGCGGCCTGCGGGTCGGTGGCCGCCACCGCCTCGGTCAGGGCGGCGACGAGTGCGACGACCGGGTTGGCGGTCTGTCGCGCCTGCAGGGCGAGGGCGCGCGGGTCGAAGCGTTCGGCGCGGGCGGCGCGGGTGATGGCGCGGGCCGCGGAGTGCGGGACGGTGCCCAGGGCGGCCTGGGCGCGGGCGAGGGCCGCTTCGGCGTCCAGCATCGCCTGGAGCCAGGCCGTTTCACCGACGGCCTCTTCGACGGGGGTGCCGGCCCGTACGGGGGAGAACAGTCCGGCGTCCGGGCCGCCGTCGAAGGGGGGTGCGTGCTCGGTCATGGTGTCCTCTCCAGCAGGCCGGCGGGGGGTGCGGGCAGGGGGGTGGCGGGCCGGGCGGGGGCGAGGCGCAGTACGTGGCGGGCGATGGCGTCGGAGTCGCCGAGGATGACGGAGTCGACGCCGGGGCGGATACCGGCCGCGGTCACCCAGTGCACGGACTCGGTGGGGACGCCGTAGGCGAAGCGCCGCGGGTGGGCGCGGCCTTGGGCGTCCACGGTGTGGTAGGGGCGGGTGGTGACGGCCAGGCCGCCCGATTCCCAGGCGCCGCCGGTGCTGTTGATCCGGTAGGGCGTCGCCTGGCCGGTGGTCAGCAGGCTGTGCAGCAGGGGGTCGGCGGTGTTGCGCAGGTCGGGTTCGGGCAGGCGGGCCTCGATGAGGACGCCGGCGCGGACGGGGGCGGCGCTCACCTGGCCGGCGCCGGCCACGAACGCGGCTCGGGCTCCGTGTGCGCCGGTGCTCAGGGACACGTGGGTGCCCGGTCCCAGGAGCCGGACGGTTCCGGCTTCGATCAGTGCGGTCAGTTCCTCGATGCGTGAGACGGGCGGGCCGATGGAGAGGAACGCGTTGAGGGGGGTGTACCAGCCGGCCAGTTCGTCCCGGTACGAGGCGCCGTCCAGGCCTGCGTGGTCGACGGCGAGGCGTATTTCGTTGCGCAGGTCGCGCAGGACGTCGAGGGCTGCTTTGAGCGGTCCGTCGACGTTGCCGGCGCGTGCCTGGCGTATGTCCTGGTCCAGGTGGGTGAGGAGCCAGTGCTGGAACTGGTCCCGGCCGGCGAAGTGCCGTCCCCGGGCGGGGTGCTGGATGCGGTCCCAGTCCCAGCGCTGGGCGGGGGTGATGCCGTGGGTGTCCAGGACGTGTTCGCGCTCGTGTGCGGTGGCGGCCGTGAGGTAGGCGGCGGCGAAGTGGGGGGCCTGGCGGGTGCGGTGGCGGGTGCGCAGCAGTGTCTCGTAGTAGACGCTCTCGACTTCCGCGGAGATCAGCGGCCACAGGTGGGTGGTGAAGCGGACCGGTTCTCCTTCGCGCCGGCGGCGGTGCAGCCGGTCGATGGCGGCGGCGGTGAGCAGGCGTGGTTCGTGGCGGCCGCTGGGGCCTTTCTGGTTCTCGCCGCGTGCGTGGTGGGGGACGCCGCGCCGGGAGCCGGCGTACAGGCGTGGCTCGCGGCCGGAGGGGAGGTAGACGGTGCGGCCCCGGCGGCGGACGAAGCGGCCGCCGCGGCCGAGGGTGAGCAGGGCGATCTGGTCGAAGAAGTTGAGGCCGAGTCCGCGCATCAGCACGGTCTGTCCGGGTGGGATGGTGTCGAGGTCCAGGTCGGCGGGGTTGGCGGGCGGGACGTATGTCAGGCCGTGTTCCGCGGCGGTGCGGGTCCAGGCCGATTCCTGGGCGCCGGGGCGGCGGGGCAGGTGGCCCTGGGCGAGGACCACGGCGTCCAGGCCGCGCAGGCGGGTGCCGTCGGCGAGGGTGAGGATCTGGGGGCCGCCGGGTTCGTCGCTCTGGTCGCGCAGCGCGACGGCGCGGGTGCGGTGCTCGACGATGCGGCAGTGGGCCGGCGCCCGCCGGCTGATGCGCCGGTAGGCGTCCTGCAGGTAGCTGCCGTAGAAGGCGCGGGTGGGGTAGGCGTCGGGCCCCAGGGCGTGTGCCTCGGCGCGGGTGGCGTCGTCGAAGGGGCCGCCGGGCGTGGCGGTCCGGGCCAGGGAGCGGGCCCAGGTGTACAGGTCGGGGCCGGGTTCCACCGGTCCTTTCATGGTGACCGTGGGGTCGGTGAACACGGTGACCTGGGAGGCGACGGTGTTCATCAGCAGCAGCCGTGACTGGTCGGTGCGCCAGACCTGTCCGGCGCCGGGCGGTGCGGGGTCCACGAGGTGGACGGTGACCCGGCGGGGTGAGGGGGCGGCGCGTTCGTTGGCGCAGATCCGTTCCAGTACGGACAGGCCGCGGGGGCCGGCTCCCACGAGGGCGATCCGCAGGTGCTGCGTGTTCATCACGCGTCCTTGGATCCGGGCACGGACGCGTCCTCGGATCCGGGCACGGGGGTGGGGGCGGGGGCGGGTGTCCGGCCGGCGGCGGGGTGGCCGGGGGCGTGGGCCGGGGTGCGGCGCCGACGGGGGGTGGTCATGGCCGGGGCTCTCCTCGGGTCGGTTCACTGGAAGCGGGCCCGGCGGGTGCCTGGGCCATCCGCACCCGCGGCTGGCCGGCCAGGGCGGCGAGCGCGGCGGCCACGCCGCCCGTGCCGCCCCCCAGTCGGGGCAGTTCGCGCAGCAGCCGGGCGCACTGGCCGACCAGACGCGACGCGTCGGCGTCGGCGATCCGGGAGCGGTCGTGTACGGCGGTCAGGACGAGGCCGTCGTCGGTGCCGCGGCGGGCGGACAGGGTGACCGGGAACAGGGTCCGGGCGCCGGCCGGGCGGGGTGGGGTGACGCTGATGCCCTGGGCGGCGAGGGCGGAGCGCAGGTCGTCGCGGCCGGGCCGCAGGGTCTCGACGGCGATGGCGCTCTGCGCGAGTTCCTCGTTTGCGCGGCACCCGCTCCACCGGTGGACCTGGCCGAGCGAGACCCACTCGTAGGAGGCGATGTCCAGGGCCGCGTCGCGCAGTTGGGCCAGCAGCCGGGTGACGGGCGCGGCGGGGTCGACCCGCACGGTCACGGGCAGCGTGTTCGTGAGCAGGCCGGGCAGCCGTTCGACGGAGTCGAGGGCGATGCCGCGGCCGGGCACGGTGACGCCGAAGCCCACCGTGGCGGGCCCGGTGGCGTCCGCCGCCCGGTACAGCAGCAGGGCCCACGCCGCCTGCAGCGCGCCGGCCTCGGTGGCCGCGCAGGACGCCGCCCAGGCGCGCAGCCGGCCGGCCTGGGCGGCGCCGAGGCGGGCCTCGCTGCGGCCGGTCCCGTTCCGGCCGGTGGCCGGTCCCGGCACGCCGGGCAGGACCAGGGCGGTGCCCGGGGTGATGGCGCGGGACCAGAAGTCACGGGCGGGGGCGGTGTCCTGGCGGGCGAGCCAGCGTGCGTAGTCGCGGATGTCGGGGCGCCGTTCGCCGCCGGGCAGGCGGCCGCCGGCGAGGTAGGCGCGGTAGAACTCCTGCAGCAGGACCGCCACGCTCCAGCCGTCCAGCATGACGTGGTGGAAGGTGAGCAGCACCCGCACGCCCGGGTGGTGGCCGGCGCCGGCGGGGGCCCTGTCGTCGAGGAGGTTCAGGCGCAGCAGGGCCGGGCGGCGCAGGTCGAAGCCGCGTGTGCGGTCGCGTGTGCTCAGGTGCTGGAAGCCGACGGAGCCGGCCGGATGCCGGACGACTTCGATGCCGGCGTGTGCGTGCAGGAGCAGGCGTGGTCCGTTCTCCCAGTCGAAGGCGGCGCGCAGGACGGTCTCCCGGTCGGCCACCGACTGCCAGGCGGCGGTGAACCGTTCGGTGTCCAGGGGGCCGCGCCAGCGCCAGTGCAGTTGCTCCACGTGCCGGCCGGGGTCGGGGTGGGCGAGGGCGTCCAGGAGGAGGGTGTGCTGGTGGGGGGTGAGCGGCAGGGTGGCCGGTGGAGGGTGAGGGGTGGGGGCGGGGTGGTCCGGGGAATGGCTTGAGGGGTGGCCTGGGGGGTGGCCTGGGGGGTGGTGGCGGGACTCCCCCGGGCGTGTGGGGGCGGTGGCCGGTAGCGGCTGCGGCTCACGGGGCGGCACCGGGTCCGGCTCGGGCGCACGCGGCGGCACCGGCTCGCGCCCGGGCCCCGGATCAGGATCGGGCCCCGGATCGGGATCGGGCCCCGGATCGGGATCGGGCTCACGCGCGCGCTCGGGCTCCGGTGAGGTCAGGTGCGCCAGGGCGGGCCGGTCGGTGCTGCCGTCCGCGCGCAGGGGGATGTGCGGCACCCGGTACAAGCGGGCGGGGACCAGGTGGGCGGGGAGCCGCGCCGCCAGGGCGGCACGCAGGTCGGCCGGCGCCGTGCCCGTCACCACGTGGGCGACGATCCGCGGGCCGTCCGGGCCGTGTCCGGCCAGGCCGACGGCCGCGTCCCGCACCCCGGGCAGGGAGACGAGCGCGGCGTGCACCTGGCCGAGTGCGACCCGGTCGCTCATGTCGGTCTCCCGGTGGTCGGCGGCGGGACGGGACGACGGGCCCGGCCCGCTGTCGCCGCCGGTGCCGCCCCAGGGACTGACGCGCCGCTGACGGCTGCCGCCGCGCCTTGCTTCGCCACTGTCATGACAGGGCGGTCGGGTGGACTGCGGCTGTGGCGCGGCTCGCGGGCCGCTGGTGCGGGCGGGGGCGGGAGGGGCCGGGCGGCGGCGTAGGGGAGCGCGGCCGGTGGGGGACGAGCGCGGCGCAGGGGCTCTGCGACCGGTCCTCGACCCGTGGTCCAGCGCGGCGGCCGAGGATGCCGCCAGACGGGGAGGTGAGAGCACCTCCGTTTCGGCGTGAGGAGTACGTGATGCGCAAGGTCGTTTCCCGGGACGGCACGACGATCGCCTACGAGAAGGCCGGCGACGGACCACCGATCGTGCTCCTCAACGGCTCCTTCCGCGACCACACCATCTTCGACGCGCTCGTTCCCGAACTGGCGCCGCACTGCACCACCTACGTCTACGACCGCCGCGGCCGCGGCAAGAGCGGCGACAGCCCCCACTACGACGTGGCCCGCGAGATCGAGGACCTCCAGGCCGTGATCCAGGAGGCGGGCGGCTCGGCGGTGGTGTTCGCCGGTTCCTCGGGCGCGAACCTGGCCGTCGAGGCGGCGCTCGCCGGGACGGCGATCTCCAGGCTCGCGCTGCACGAGCCCTTCTACCGGGTCGACGGCTTCCCGAAGCCGCCGTGGAACGTCGCCAAGACGCTGCGTGTCCTCATGGAGGAGGACCGGCGCCAGGAGGCGGTCGAGTACTACCTGGGCAGCTTCCTGGGGCTGACCCCGGACACCGTCGCCCAGTGGCGCAAGGGACCGATCTGGGCGGTCAACGAGGCGAACGCCCACACCCTCGCCTACGACGTGGCGATCTGCGGCGACTGCACCGTCCCGGCCGGACGGCTCGCCGGGTACACCACGCAGACCCTCGTCCTCAACAGCTCCGGCACCAGCGAGTGGCTGCGTGCGGCGGCACGGGCCACCGCGGCCGCCCTGCCCGCCGGCCGGTCGCTGGAACTGCCCGGCTCCTGGCACCGGATCGACATGGACGTCCTGGGCCGGACCCTCGCCGAGTTCGCCACGGCCTGAGCACCGCCTCTGCTCGCTCCCCCACGCCATCCCCCGTCCAGGAGGGCCCCACCGTGACCACAGCGCACACCCCGGCCACCAGGACCGGCCCCGCCGGGGCAGCCGCCGGTGCGGGCGGCGCCACCGTGTGGCTGACCGGGCTGCCCAGCGCGGGCAAGTCCACCCTCGCCCGTGCCCTCGCCCGACGGCTGCACGTCACCGGCCGCCGCGTCGAGGTCCTCGACGGCGACGAGATCCGCGGACTGCTCTGCGCGGGCCTCGGCTTCGGCCGCGCGGACCGGCACACCAACGTGCAGCGCATCGGCTTCGTCGCCGAACTCCTCGCCCGCAACGGCGTCACGGCACTGGTCCCGGTGATCGCCCCGTACGCGGAGAGCCGCGACGCGGTCCGCGAGCGCCACGAGGCGAACGGCACGCCGTATGTGGAAGTGCACGTGGCCACCCCCGTCGAGGTGTGCTCGGTGCGCGACGTCAAGGGCCTGTACGCCAAGCAGGCGGCGGGTGAGCTGACGGGGCTGACCGGCGTCGACGACCCGTACGAGGTTCCAGGGACGCCGGAGCTGCGGATCCGGACACAGGGCAGGACGGTGGCCGACACCGCCGCCGAACTGCACACCTTTCTGACCGAGAGGGGCCTGGCATGACGGTAGCGCCGCAACTGCGCGAGGCGGTGCCCGAGGACGTTGAGGCACTCCCCCACCTCGATGCTCTCGAGTCGGAGGCGGTGCACATCTTCCGTGAGGTGGCGGGTGAGTTCGAGCGGCCGGTGATCCTGTTCTCCGGCGGCAAGGACTCCATCCTCATGCTGCACCTCGCGCTGAAGGCGTTCGCGCCCGCGGCGGTGCCGTTCTCGCTGCTGCACGTGGACACCGGGCACAACTTCCCCGAGGTCCTCGACTACCGCGACCGCACCGTCGAACGGCACGGGCTGCGGCTGCACGTCGCCTCCGTGCAGGACTACATCGACCGCGGCGTCCTGCGCGAGCGTGCGGACGGCACCCGCAACCCGCTGCAGACGCTGCCGCTGACCGAGAAGATCCAGGCCGAACAGTTCGACGCCGTCTTCGGCGGCGGACGCCGCGACGAGGAGAAGGCCCGCGCCAAGGAGCGGGTGTTCTCGCTGCGCGACGAGTTCTCCCAGTGGGACCCGCGCCGCCAGCGCCCCGAACTGTGGAACCTCTACAACGGCCGCCACGCCCCCGGCGAACACGTCCGCGTCTTCCCCCTGTCCAACTGGACCGAGCTGGACGTGTGGCAGTACATCGCCCGCGAGAACATCGAACTGCCCGCCATCTACTACGCCCACGAACGCGAGGTGTTCGCCCGCGCCGGGATGTGGCTGACCGCGGGTGAGTGGGGCGGCCCCAGGGCCGGCGAAGCCGTGGAGAAGCGGCTGGTGCGCTACCGCACCGTCGGTGACATGTCCTGCACCGGCGCCGTCGACTCCGACGCCGACAGCATCGAGAAGGTCATCGCCGAGATCGCCGTCACCCGGCTCACCGAACGCGGCGCCACCCGCGCCGACGACAAGATGTCCGAGGCCGCGATGGAAGACCGCAAGCGCGAGGGGTACTTCTAGACATGACCCGCACCACCGAACCCACCGGAGCCCTGTCCATCTGGCAGCTGTCCGAGACGACGCTGCTGCGGTTCGCCACCGCCGGCTCCGTCGACGACGGCAAGTCCACCCTCGTCGGACGCCTCCTGCACGACTCCAAGTCGGTCCTCACCGACCAGCTGGAGGCCGTGGAGCGGGCCTCCGCGAGCCGCGGCCAAAACGCCCCCGACCTCGCCCTGCTCACCGACGGCCTGCGCGCCGAACGCGAACAGGGCATCACCATCGACGTCGCCTACCGCTACTTCGCCACCCCCAGGCGCCGCTTCATCCTCGCCGACACCCCCGGACACGTGCAGTACACGCGGAACATGGTCACCGGCGCCTCCACCGCCGAGCTGACGGTGATCCTGGTCGACGCCCGCAACGGGGTCGTGGAACAGACCCGCCGGCATGCGGCCATCGCCGCGCTGCTGCGGGTGCCGCACGTCGTCCTCGCCGTGAACAAGATGGACCTGGTCGACTACCGCGAGCCCGTGTTCGCCGCGATCGCCGAGGAGTTCACCGCCTACGCCACCGAGCTGGGCGTCCCCGAGGTCACCGCGATCCCCATCTCCGCACTGGCCGGGGACAACGTCGTCGAGCCCTCCGCGGTCATGGACTGGTACGGCGGACCCACCGTGCTGGAGCACCTGGAGACCGTGCCGGTCAGCCACGACCTCGCAAACTGCCACGCCCGGCTGCCCGTCCAGTACGTGATCCGCCCGCAGAGCGCCGAACATCCCGACTACCGGGGGTACGCCGGTCAGATCGCCGCGGGCACCTTCCGCGTCGGCGACGAGATCACCGTCCTGCCCTCCGGACGCACCTCGAAGGTGTCCGGGATCGACCTGCTCGGGGTGCCGGTCCAGGAGGCCTGGACGCCGCAGTCGGTGACGCTGCTGCTCGAGGACGACATCGACGTCTCCCGCGGCGACCTGATCGTGCCCCGCAAGGACGCCCCCGCCACCAGCCAGGACGTCGAGGCCACCGTCTGCCACGTCGCCGACGCCCCCCTCACCGTCGGCCACCGGGTCCTGCTCAAACACGGCACCCGCACCGTCAAGGCAATCGTCAAGGACATCCCGGCCCGCCTCACCCTCGACGACCTGTCCCTGCACCCGCACCCCGGACAGCTCGCCGCCAACGACATCGGCCGGGTCACCATCCGCACCGCCGAACCCCTGCCCGCCGACTCCTACGCCGACTCCCGCCGCACCGGCTCCTTCATCCTCATCGACCCCAGCGACGGCACCACCCTCACCGCCGGCATGGCCGGTGAGTCCTTCGCCACGCCGGAGCCGGTCAAAGACGAGGCGGACGAAGACGGGTGGGACTTCTGAGCATGAACTCCCCTGACTTCTACTCCACGTTCGCAAAGGAGGGCGGCCGCGTCGGCAGCGGTGCCCTCGGCAGCGGGCAGGGCGGAGTGGCGCGATGTGCGCGCTGACGTACGCGCACTGCCCGCGCGCCCACACCCCCCACCCGCACAGCCGAAGACAAGCCGACCTCCCGGCCACGACCTGACACCTCGGACGACCCGACAGGCGTGAGAGCCGGACCAACGAGAGGAACACCTCCCGTGCCTGCCACCACCGCCCTGCGCCGCACCGTCGCGGTCCTGGCCGCCCTGCCGCTGCTGGCGCTCGCCGCCTGCGGGTACGGCTCCCAGGCCGAGAAGGACGACGGGGCCAAGGTCGCCGCCGGTGCCGAGAAGACCGACGGTCTGGACTCCGTCCGGATCGGCTACTTCGGCAACGTCACCCACGCCACGGCGCTGGTCGGCAACCAGAAGGGCTTCTTCCAGAAAGCCCTGGGCGCCACCGAGGCCAAGTACGCCACCTTCAACGCGGGCCCCTCCGAGATCGAGGCGCTGAACTCCGGTTCCATCGACATCGGCTGGATCGGCCCCTCCCCCTCGATCAACGGCTACACCAAGTCCGGCGGCAAGAACCTCCGCATCATCGGCGGCTCCGCCTCCGGCGGCGTCAAACTGGTGGTGAACCCGGACAAGATCAAGTCGCTGAAGGACGTCAAGGGCAAGCGCATCGCCACCCCGCAGCTCGGCAACACCCAGGACGTCGCCTTCCTGAACTGGATCGCCGAGCAGGGCTGGAAGACCGACGCGCAGTCCGGCAAGGGCGACGTGACCGTCGTGCGCAGCGACAACAAGGTCACACCCGACGCCTACAAGTCCGGTTCCCTGGACGGCGCCTGGGTGCCCGAGCCGACCGCGTCGAAGCTGGTCGCCGAGGGCGGCAAGGTACTGCTGGACGAGTCGACGCTGTGGCCCAACAAGAAGTTCGTGATCACGAACATCATCGTGTCGCAGAAGTTCCTCACCGAACACCCGAAGGCTGTCGAGGCGGTGCTGAAGGCCTCGGTCGACACCAACGCGTGGATCAAGGCCAACCCCGACGAGGCCAAGGCCGCCGCCAACAAGCAGCTGGAGAAGGACACCGGCAAGGCCCTGCCCGCCGACGTCCTCGACCCGGCGTGGAAGTCGATCCAGCTCACCGACGACCCGCTGGCCGCCACCCTCGACGCCCAGGCCGAACACGCCGTCAAGGCCGGCCTGCTCGACCAGCCCGACCTGGGCGGCATCTACGACCTCACACTGCTCAACAAGGTCCTCAAGGCCAAGGGCAAGCCCACCGTCGACGACGCCGGACTCGGCCGCCGGCCCTAGCAGCCGGCGCCGATCACGCCCAGGGACCAGGACCAGGGACCAGGAGGTTCGACCGACCATGGCCACGACCACGACCCCGCCCGTCGCCGAGGACACCCGGGCCGGTGAAGCCGGCACCGCCGGGAAGGCCGCGGCCACCACCGCGCGCGCCGCCCGTATCGAGCATGTCTCGAAGTCGTTCGCGGGCCCCGCCGGGCAGCAGCTCGTGCTGGACGACATCACCCTCGATGTCGCGCCCGGCGAGTTCGTCACCCTCCTGGGGGCCTCCGGCTGCGGCAAGTCCACGCTGCTCAACCTGGTGGCGGGCCTGGACCGGCCCAGCACCGGCGAGATCACCACCGACGGACGCCCCGCCCTCATGTTCCAGGAGCACGCCCTCTTCCCCTGGCTCACCGCGGGCAAGAACATCGAACTCGCCCTCAAACTGCGCGGCGTGCCCAAGACCGAGCGCCGTGACAAGGCGGAGGAACTGCTCGAACTCGTCCG
Source organism: Streptomyces sp. NBC_01723 (assembly GCF_036246005.1). Classification (NCBI taxonomy): domain Bacteria; kingdom Bacillati; phylum Actinomycetota; class Actinomycetes; order Kitasatosporales; family Streptomycetaceae; genus Streptomyces; species Streptomyces sp. NBC_01723. Next base: position 27,722 of record NZ_CP109171.1, read on the forward strand.
GCTGTCGGGCGCGCACGGCAAGCGGGTGCACGAACTGTCCGGCGGCATGCGCCAGCGCGTCGCGCTCGCCCGGGCGCTCGCCCAGGAGAGCAAACTGCTGCTGATGGACGAGCCGTTCGCGGCACTCGACGCCATCACCCGCGACGTACTGCACGACGAACTGACCCGCATCTGGCGCGAGACCCAGCTGTCCGTCCTGTTCGTCACCCACAACGTGCGCGAGGCCGTCCGCCTCGCCGAACGCGTGGTGCTGCTGTCCTCCCGCCCCGGGCGCATCGCCCGCCAGTGGACGGTCGGCCTTCCGCAGCCGCGCCGCATCGAGGACACCGCCGTGGCGGAACTCTCCGTCGAGATCACCGAAGAACTGCGTGGGGAGATCCGCCGTCATGGCCAGCACTGATCCCTCCCTCAAGGGTGACGTCGACCTCGCCGGTCTGGAGGCGGGCCTCGACGCCCTGGAGACCCGGCACAGGACCCGGATCCCCTTCAGGCAGACCTTCGTGGAGAAGGTCCTGCCGCCCGCCGTCGCCGTCCTGCTGGTGCTCGCCATCTGGCAGGCCCTGGTCTCCTTCAAGATCGTCGACGACCCGAACCGGCTGCCCGCGCCCTCCGCCGTGTGGGACGTCGTCCACCAGGCGTGGCTTGAGGGCGAACTGCTCGGCTACATCTGGACCAGCGTCTCGCGCGGACTCTCCGGCTTCCTGCTCGCCCTCGTGATCGGCACCCCCCTCGGGCTGCTGGTCGCCCGGGTCAAAGTCGTCCGCGCCGCCATCGGCCCCATCCTGTCCGGCCTCCAGTCCCTGCCCTCGGTCGCCTGGGTACCCCCCGCCGTCATCTGGCTGGGCCTGAACAACTCCATGATGTACGCCGTCATCCTCCTCGGCGCCGTCCCCTCCATCGCCAACGGCCTCGTCTCCGGCGTCGACCAGGTCTCCCCCCTCTTCCTGCGCGCCGGCCGCACCCTGGGCGCCACCGGACTGAAGGGCACCTGGCACATCGTCCTTCCCGCCGCCCTGCCCGGCTACGTCGCCGGCCTCAAACAGGGCTGGGCGTTCTCCTGGCGCTCACTGATGGCCGCCGAGATCATCGCCTCCTTCCCCGACCTGGGGGTGGGCCTGGGCCAGCTGCTGGAGAACGGCCGCAACGCCAGCGACATGGCCATGGTCTTCGAAGCCATCCTCCTCATCCTCATCGTCGGCATCGCCATCGACCTGCTCATCTTCAGCCCGCTGGAGCGGTGGGTACTGCGCAGCCGCGGCCTGCTGGCCACGTACTGACGGCGCTGCCGGCCCCGACCCCTCCCCGGGCCCGTCGGCTCCAGCCGCGCTCGACGCGCCCGGCATCGGCGCGGAGGCCGAGCGGTGGAACCGGGTTCTGCGCGACGGCGGCCCCCGCGGCCTGCCCCGCCGACAGGGCACGGTCTGGCTCTACCTCAACGGGGCGGAGGACCTGCGGACGTGGGAGGTGTGCACCGTCACCGTCTGGCGCCAGCTACGGCGGCCGCGCTCGGTGAGTTGCGGGCGCGGGGTCTGCTGCGGGGGGGGCGGGGAGGTGGTGCGGGCCGTGGCGGACGCGGTGGCCGTGACGCCGAGTGCCTGTTTCTGCACCCGCGGGAGACTTCGGGGTGGCGCCTGGCCGCGTTCCTAGTGCTGTGAGGGTTGGGTCGGCGGGAGGGCCTTTTGCATGCGGATGAGGAGGGCCTTGGCTGCCGGAGTGTGGGGACCGTCCGTCGGCCATGCGAGAGCAATCCGGCCGCGGAGGCGGGGGGAGGTCAGGGGGAGCGTGCGGAGGCCGAGAGCGGACGCGGCTTCGGGCGGGAGTTCCGGGAGGATGGCAACTCCGAGGCCGCGGGCGGCGAAGCGTGTCAGCAGGCTCGGCGCGGCGGCCTCGAAGGCGATGCGTGGCTGGAAACCGGCCTGTCGGCAGGCGCGTTCGAGTGCGCCGCGCATGCCGGTGCCGCGTGGAAGGCTGATGAGTGGGCGGTCGGCGAGCTCGGTCAGTGGGAGTTCTGTGCGGCCGGCGGGGAGGAGCAGTGGATCCTTTGGGGTCATGGCGGCGACCAGTGGGGTGTCGATCACGACTTGGAGGCTGATGCCCGGCGGGGGGTCGTCGTCGGTGACGCCGACGATGGCGAGGTCGAGTTCACCGCGACGCAGGGCGGTGAGCATGCGTGCTGAAGTGTCCTCGGTGAGGGAAATCTCCACCTGCGGGTGCTCGTCGTGGAAGTCGGCGAGCAAGGCGGCCAGGTCGTACCCGTCGGTGGCCGCGCCTGAGACGACGCCGATGGTGACATGCCCTCGGACCAGGCCGGTGAACTCGTCCACCGTCTGCCGCATCCCCTCGATGGCCGCAAGTGCTGCCCGCGCATAGGGAAGGACAGCCTCGCCCGCTTCGGTGGTGGTAACCCTTCGACCGGACCGGTCCAGCAGGGGTTGCCCAAGTTCCCTCTCCATCTGCCGGATCTGGGCACTCACCCCCGGTTGCGCGACATGCAGGCGGGCCGCGGCGCGGGTGAAGTTGGCTTCTTCGACGACGGTGAGGAAGTACTGCAGCTGGCGGAGCTCCATAAGCGGAGATGCTAGTTGCGAGAATTACCGTCTCTTGGACTTCTGGCACAGCGTCCGAGACGCTGGTGATCATGAAGAGTGCAGCCGTGGACGTCCGTGCCGAGATCGCGGCCGAGCGGCGCGAACTGGCGGACGTGCTGGACGGACTGACCGAGCACCAGTGGGATGCGCCGACCTTGTGCAGCGGGTGGCGGGTGCGAGAGGTCGCCGCACACATGAGCATGGGATTCAGGTACTCGTTCGGCAGGACGACGCTGGAGCTGGCTCGGTCGGGAGGCAACCTGCACCGGATGACCGACCGCGCCGCGCGCCGCGACGCCGCTGTCCTCACGCCCCATGAACTCGCCGCAGCGCTGCGGGACAATGCCCATCACCCCTGGAGGCCGCCGGTAGGCGGCCCGGCGGCGGCACTCGGGCACGATGTCATTCACGGATTGGACATCACCGTCGCGCTCGGGCTCGGGCGACAAGTCCCCCTGGAACGCCTGCGCATCGTGCTGGAAACCGTCAAGCCGAGCACGCTCCGCTTCTTCCGGGCGCACCTCGGCGACGTCGAACTGCGGGCCACCGACCTGGAGTGGTCGTACGGCAGGGGCGCCCAGGTGGCGCGCCCCGCTCAGGAGCTCCTGCTGCTTGCCTACGGGCGCAGGCTCCCAGCGGTGCGCGCAGACGGCTGACGCCGACTCGGTAGTTACTGGTGACCAAGGTGAGCCGGGGTGGCGTCCGGCTGTCCGCGTGGCGTAGCCGCTCGGACAGCGCGGTGGGCGAACCGGCAGAGAGAAGGTGGCGCGATGGAGTACTCGCACGACGACGAAGAGCTGGTGAACCAGCCGATCGGGTACTGGACGTGGGCCGCGAACAAGACGCTTACGGCGTATGTCAGGGGGCGGCTCGCGGCCATCGGAATCACACAGCCTCAGTGGTGGGTGCTGCACCAGGTGCTGCACAGCGAAAGCGGTGCCACGCGGGAGGAGGTGATCAGTGCCCAGCAGGGCAACCTGGACGTTGGCGCCGGCCTTGCTCCCGACATCGACCTTCTGGTGGAGCGGAAGCTGCTCGTGCTGGATAGAACCGGCCGGCTCCAGATCACCGACGATGGCAGGGCGCTGCACCAGCGCGCCGCCGAGACTCAGCGCGCCAGCCGGACACAGGTGCACACGGGTATCCCGGACGAGGAATACCTGATCACCCTGAAGGTCCTGCAACGCATGATGCGCAACGCGGGTGGAGACGTGGCCGCGGGGTGATGATCAACCGCCCCACCTGCCGAAACGAACAGATCCGGCGCTTGTCCAAGGTCCTCGCTCTCGTGATCCCGAACGTTCCTGCCCCGTCCAGGGGGAGCGCATGAGCAGCAAGGGGCTCAGGGGGCAGATCTGGCAACAGCTCTTCGACCACCACTATCACTTGGTGACCTACGACAGCCTCAACTGCTACTTCCGCGCAACGCGGCACCGCCGCTAACTAGGAGCCGAGTCGAGACCGCTCGGGCTTGCCACGACCAGCCTCGGACAGTCTCACCGCATGACAGAGGCACACCTCCGATCACGGCGGGCGCACCTGAGTCCCTGCTCTTCTTGAGTGACGCACGGAGTTTGCGTCCTGACCATGTCCATGCCGTGCGTTATGCGGCTGTGGCCTCCACAGCGGCGCACCGGTCTCCCCGGCCTGCACACACCCGAGTCGCTTATCAACCCGGAGCGTACGGTGGCGCGGCCGCTGGAGACCGGCGCCGTGTCGTGGACGCCTGGACAGTTCTCAGCGCGTCACGTCCGCCAGAACATCCCGGAGTCCCCGGAGCGACTGAATCTTGAGCTCGTCGAATCCCGGACCTTCGACTCCCAGACCGTGCTCCTGCGCTACCAGCCCACGGCACCGTGATGTAGCCCTGGCGCAGCCGCCCGACGACACCGGCCTGGACGGTGAGCTGGTGGTGTGGGAGTCCGGCCGTCTCGCGTCCGAGCGGCTGCAGCAGCGCCTGGCCCACCGTCGCGGCGCCGGCGCTCTGGCGGCCGCGAGCACTTGGCCCGCGCACCTGGTCTTCCCTGTCAAGTTCAGCGTGTTGAGCGGTGCTGGGTCTCGGTTTCGTCCATGCGCAGGATGCGGGTGAGTGAGCGCAGGACGCTCGTGGAGACGCCGCGCAGTTTCCCGCGTTTCATCCCGGTGTAGTTGTATTGACCACGAGCGTTGTTGACGGTGACACAACGCTTGTGGCTCGGGTGAAGGCGCTGGAGACACGTTCACCCCCCAGGCGGCACCGCGGTGATGTAGGGCGTTTCTCGGGTCGAGGTAGGGCCGTGGGCGGCCTCGCTGTGACGGTCAGCGTTCGCCAGACGTGCGACCTGTGGGCAATGGATGTGCTGCCGGGTCGCGCGTGCCACCCTCGATCGTTCTATGCCTTGTCGCCGAGGCTTGCCATAGCGTCGTGGACTTGTTGTGGGGTCGGTTGGCTCGCGGGCAGGGGGTGGCGGGAGGACTCGGTGCGCAGGCCGTCTAGGAGGAAGGCGGCTTGGCGGCGCCACCCGCTTGGTGCGGCCTCGCCGGTGGCTCGGGCCAGCAGGGCATTGGCGGCAAAGGCGAATACCAGATCCGCGTTGGTGAAATCGGGACGGAGTGCGCCGGCTTCGTGGGCCCGCTCAACGATCTGCCGTGCGGCGCCCATGCTCCGGGCGCAGGCGGTCATGAGTCGCTTCGCGTTCGGGTAACGTCCGCTGACCACGTCGGCGACGGCTGGATCGGTGGCCTGAAGTTCGCAGAGCTTCTCGACGTAATACGTGAATCCCTCCCAGGCATCCTCCAAGGACAGGGCCTGCTGGCCGACCTGGTCCAGGAGGTGTGCCGCGCGGTCGGTCACCACCTCGTCGATGAGGGCCTCACGCGTGCCGAAGAGGTTGTAGAGGGTGCCGTGACTCACGCCCGCCCGTCGGGCGATTTCCTTGAGCGGCACCTGCAGACCACGTTCCTGGAAGAGCTCGGCGGCGGCAGCTCGCAGCTTCTCCGCGTTCCGTTGCGCGTCGGTCCGCATGCGGTGATTCCTCCTGGTCGGCCTGGCGTATCCCTCGCCGCGTGCTGCCGGTCAGCAGAACGTGACCATCGGGTCAACTTGCATGTTACCGTCGACCCGTAAGTTGACCCGTGGGTCAAGATGACCGGAATAAGGAGTCCACCGCATGTCCAAAGTGATCGCCGTCTTCGGGGCCGGCACCGGTCTCGGCGCCTCCGTCGCCCGCCGCTTCGGCCGCGAAGGCTTCCGTGTCGCCCTGGTCGCGCGCCGCAAGCAGCGCCTCGACGCACTCGTAGAGCAGCTGGCGGTGGCCGGCATCGAGGCAGCCGGGTTCACCGCCGATCTATCCAGGCCCGCCGAAGTACCGGCCTTGGTGGCGAGAATCCGCGACCGCTTCGGCCGCGTCGACGTGATCGAGTACGGGCCGTTCAGCACCGAGCAGAGTCTGATTCCAGCCGCCGAGATGGATGCTGCCGCCCTGGAGGAGGGCATTCCGATGTTCTTGCTGACGCCGGTGGAAGTGGTACGTGCAGTTCTGCCGGAGTGGACAGAGCGGGGCGATGGAGCCTTCCTCCTGACCACCGGCGTCACGGCCGTCCACCCCCTGCCCCGGCTCAGCGGCCTGGCCCCCGTCGGCGCCGCCGCCCGTAACTACCTGCACTCTCTCCACGGTGAGGTCGCCGAGGCGGGAATCTACGCCGGCACCCTCTCCGTCGGTGCGACGATCGACCGCAGCGAGTTGAGCGCCCTCATCGCCTCTACGGGATCGACTGCAGAGTTCCCCCTCGTCGACCCTGACGAGCTCGCCGAGCAGTACTGGGACATGTACACCAAACGAGACCGGATCGAGCAGCTCTACCCCCAGCCCCAGAACGTGTAGCCCAGGACGCGCTGACGACCGGCCCCGGCGCCGTCGCGTGCGGCGAGGCCCGTAATCCCCACTCAGGGGCGAGGGGATGGGGCCGTTCCTCACCTCCACGCATCTCCCCACCACCGCAGAGGTCGTCGTGTCTCACCCCAATGCCCGGCTGACCATCCACGGCCGCAGGCTGCTGGTCGACCGGGTTCGGTCCGGCAGACCCGTCGCCCACGTGGCCGATGAAATGGGTATCTCCCGCACCACCGCTCACAAGTGGGTTCGGCGTCTCATCTCAGCCCGGCAGACGGCCCCTGTACCGCATGGACTGTGAACTGTAGAGGCTGGTCAGTGCATGCGTTCACCGCACTCTGCTGGGAACAGGGCGGCGCCGGGCGGCAGTTCGGCTGGTCGCCGTCCCGTCACCCGCAGGCACGCTTCAGCAGAGCCGTCTTCGGGTGGGTATTCGAGGGCAACCTCGTCCAGCACGGCGATCTCGCCGCCGACGTGTAGTTCCGCTGCGTGTACGCCGCTCGGGAAACAGCCGACCAGAGCCCCGAAGGCTGCCGTGTCATTGCTCTCGGCGACGCACTCTCGGATCTTGAAACGCCAGTGCTCGGCCGCATCGGCAAGCAGTGCCTTGCCCCGCTTGCCCAGTCCAGCAAGGAGAGCTGAGCGAGCCTGCAACTGGTGGGCGATGGCGCAGCAGATCGGCACCGCTGTGCCGTAGGACGTCGTCACCCGCGAGTACTCGCCGTGGGGATAGGACGACAGGGCCTCATCGACCAGCCCCAACGCGGCGTCCCGCGCCGCCGGGTGACCCTGCTGCGCGATGTCCAGGAGCAGAGGGGTCGCGACCGCCGCCGCCGGAAACACCGCGGCACTGTGGCCATGGACGATTCCGCCGCCGCCGAGCAGTGAGCTGGCCTCAGCCGCCTCCACCAGGTTCGCTGCATCCGCCAGCGCGCGCAAACCGTGGGCGGCACGAGCCGGTTCATACCAGTTGGGATGGCCTGGTATGGCATCCCAGTCCACCGCGTTGATCGCATCCAACACGACAGCATCCTCGCACCTGGTTGCTACCCACTGCCCCAGGGCCCGACGATGCCTTGTGAGTCATTCCGTTAGGAGTTTTTAGCGCTGCCGGCATCGTCCACAAACGCACGCGCCCCTATCGCCCCCAGACAAACGGCAAGGTGGAGCGCCTGAATCGCACCCTGCTCGACGAGTGGGCGTACGTGCGCCCGTACTCCAGCAACGCCGAGCGCACCGAAGCCTTGGCAGACTTCCTCCACACTTACAACTACCACCGGTGCCACACCGCACTCGATGGTCAGCCACCCATTAGCCGCGTGAACAACCCTGCGGGTCAATACATGTAGTAAACGGTGCAAGGCGGGGGCCTCCTCACGGCGCAGCCCGGGGACGCGGCGCTCACCGCAGAGGACCGTCATGCCGGCTTCCTCGGGGCTGATGCGGCCTGGAGCGTGTTGGCTGGTCGGCTGCATCGGGCGCCGCTGCTGCTGATCGGCTTCCAGAGGGCTTGATGTCCGGAGCCGGGCGGATGGTAGCCCTCTGCACTGTGGTGGCGACTCGTCCGGAAGGTCCGTCGGCTTGCGCGGTCCCGTCCCGTGATCCGCATCCAGCCTGGGGGCGGGGAGGTATCCAGCGGCGAAATTCCTCTGACCTGCGGCTCCACCCAACAGGAAAGGGCTGGCACTGGGGGTTACTGCTGTGAGGGGTAATGACAGGGTCTCTCAGTTTGTGTGCGGCGAACCTACTCTGGGCGCATGGACAACCGCGCCGAAATCAGTGCGTTTCTGAAGTCTCGCCGTGACAAGATCACGCCCGAGCAGGCCGGTCTGCCCGTGTACGGACAACGCCGGGTGCCGGGGCTGCGCAGGAACGAGGTCGCGACGCTCGCCGGAGTCAGCGTCGAGTACTACACGCGCCTGGAGCGCGGCAATCTCAGCGGAGTCTCCGACAGTGTCCTGGACGCGCTCGCCCAGGCCCTGCGGCTTGACGACACGGAGCGCACGCACTTGTACGACCTGGCCCGGGCGGCGAACGCGACGCCCGCCCGTGTGCGGCGCCGGGCTGCCCGGCCGGCTGTGCGGCCCAGCGTGCAGCGCATCGTTGACGGGATGCCGGGCATGCCGGCGTTCGTGAAGAATCACCGATTCGACATTCTGGTGGCCAATCCGCTCGGGCGGGCACTGTTCTCGGAGATGTACGCCGATCCGGTCTGTGGGGCGAACACCGTGCGGTTCGTGTTCCTCAGTCCCGCGGCCCGGCGGTTCTACGTCGACTGGGAACGCATCGCCAGGGGCGCAGTGGGTGCGCTGCGGGTCGAGGCGGGCAAGAACCCGTACGACCGCGAGCTGTCGAACCTGATCGGTGAGCTGTCGACTCGCAGTGACGCCTTCCGTGTGATGTGGGGCGCGCACGACGTACACGTCTTCCATGAGGGGACGAAACGCTTCCGGCATCCGGTCGTCGGCGAGCTGGAGCTCGACTTCGAATCGATGAACCTGCCGGACGGCTCGGGGCTGGTCGTGGCGTTGTACAACGCGGCCCCCGGCTCCGCGGCCGCGGACGCGCTGAACCTGTTGGCGAGCTGGTCCGCCACGGCCGAGGCCGCGGATGTGCAGTCCGCCGGGGCGGACTCCGAGAACTGAACCGACGTCCATAGCCCCGCCTGCTCCGGCTGCCGCCGGCAGCAGGGGCGGGGCTTTGGCCTGCGCATATGCCGCTGGGGGTCCCTGCTGTTACCCCTCACAGCGGAGACTCCCTCATCGTGTCCGTTCCCGGTTGCATGGTTAGTGCCCCGCTTTGGGGCCGACCGGTATCGAACCTCGTATCGGTCCGTCCCCGCTCATGCAAGGAACCACCATGACTGGCAAGAGCACGATGATCACGCTGAACAACGGCGTGCAGATGCCCGCGCTCGGCCTCGGCGTCTTCCAGAGCCCACCGGAGGAGACCGCCACCGCGGTCACGACCGCGCTCCAGCACGGCTACCGGCTGATCGACACCGCCGCCGTTTACGGCAACGAGAAGGAGGTCGGCGAGGGCATTGCCGCCTCCGGCGTCGACCGCGGCGAGGTCTTCGTGACCACCAAGCTGTGGCTCTCGGACTTCGGCCACGACGCGACCCTGCGTGCCTTCGACGCCAGCCTGGGCAGGCTGGGCCTGGACTACCTGGACCTGTACCTGCTGCACTTTCCGTACACGTCCGAGTTCGATTCCACAGTCGCCGCGTACAAGGCGGCACAGAAGCTGTTGGCCGACGGGCGGGTGCGGGCGATCGGCGTCTCCAACTTCAGCGCCGAGCGTCTGGACGACCTGATCGTGCGCACCGACGTCGTACCGGCGGTCAACCAGGTCGAGCTGCACCCGTACTTCATCCAGGGCGAGCTGCGCGAGGCGCATGCCGGCCTCGGCATCGTCGCCCAGGCATGGTCGCCCCTCGGCGCGGTGAACCTGTACTGGCCCGAGGCCCCGCAGGCGGGCAAGAGCCCGCTGCAGGACCCGGTCATCACTCAGATCGCGGCCAGGTACGGCAAGACCCCCGCGCAGATCGTGCTGCGCTGGCACATCGAGCACGGCCTGTCCGCGATCCCGAAGTCCGTCACGCCGCACCGCATCGCGGAGAACATCGGCATCTTCGACTTCGCGCTCACCGCCGACGAGACGGCCGCCGTCGACGCCCTCGACACCGGCCTGCGCGGCGGTCCCGACCCGGACAGCATCAAGGCCGACTCCTTCGGCTGAACCGGCGCCGGCCCTCGGCCGCTGCCGCGACGCGGCTCCCTGTTTCACCCCATATTCAGCAAAGGCTCTACCTCCGCATGTCTTCTCACCGAGAAAAGCCCGCCAGGCTGCCGTTCGTCGTCCCGCTGCTGGCCCTCGGCACCTTCCTGATGATCACCAGCGAGTACATCATCGCGGCCCTCCTGTCCGAGGTGTCCGCCGACCTCGGCGTCAGCGTCTCCACGGCCGGCCTGCTGATCACGGCGTTCGCGGTCGGCATGATCGTGGGCGCGCCCACGATCTCGATCGCCACGCTGCGCCTGCCCAGGCGTTTCACCCTGGTCATGGCGCTTGCCGTATTCGCCGTCGGCCACGTGATCGCCGCACTCAGCTCCTCCTTCACCGTCGCGCTCGCGGCACGCGTGGTCACCGCGCTGGCCACCGGCACCTTCATCTCCGTCGCCTCGGTCGTGGCCACCTCCGCCGCGGGACCGGCCGCCGCCTCCCGCGCCATGGGCGTGATGATGAGCGGAATGAGCCTGGCCATCGTGGCCGGTGTGCCGCTGGGCTCCTGGGTCGGCCAGGCGATCGGCTGGCGCGGCACGTTCTGGGCGCTGGCCGCCCTCGCGGTCGTGGCTGCCCTGGTCATCGGCCGGTTCATCCCTGCCGAGGAACGCGCCGAGGTGACACCCTCGGTCCGCTCCCAGCTCGCCGTCCTGCGCCATGGCCGTATGTGGCTGGTCCTTGCCGCCACCGCGCTCGTCACGGGTGGATTCATGGCCGCGTACAGCTACATCTCTCCGTTGCTCACCGAGCGGACCGGGATTTCCGAAGGAGCCGTACCTCTCGTGCTGGTCGGTTTCGGCGTCGGTGCTCTGCTGGGCACGAACATCACCGGGCGCCTCGGCGACCGCAGGCCGCTGGCCACGTTCATCACCACCTCCGTCGCCTCGGTGCTGGTGCTGCTCCTGCTGATCCCGCTGTCCACCAGCCCTGTGGCGACCGTCGTCCTGGTGGTGCTCCTGGGTGTGACGGGTCTGGGCATCACATCGATCGCCACCCCGCTGGCCGTGCGCTTCGGACACTCCTCGCCCGCCCTTGCCGCTGCCTTGACGGTGTCGGCCTTCAACGTGGGGATCGCCCTCGTCTCCTGGCTGGCGGGCACGACCTTGGACACCTCCCTGGGCGTGACCGGACCGGAGGTGGTCGGCGCGGTCATGGCCGGACTGGGCCTGATTCCCCTGCTCGTCCTCGCCGCGATGCGCGCCACCCGGACCGCCGTGCCTCAGATGTCCCTGCCTGCGGCGGACGAGGAGACCTCGCACAAGGCTCAGGCTCACCACGTGGCGGCCTGATTCCGGAACACCACGGGGTGTTCCTGCAATAAACCAATCAAATCTGCTGATTAAGTTTTTCAGCTAATTAAACACGCAGAAAGGATGAAATGCCATGACTGAAGAACAGACCGCCGTACAGAAGCTGCTCGGCGACTTCGCGCCCGAACTGGTCCGGCTCACCGACGACGTCCTGTTCGGCGAGGTGTGGGCGAGTGAGGGACTGTCCCAGCGGGACCGCAGCCTGATCACCGTGGCCACCCTGGTCGCCCTCTACCGCGCCGACCAGCTTGCCTTCCACCTGCCGAAGGCGCTGGAGAACGGAGTGACGAAGGACGAGCTGGTCGAGGCCATCACCCACATCGCGTTCTACGCCGGCTGGCCCAATGCGATGTCCGCGATCACCCAGCTGAAGAACATCGTCGAGGGCGCCGACGCGAGCTGACCCCGCGCCGCTCCGTCTACCTCACGACCATCAGGACCTGCACCGGCCAGGGCGTTGTCGTCGCTCGTGGCCACTCGAAAGGAGAACGAAATGAAGAAGCGTGTACTGGGAAACAGCGGGCTTGAAGTGTCGTCGATCGGGCTCGGCTGCATGGGAATGACCTTCGGCTACGGCCAGGCCGCGGACACCGGTGAGGCCATCAAGCTGATCCGGGCGGCCGCCGAGCGCGGTGTGACGCTCTTCGACACCGCGGAGGGGTACGGGGAAGCGAACGAAAGGCTGGTGGGGGAGGCCCTGGCGCCGGTGCGCGACCAGGTCTCCATCGCCACGAAGTTCGGGTTCAAGGACGGCAACCCCGCAGCGGGGCTGGACAGTCGGCCGGAGCGGATCCGGCTGGTCGCCGAGCAGTCCCTGCAGCGTCTGCAGACCGACCGCATCGATCTGTTCTACCAGCACCGGGTGGACCCCGACGTGCCGATCGAAGAGGTCGCCGGCACGGTCCGGGATCTCATCCAGGAAGGCAAGGTCAAGCACTTCGGCCTGTCCGAAGCGGGTGAGGACGTCATCCGCAGGGCCCACGCGGTCCAGCCGGTCACGGCCCTGCAGAGCGAGTACTCGCTGTGGTGGCGCGAGCCCGAGGAGATCATCCTGCCGACCCTGGAAGAACTGGGCATCGGCTTCGTGCCGTTCAGCCCGCTCGGCAAGGGCTTTCTGACCGGCGCGATCAGTCAGGACACGAAGTTCGAGGCCAGCGACATCCGTAACGTGCTGCCGCGCTTCGAGGAAGAGGCGCGTGAGGCCAACCTCGCGCTGATCGCGCTGCTGGGTGAGATCGCGGACGCCAAGCAGGCGACCCGGGCTCAGACCGCCATCGCGTGGCTGCTGGCGCAGAAGCCGTGGATCGCACCGATCCCGGGCACGACGAAGCTGCACCGCCTCGAAGAGAACATCGGCGCCGACAACGTGGAGCTGACCTCCGAGGACCTCGGGCGCATCGAAGAGGCAGTTGCCCAGGTGCAGATCAAGGGCGAGCGGTACACCGCAGCGCAGCAGAAGACCATCAACCGGTAAGTCATCATCCTCCCTCGGCCCGTTCCTGACGAAGCGTCGTTCAAGGCGCTTCGTCAGGAGGGCCCTGCCCGTCAGGAGAAGTTCACATGGAAGCGCAGGCACTCAAGGGGCGGATCGCCCTGGTCACCGGCGGCACGACCGGACTCGGTTTCGGCGCCGCCAAGCGTCTGATCGAAGAGGGAGCCACCGTCTACATCACGGGCCGGCGCAAGGACGTGCTTGACGCCGCAGCGGAGAAGCTCGGCCCGTCCGCCACCGGGATCCGAGCCGACGTCACGAGCAAGAGCGACATGCTGCGCGTCGCCGAAACGATCAAGGCGGCGCACGGCCACCTCGACATACTCTTCGCGAACGCGGGTGGCGGACACGCCACGCCCCTCGCTGAGCTGAGCGAGGAGCAGATCGACAGCGAGCTCGGCATCAACATCAAGGGCGTCATCCTCACGGTGCAGAGCGTGCTGGACGTCCTGCGCGACGGCGCGTCCATCGTCCTCAACGCGTCGATCACCGCCGACATGGGGCTGCCCGGGTTCGCCGTCTACGCGTCGTCGAAGGCGGCCGTACGCTCCCTCGCCCGCAGCTGGACGACGGACCTCAAGGACCGTGGGATCCGGGTCAACTCGATCAGCCCCGGAGTGGTGCCCACCGAGGGCTACAGCCACGAACAGAAGCTGAGCGACGACGACATCGCCGCCTACGTCGAGCGCGTCGCGAAGGAAATCCCGGCCGGACGCGTGGGAACGGCCGAGGACATCGGCGACGCCCTCGTCTTCCTGGCCTCGGACACCAGCCGCTACATCACGGGCGTCGACCTCGTCGTGGACGGCGGCATGACCCGCGTCTACGCCGGCCAGAACTGACGGAGGAACCCACATGACCACGCTCAAGTCGGCAGAGCGCCACGTCATCTGCGAGGTACGCGGCAACCCTGCCCACCGCGCCAAGGTCAAGGAGCTCCTGCTGGAGCTCGTGGGCCCCGCGCGGGCCGAAGCCGGATGCCTCTACTACGACCTCTACCAGCAGTCGGACGAGCCCGACACCTTCTACATCGTCGACGGCTGGGCCTCGCCCGAAGCCGTCGTGGAACACGCCGAGCACCCGAACGTGACGAAGGTCGTCGAGCAACTCCTCCCGCTGCTCGACGCACCCCTCAAGGTCACCACCAGCAATCGGGTCAGCGACCCGGACTAGCGACAGGCGGGGTCCGAACCCTTCAGGACATACTCATGGCTCGCATCTTTATCACCGGTTCCACCGACGGCCTCGGCCTGATGGCCGCCCAACTGCTCGTGCGGCAGGGCCACACGGTGGCGCTCCACGCACGCAACAACACCCGGGCCCGCGACGCACACGCCGCGCTCCCGGACCACGCGGGCGTCGCCGTCGGTGACCTCTCCAGCATCGCCCAGAGCCGCGACGTGGCCACCCAGGTCAACGACCTGGGCACCTTCGACGCGGTCATCCACAACGCCGGCGTCGGCTACTACGGGCGAGGCAAGGTGGAGACCGAAGACGGTCTCTCGGACGTCTTCGCGGTCAACGTGCTGGCGCCCTACCTCCTCACGGCGCTGATCACACCGCCTCGACGGCTCATCTATCTCAGCTCCGGCATGCACCACAGCGGCGAGGCCACCCTGTGGGACCCGCAGTGGACGACGCGGCCGTGGCAGGGCTCCCAGGCGTACTCGGAGTCGAAGTTCCACGTCACCGCTCTCACGCTCGCCGTCGCTAGGAAATGGCCCGAGGTGCTCTCCAACGCCGTCGACCCGGGCTGGGTCGCCACGAAGATGGGCGGCAGTGGCGCCACCGACGACCTGCGGCTGGCTCCGGTGACCCAGGCATGGCTGGCGGCCGCCGACGACGCGGCGGCGCTGGTCACCGGCCGCTACTTCCACCACCAGCAGCCCCGCCCTCCGCACCCGGCGACGCAGTCGCCCGAAGTGCAGGATCGGCTGCTGACGTACTGCGCCGACCTCACAGACGTCGAGCTGCCCACAGCAGTCTCTGCCGACTGAGCCCGCGTCCCCCTTCCCGTCCTCACGCGGGCACCGCTGCGTGCGCCCACCACGATTGGAGCGAACCATGACCGCAACGAACCCACTCATCACCCTGAACAACGGCGTCCAGATCCCCGCCCTGGGACTCGGCGTCTACCAGAGCGCCCCCGAGGAGACCACCGACGCGGTCCTGACCGCGCTGCACGACGGCTACCGGCTGATCGACACCGCCGCCGCCTACTTCAACGAGCGGGAGGTCGGTGAGGCGATCGCCCGCTCCGACATGGACCGCTCCGAGATCTTCGTGACGACCAAGGTGTGGATCAGCGACTACGGCTACGACTCCGCGCTGCGGGCTTTCGACGTAAGTCTGCGCAAAATGGGCATCGAGCAGCTCGACCTGTGGCTGCTGCACCAGCCGTTGCCGTCCGACTTCGAGAGGACGATCGCGGCGTACAAGGCGGCGGAGAAGCTCCTCGCCGAGGGGCGCGTCCGTGCGATCGGCGTGTCGAACCAGACGCCCAAACAGCTCGAAGAGCTCATCTCCCGCACCGACATCGTCCCGGCCGTCAACCAAATCCAGGTGCACCCCTACTACACGCAGCCCGAGTGGCGCGCAGCGAACGAAAGCCACGGCATCCTGACCCAGTCGTGGTCGCCCATCGGCGGCTCCTACGTCTACCGAGGCGCCGAGACGAACCCTCTTGAGGACCCCGTCATCACGGCCCTGGCCGACAAGCATGCAAAGACGTCCGCGCAGATCGTGCTGCGCTGGCACCTCGACCACGGCTTCTGCGCGATCCCCAAGTCCGTCAAAGCCCATCGCATCGCCGAGAACTTCGACGTCTTCGACTTCGCCCTGACACCCGACGAGGTGGCCGCGATCGACGCCCTCGACACCGGCGTACGCGGCGGACCCGACCCGGACTCGCTCAACCTGGAGAACGCCGGCTTCCCAATCCCCGACTAGGGACTCCCCAGCCGATCAGGCACGTCGTCAGCGCCGCTGACGCCCCCCCTCCGGCCGGGCCCGAACGGCTCACGGGCCTGGGCCCGGTCGTGGCTCTCCCCATTGCTGCCTCCAAAGCGCTGAACACCTCGGTACCCGTGCGGCGCCGATGGAAAGAACGAAAGAGTGCAATGACCACGAAAAACATATCCATGAAGAAGCCGTTCAAGCTCGCGGCGATCTCCGCGACGGCAGCCGTCATCGTCTCGGCACCGTACGCGTCCGCCGCGACCGGACAAACGGACGCGCAGCCCGCCGTCACCCATGTGAAGACCGTGGCCGCCTTCGACTTCGCCACCGGCGACGTGCCCGAGAACATCACCGTCGCCCCGGACAATTCGCTGACCGTCTCGATGGTGGGCACGCCCGCGGGCGAACGGCCGGCACTGGTGCGGATCACGCCGTCCGGGCACCGCACGGTGCTGGTCACCGGGCAAAAGGGCGACGGGATCACCGGCAACACTCGCGGCCACGACGGCACCGTCTACTACAACGTCTGGTCCTCCGACGCCTCCCGGAACGGGGTGTGGAAGCTGCCGCCCGGCGGCACTCCTCACCGCATCGCGGCCCTGCCCGTCGACAGAGTCCCCAACGGTCTGGCCATCGATCCGGCCGGGCGCACCTTGTACGTCGCCGACAGCCAGAAGGGCACCGTCTGGGCCGTCCCGGTCGCCGGCGGCCCCGCGGCCGCCTGGCTGGTCGACCCCGCCCTCGCGATCAAGGCGTCCGCCCCCGTGCCGTACGGTGCGAACGGACTCCGTTTCCACAACGGCGCCGTATGGGTCTCCAACCTCAGCAAGGGCACCCTGCTGCGGGTCCCCGTCACCGCCACCGGAACTCCGGGCCGGATCCACACGGTCGCCGACGGCCTCACTGGCATCGATGACTTCAATTTCCTCAGTGACCACTCCAACGTCGTGTTCGCCGCGCTGAACACACAGAACAAGATCGTGGTCGTCTATCCGAACGGCACCACCAGGACCGTGCTGACCGCCTCGGACGGCCTCGCCTCGCCCACCGCCACCGCAGTGCGCGGGAAGCGGTTGTACATCACCGACGGCGGACTCAACGAGCCCCACGACGCGCAAGTGCAGAGCGGGAAGATCGACCTCGGCGCGCTGCTCTCACACTGAGCGTCCGGCAGTGCCCAGTGGTCCAAAGGGCGTGGCCTGCAGGATGCCAGCTGGGGGTCCCTGCAGGTGCCCCTCACAACCGAGACTCCCACGTCATCGCCATTGCCGGTTGCATGGTCAGTGTCCCCCTTCCGTGGGGATGGGGCCCCAACTGGCAAGAGCCCGGTGAGCACGCTGGACAGCGCCGCCGAGATGTTCACCCCGAGCCTCGGCGTCCGCCACAGCGCGCCCGGCCACACCACCACCGTGACGACTCCCCTGAGGAGAACAACAGCATGACCACAGCTATGCGCGACGTGCCCCGTTCCGGGAACCGGGACGAGCGCCAGGGCGCCGCCATCGTCGTCGGTGCATCTCTCGCGGGTCTGATGACCGCTTTGGCCCTGTCGCACGCCGGAGTCGACGTGACGATGCTGGAGCGATCGGGAGCCGCCCCTCGGGCCCGGAAGGGGGCTGCTCTCGGCGGGGTGAGTGAGGGCCTCCTCAGCAGAATCACGGGATCTCGTCACGCACACGGCGGTTCGGCGCCACTGAGTTCAGTGGCCCCCGGTGTGCAGAGCTGGATGGCGGTCCACGCCCGGCTCCGGGCGGCCGCCGACGCCGACCCCTATATCGAGCTGCGCCCCCATACGCTCGTACGGAGCGTCGACCAGGACGCGGATTCCGCGTGGGTGATCACCTCGGACCAGCAGACATTCCGAGGTGATGTCGTGATCGGAGCGGATGGCCACGGAAGCGTCGTGCGCGTCGGCGTCGCACCCGACAAGCCCGACGCGGCGTTCGCCGGCTACCTGATCTGGCTCGGCCTCACCAACGAGTCCTCGCTCGCGTCCTCGCGCCGCCTGCCGCGGGACGTCGACATCCTCAGTGGCGGAGAGGACTATCTCCTCGGCTACCCACTGCCCGGCCCCGACGGTTCCGTCGCCCCGGGCTCGCGCCAGGTCGGCTGGGCCTGGTACGACGCGAGCCACAACAATCTCCTATGCGAAACGGGCAGTGTTGTCGGCAACGTCGTGCGTCGGTCGCTCACCTCCGGCGACATACCGGAGGCGACCTTGCGCGAGCTCGCGGACAAAGCCGAAGACCTGTGGCCGTCGCCCTGGCGTGAGGCCATCCTCGATTGCATCGAGCGGCGTGCCGTCATCGGCACCCCCATCGCCGAGTACGTCCCCGATAAACTCGTTAACGGGCGTCTTGCCCTGGTGGGAGATGCCGCGCATGTGCCGACGCCGATGACCGGCTCGGGCTTCAGCGCATCGCTCCACGACGCCGAGGCCGTCGCCGAATCCGTTGCTGCGGGCGTGCGCGGATCGACGGTGGCGCAGGCTCTCGGAGAGTACGAAAGGAAGCGGCTCGGCAACGTCCGCGGCATGGTCCAGTCGGGCCAGCAGTTCAGCCGCTCTTTCACCGGCCGAGCCGCCTGAGCACATCCCTGGCGCCGGCGTACCACCGGAACCGAATCCACACGTCACCAGCACACCGGCGTCGACGACTCAGACGTGGACGGGTTGAAGCCAAGGTCTCATCTGGTCGTCGGTGGCACAGAGCCGGCGTCCACCACGTCGTCTACCCAGAGCACGACATGGGCCAGCGCGTCACCCACCTCGTACGAGGCCGGAAGCTGGACTACATCGAGTTCGAGGACGACTTCGCCATGGTCAAGACCAACCCTCCGGCCGACATCATCGGCCTCCTCCTGTCCAACAGCGCCGTCCGCACCCGTTACGGCATCACGGTCGTCGCCATCAAACTCCCCGGCGAAGGCTTCACTCACGCCACCGCCGAAACCGTCGTGGAAGCAGACGGCACCATCATCGTCGCCGGACGCACCCGCGCGACCGAACGCTTGAGCGAACTCCAGTAAGCGACGGCAGGCGGCTGCGGGTCGGTGCGGTCGTCGCATGCACCGGGGCGCGCATGGACCTGCGCGGCACCGGCGGTCCCCTGGTGCGCTGCCTGCTGGAGCAGGGTCAGGCCCGGCCCGGTCCGGCCGGTGTCGGTCTCGGCACCGGGGAGGAGGGGCGGCTGGTGCCCGCGGCGGGTGTGCGGGGTGTGCGGCTGTGGACGATCGGGGCCCTGCGGCGGGGGAACCTGCTGGAGACCACCGCCGCTGCGGAGATCCGGGCGCAGGCCGCCGAGGCCGCCGGCGCGGTGCGGGAGGCGCTCGCCGTGCCCCGGGCTTCCCGGCCGGCCGCTGCGGGCAGCGGCTGAGGGGCTCGGCCGGGCCTCCAGCCGGAGTCGACGGATCGCCCGCCGGTTGTTGAGGCGCTTGGGTCAGGGTGGCGGTGAACGGGGTGGGCCGGCGAAACGGAGACCGTCATGCGGGCACGGCAGGCACCGGCCAGGGCCATGAGGGCGCTGGGCCGCGGTTTCGGCGAGGGCGTCATGTGGATGGGGTTCGGATGGTTCGGGGCGCTGCCGCCCCGTCCGTGGTCCGGGTACGCGTTGCCGCTCGTCGAGCAGCCGTGTCTGCCGCCTCTGTCGCAGGAGGAGTTCGTGCGGTGGACGGCGCCGGTCAAGGACCTGTGAGAGGTGGCCGCGGTGTGCGGCCTGCCAGACGTTCCGCCCGAGGACAAGCCGACGAAGAAGGAGACCCAGGTGAGGCGCACCGGGCCGGCCGCTGCTCATGTTCCTGTGCCCAAGCGGCGCATTCTCAAGCTGTTCCGTCCCTACCGCAGGAGCCTGCTGTTCGTCGGGGTGCTGGTGGTGGCTTCGTCGCTGGTCTCTCTCGTCAATCCGTTCCTGATCCGCGAGATCATCGATGTGGCGCTGCCGCAGGGCAGGACGGGGCTGCTGTCCGTGCTCGCGCTGGGCATGGTCGTCGTCGCGGTCGCGAACAGCTCGTTCAACGTGTGGCAGACCTATCTGTCCGCGAAGGTCGGCCAGCTCGTCATGCACGATCTGCGGACCGCCGTCTACTCCCATCTGCAGCGCATGTCGCTGGCCTTCTTCACCCGGACCCGTACCGGTGAGGTGCAGTCGCGGATCGCCAACGACATCGGCGGGATGCAGGTGACGGTGACGACGACGGCGACGGCGCTGGTGTCGGACGTGACCACGGTGCTCACGACGGTCACCGCGATGGCGCTGCTCGACTGGCGGCTCACCCTCGCCTCGCTGTTCGTGCTGCCGGGTTTCGTGTGGGTGAGCCGTCATGTCGGGGACGAGCTGCGGGTCCTGACCCGTGCGCGGCAGCGTCAGTTCGCCGACCTGTCGTCGAACGTCCAGGAGTCGCTGTCGGTCAGCGGGATCATGCTCGGTCACACCATGGGCCGTTCGCGTTCGCTCAGTGACGCGTTCGCGGGGCAGTCGCGCAAGCTGACCGACATCGAGGTGCGGGCCAGCACGGCGGGCCTGTGGTATCAGTCCACGATCTGGATCGTGATGGCGGCCATGCCGGCGGTGATCTACTGGGTGGCGGGGCTGAGTGCCGGCGGCGGCCACATGTCCGTCTCCATCGGTGCGCTGGTCGCGTTCGCCACGCTCCAGCAGATCCTGTTCCGGCCGGCGCAGCGGCTGCTGACGATCGGTCTGGACATTCAGAGTTCCCTGGAGTTGTTCGGCCGGATCTTCGAGTATCTCGACCTGCCCGTGGACGTGGCCGAGCCGGAGCGGCCGGTGGTGCCGGCGAGTCTGCGGGGCGAGGTGCAGTTGCGCGGGGTCGGTTTCCGCTATGCGGGGGCCGAGCGGGCGACGCTGGAGGGTGTCGATGTGACGGTGGGCGCGGGGCGCAGTCTCGCCGTCGTCGGGGAGACCGGGTCGGGCAAGACGACGCTGAGTTACCTCATTCCGCGGCTGTACGACGCGACGTCGGGCGTGGTGACGATCGATGGTGTCGATGTGCGTGACCTGTCGTTCGACACGCTTGCCGCCGCTGTGGGTGTGGTCTCCCAGGAGACGTATCTCTTCCATGCGTCGGTCGCGGACAATCTGCGGTTCGCCAAGCCGGACGCGAGTGACGAGGAGCTGGTCGCGGCGGCGCGGGTGGCGCACATCCACGACTATCTGATGTCGCTGCCCGACGGCTACGACACGGTGGTGGGCGAGCGCGGGTACCGGTTCTCCGGCGGGGAGAAGCAGCGGCTGGCCATCGCACGGGCGATCCTGCGTGATCCGCCGGTGCTGGTGCTGGACGAGGCGACCAGTGCGCTGGACACGCAGACCGAGCGGGCCGTGCAGCAGGCCGTCGACGCGGCGAGCGCCGGCCGTACGACGATCACGGTCGCGCACCGGCTGTCGACCGTCCGCAACGCCGACGAGATCCTGGTCCTGGACGGGGGGCGGGTCGCCGAGCGCGGCACCCATGACGAACTGCTCGCCCTGGGCGGTCATTACGCGACGCTGGTGCGGCGGGACGGCGAGATGGCCGTGGTGTAGGCGGGCGCCTGGCCGGGGGGTGTGCAGTCGGCCTCGAGCGGTTCTGGAGGGGTCATTGCCTACGATCCGGCGCATGGAGACCGCGTCTGCCGCAATACCGGATCCGTACTCGGTCGGCCGGCGCACCCTGCTGCGCGGTGGTGCCGTCGCCGGGCTGGGTGCGTTCGTGTCGTCGTCGTCCGTCTTCGCCTCGCCCGGCCCGGTTCCGGCCGGGGGCGCCGAGCCGTCGGCGGACGGACTGCTGCTGACGAAGTTCAAGGACCCGCTGCGCACGCCGCCGGTGCTGCGTCCGCGTGAGCGCGGCGGGTTCGACGAGCTGACCGTGCGGATGCGTACCGCCGACGTCACCGTGCACTCGGAGCTGCCGGCGGTCCGGATGTGGACGTACGAGGGCAGTTATCCGGGTCCGACGATCGAGACGGTCCGCGGCCGGCGGCTGCGGGTGGCCTGGGAGAACGCGCTGACGGGGAACATCCCGGTCACCGCTGTGGAGTTCGGGCGGCCCGGCGGCCCCATGCCGGATCCGCTGTCCAACTATCCCGGCACGGACGGCTGCCAGGAGGTGGCCGGGGTGGCCGGTCTGGGGCCGTGGGCGGCGGTGCATCTGCACGGCATGCTGACCGGTGGCGGCAACGACGGCTGGATGGAGAACCTGCTCGCTCCGGGCGAGGTGCAGTTGTCGGCGTATCCCAACGACCAGGCCGCGACGACCCTCTGGTATCACGATCACACCCATCACGTGAGCCGGTTCAGTGTGTATGCGGGGCTGGCGGGTCTGTTCGTGTGCCGCAACGCCGAGGAGCGTGCCCTGGGGCTGCCGCGGGGCCGGTTCGAGGTGCCGCTGGTGCTGAGCGACCGCAACTTCGATCTGGACGGGTCGGGGGCCATGGCCGGGCGTCTGGTGCACAAGGTGGAGATGGTCAATACGAAGCTCATGCGGGCGCATGCCGCTCCCTACACCCTGGTCAACGGTGTGGTGTGGCCGTATCTCGAGGTCCAGCCGCGCTGGTACCGGTTCCGGATCGTCAATACGGCCAACTCGCGGATCTACCGGCTGATGCTGCTGGCGGACGGCGCGCCCGTGGCGGGCGCGTTCCAGGTGATCGGGACTGATCAGGGGCTGGTCGGCAGGCCGCTGCCGGTTCAGGGGGCGTTGAACCTCTCCCCCGGTGAACGCGTGGACGTGCTGGTCGACTTCGGTGCGTTGCGCGGCCGGTCGGTGAAGCTGGTCAACACGATGGACGGTGTGAGCCCGGGTGGTTCCAGTGTCCGTGACGACCTGCTGGAGCCCGATGTGATGCAGTTCCGTGTCGCGGGCCGGGGATCCGGCGGGCGGTTCACGCTGCCCCGGACCCTGTCGCCCGGCTTCGAGCGGCCCACGCATCACGATCTGCCGCACGGCGGGCGTCCCCGGTGGGTGGTGCTGGTCGGTCCGGGTGCGGCGAACGTGCCCGAGCTGTGGGAGATGGAGGAGGTGGAGGCGGCCGAGGCGGAGCAGATCACCCTGCCCTCGGCGGGTGTCGTCCAGGTCCGGGACGGCGAGGGGGTGGTGACCACGCTGCGGCGTACGGCCATGGCCTACGACGACGGGAACGCGTTCACCGTGGCGCACGGCGGTGTGGAGATCTGGAAGTACCTGAATCTGGCCGCGTCGCCGCATCCCATGCACATTCACCTGGCGCACTTCCATGTGCTGTCCCGGGAGCACTACGACGTGAGCGGTTTCGACCGGGTGGTGCGGGGTTCGGCCAGGCCGGCCGCGTTTTTGGGGGCGGCGCAGTTGGAGGCGCACGAGCTCGGGGAGAAGGACACCGTCCGGGTGGGCACGGCCGGCCGGATCGTGCCCGGGCCGGAGGGGACGCCGGGTGAGATGGTCACCGTGGCGGTGCGTTTTCCCGTGGTGGGCCGTGGGGTGCACCACTGTCACATGCTGGAGCACGAGCAGCACATGGTGCGTCCGCTGGTGGTCTCTCCGGCCGGTCACCGGCACGTGGGCGGCCACCACTGACACGGCGTGTGCCCGCGGCGGTGGTCGGCGCGGGCACACGGCGGGCAAAGCGTCGGGGGTGCGGTCAGGCGGCCTTGCGGACGATCTCCACGGGGCCGGCGTCCAGGAGGGCGCGCACGGCGCCCTCACCGCCCGCGACGTCCAGCGACATGTCGTGGAGCCGGCCGATGACGTTGCGGACGACCTTTTCCGGCTGCGTCTTCTCGGTGCCCTCCCAGACCAGCTCGGGGAAAACCGTCAGGTAGACCTTGTCGTTTCCCTGGCTGTAGATGTTCACTTCCATGACGTCACGAAGGGCCATCCGGGCTTCGTAGATCAGGCTGTTCATGTGCCACCGACTTCCGGTATCCGTTTCTGGGGCTTCCTGGCCACACGTACCGGACCCATGATGGTCAGCGGCCGAACGGTGCGCAACGAGGCCCAAAGAATACTCTGTTCAACTGCGGGAATTCCGCGATTGAACGGGATTGCCAATTAACGATGTTTGACAGAGAAAGGCCGCCCTGCGGACCATCGGCAGTGTTCGCACATGCTGCTGGCCGCGTCCCACGAAAAGCATCCGGAGTGCCATGAAAATCCTGTTCGTCACCACAGGCAGCCAGGCCACCTACTACGCCGCCGCTCCGCTGGCGACGGCCGCGCGCAACGCGGGCCACCACGTCGTGCTGGCCGCCCACGAGCCGTGGGTGGAGACCGCGGAGGCCATCGGTCTGCCCACCTTCTGCTTCACCGTGGACCCGATCCGGCACTTCATGCGGGTCACCAACCCGGGCAAGGGGCTGCGGTTCCCCCGGGAGCTGGGCGACGAGGAGATGCTCGGGCAGGGCCGCGGCTTCGCGAAGATGGGCCTGGCGGGCGTCGAGTCGCTGCTGGAACTGTCCCGGGACTGGCGGCCGGACGTGGTCGTGGGCAGCTCGCAGAGCTACGCGGCGATGCTGCTGGCCGCCCACCTGAAGGTCCCCTACGTGCGCCACATCGAGTACCTGGGCATTCCGCTGACCGGGATCGACCCGGGTGCCGAGGCCGAGCTGCGGCCGGAGATGGAGCGCCTGGGCGTGGACGGGCTGCTCGAGCCCGACCTGCTGCTCGACTCGACGCCGCCCTCGCTGCGGCCGGCCGGCGATCCGGCGGCGCAGGCGATGCGCTGGATCCCCAGCAACCCGCAGCGCCGGCTGGAGCGCTGGATGTACACCCGCCCCGAGGGCGGCCGCAAGCGGGTGGTGATCACCTCCGGTTTCCGCAGTCTGATGTTCCGCGACCCGGGCTGGTCGATGCCGCTGCTGGTCAAGGAGCTGGACAAGCTGGGTGCCGAGACGCTGATCGCGGCGAACCCCGGCGCGGTGGGGCGGTTCGGCGACCAGCTGGGTGACGCGCGCGTGGGCTGGATCCCCATCGACGTCACCGCCGCCACCTGTGACCTGGCGGTCCATCACGGCGGTGCGACCACCGCGACGACGCTGATGGCCAACGGGGTGCCGCAGCTGGTCATCCCGGAGAACCCGCCGGAGTTCCCGCCGAACTACCACCGGGAGGCCATCGCCAAGGCCATCACCGGCTTCGGTGCCGGCAGGACGCTGTGGCCGCAGGCCCAGGAGCCGGACAAGGAGCCGGGCGAAGTGATCGCCGCGGCCTGCCGGGAGCTGCTGGAGAACCCCGGCTACACGGAGCGCACGCAGTTCCTCGCCAAGGAGATCTCGACGCTGCCCACGCCCGCCGAGATCGTGCCCAGGCTGGAGGCGCTGGTCTGAGGGCCGGCCACGTTCACGGCCGGCACGCGCCCGCGCCCCGGGACCGCGGAGGGTTCTCCGCCGGTCCCGGGGCGCGGGCGCGTGGTGCGGGCTCCCGCTCAGCGGGCGGCCAGGGCCTCGATCTCGCGCAGCACCTCGTCCGGGGTGGGCAGCGCGGCGCTGTGGGCGGCGAGGGTACGGGTCCGCTCGGCGTACGTCGGGTCGGCGAGGATCTCCCGGCAGGCCGTGACGGTCACCTCGTCCAGGTCCTGCCCGTCCTGGGGCCGGTCGCGGTCGACCATCACGGCGGCGCCGTAGCCGCTGACGGCCTGGGCGACGGCCTTGCCGTAGCCGTTGTCGGGGACGATCAGCTGGGGCACGCCGGCGTGGATCAGTGTCATGGCGGTGGTGGCGCCGCCGTGGTGGACGGCCAGGTCGCAGGTGGGGGCGACGACGTCCAGGGGGATCCAGCCGATGCGTACGCCGCCGAGTTCGGCGCCGTAGCGTTCGGCGGCCTCGGGCAGGGCGGCGATCAGCACCTCGGCACCCGCCCCGGTCAGGGAGTCCACCAGGCGGCGCAGCGAGCTGCCGGGGGTGTCGAGCATCAGGTTGCGGGTGCCGGCGGTGATCAGCACCCGGCGCCGGCCGGCGGGGCGGGTGTACATCCACGGCTCGACGCGGCGCTGGCTGACCCGGGGCACCCAGCGCATCGACCGGGCCGCGGAGGCGCCCGGCGGGCGCAGGGCGGGCGGGCACAGGTCGACGAAGAGGTCGGGCTCGGGCAGGCCGGTCAGTCCGAGGCGCTGCAGCTGCGGCTGGAGTTCGGCGATGGCGGTGCGGTCCCGGCGGGCCATCGGGGCGATGTACCAGATGTGCCGGACGAAGGGGACCTTGAGGCGGGCGGCGAGGAGGCGGGGGACGTGGGAGAGGCCGCCGACGACCAGGTCCGGGGTCCACTGCCGGGTCACCTCCAGCAGGGCGTCGATGCGGTCGGTGGCCGTCATGGCGTCCTGGCCGTAGCGCATGCGGTCGGGCGTGATGCAGACCGCGGGCAGGGCGACGGACTGGGCGGCCGCCATCAGTGGTTCGTCGGCGGCCAGCAGGATCTCGTGGCCGGCGTTGCGGGCGGCGGCGGCGAGCGGGGCGACGCCGAAGACGGCCGCCTGGCTGCCCCCGACGGTGAACAGTATTTTCATGGCTGTCGCACTTCTTTTCGTGGTCGGGTCGGGTGCGCGGACCGCGCGGGCGGGGCGGAGTCAGCCGGCCTGGGCCATTTCCATGACGTAGCGGCCGTAGGAGGAGTTCGCGAGGCGGCTGCCGAGCCGGTAGCAGGACTCCTGGTCGATGTAGCCCATGCGGTAGGCGATCTCCTCGAGGCAGGCGATGCGTACGCCCTGGCGGTGTTCCAGGACCTGGACGTAGTCCCCGGCCTCCATGAGCGCGTCGTGGGTTCCGGTGTCGAGCCAGACGAACCCGCGCCCCAGCGGCACCAGCCGGGCCTGGCCGCGTTCGAGGTAGACGCGGTTGAGGTCGGTGATCTCCAGTTCGCCGCGTTCCGAGGGGCGCAGGCGGCGGGCGATGTCGACGACCTGGTTGTCGTAGAGGTAGAGGCCGGTGATGGCCATGTTGGTCTGCGGGTCGGCGGGCTTCTCCTCCAGGGCGACGAGCCGGCCCTGTTCGTCGAGGGTGCCCACGCCGTAGCGCTCGGGGTCGCGGACCGGGTAGCCGAACAGGACGCAGCCCGTGAGGTCCTGTGCGGCGCGCTGGAGCATGGGCCCGAACTCGTAGCCGTGGAAGATGTTGTCGCCCAGGACCAGGGCCACGGAGTCGTCGCCGATGTGGTCCGCGCAGACCAGGAACGCGTCGGCGAGGCCGCGGGGTTTGTCCTGCTCGGCGTAGGTCAGGGTGATGCCCAGCCAGGAGCCGTCGCCCAGCAGCCGCCGGAACATGTCCGAGTCCTCGGGCGTGGTGATGATCTCTATTTCGGTGATCCCCGCCAGCATCAGGGCCGACAGCGGGTAGTAAATCATCGGCTTGTCGTAGACCGGGAGCATTTGCTTCGAAACTCCGAGGGTGATCGGATGGAGTCTCGTGCCATTGCCGCCGGCCAGGATGATGCCCTTCACCGTGGCGCCTCCTCAGTGACTTCGTGCCCAATTAGGCGTGCCACGCACTTTATCGGGGGCCGGTGTCCGCCCGGAAGTTTTCCCCGCGGCGGTGCCTTCGCATTCGGTGTTGTTGACAGGCACGGGCCCGCGTACTCAGGCTGGCGGCATACCGGTTCAGGCATTCGTATTTACTGACGTCGTTTAGGTGGGCCTGTGGAAATCGAAGATCTGACGCCCTTTCTCGAATCCGGGTCGAGGGCCGGTATCGGCATCATGGGGTGCGCCGACATCGCGGTGCGCCGGGCGCTGCCGGCGATCGGCCGCTCCCCGTTCCGTCTGGCGGCCGTCGCGAGCCGTTCCCGTGAGAAGGCTGAGGGTGTCGCGGGTGGCGCCGGCTGCGCGGCCGTCGAGGGGTACGAGCGGCTGCTGGAGGCGCCCGGTGTCGACGCGGTCTACATCCCGCTGCCGAACAGCGAGCACGCCAAGTGGGCGCGGCGGGCGCTCGAGGCGGGCAAGCACGTGCTGCTGGAAAAGCCCGCCGTGCCCGACGAGGACAGCGCCCGGGACCTGGTCGCGCTCGCCGAGGAGCGCGGGCTGGCCGTGATGGAGAACTTCGCGTTCCTGCGGCATCCCCAGCACGCGCAGGCGCGGGCCCTGGTGGACGGCGGGGCCATCGGTGAACTGCGGTCCTTCAACGGGTCGTTCGGGATCCCGCCGACCGATCCCGGCCAGATCAAGTACCAGGCGGAGCTGGGGGGCGGGGCGCTGTGGGAGGTGGGCTGCTATCCGGTGCGGGCGGCGCAGGAGTATCTCGGTGCGTCGGCGCGGGTGCTGGGGGCCGCGTTGCGGTTCGACGCGCAGCTGGGCGTGGACGTGTCCGGGGTAGCGCTGCTGGGTGACGACGACGGGGTCAGTGCGCACTGCTCGTTCGGTCTGTCCCACGGCTACCGCTCGACGTACGACCTGTGGGGCAGTGAGGGGCGGCTGGTGCTGGAGTGGGCGTTCACGCCCTCGGTCGGTGCCCGTCCGGTGCTGCGTCTGGAGCAGAAGGACCGTCAGACGCGGATCCTGGCCGCGGCCTCGGACCAGTTCGTCGGTGTGTTCACCGCGTTTCACGCGGCGGTGGCCGATCCGGCGGCGCGGGCGGTGCACCACGGTGATCTGGTGCGGCAGGCGCGGCTGATGGCCTGTATCCGCGCCCGCGCCCTGGTCGGGGCGGCCGGGTGAGCGGGGTCCGGTGAGAGCACACCGCGGCGGCCGGCCCCCGAGGGGCCGGCCGCCGTGGTGTGTCCCGCTACTGTCCGGCCCGTGCCGCGGCGGGCGGGCGCGGCGGGCACTGCTGCCAGGTGGGCAGCAGGCCGGCCGCGGCCGCCTGGGCGAGGGTGGGTGCCGCGGCGTCCTTGTCCGAGCGGATGGGCGGTGCGGTGAGGTTCCAGGGCAGGGCGAGTGCCGGGTCGAGCGCGTCGATGTCGATCATCGATCCCGGCACGTACTCCTGGGAGCACAGGTAGCTCATGCAGGTGTCGTCGCTCAGGGCGAGGAAGGCGTGGCCGACGCCGTCGGGCAGGTAGACGGCCGTCCCGGTCTGCGGGCTCTGGTGGGTGACGTCGTAGTGGCCGAACGTCGGTGAGCCCACCCTGAGGTCGACGGCGATGTCCAGGGCGCTGCCGCGCACGCAGGTGACGAACTTCGCCTGTCCGGGCGGGAGGGTGGTTCCGTGGATGCCGCGCAGGGTGTTGCGGTGGGAGACGGAGTAGTTGACCTGGCGGACCGTGAACTGCCAGCCGGTCTGGGCCAGCAGCAGGTCGGCCCGCACGGATTCGAAGAAGTGGCCCCGCCGGTCGCTCAGGGGCTCGGGTTCGACGCGGTAGGCGCCGGGGACCGTCATTTCCGTTATCAGCACCGGTGGCTCCTCGTCCCGTCAGCCGGCGGCCGGCGCCGCGGCGGCGCCGGCCGCCCGGGCGATCCGCTGCCGCATGGAGGCGGTGTCGTTGGTCCGCGGGAACGCCTCGCGCGGGGTGTCGACGCCCAGGAAGTCGCACAGCGGCTCCCAGCCCTGGCGCACGTCGTAGACGAGGACGTTGTCCGCGCCCAGGGTGCGTACGACCTCCTCGTTGTGCCGGTGGTAGACGTCGACGGCGTGGTCTTTGTCGGCGAAGCGGCCGCCGAACAGTCCGTCCCAGACCATGGTGTTGGTGATGCGGAACAGGCGTGCCTGCGGGCTGCCGGGCTCGGGCGGGTTCGCCGTGCTGCGCAGGGCGAACTGGTAGAGGGTGTCGTGGGTGCTGCGGTACCAGCTGTCGGGGTCACGGACCGTCAGGACCACCTTGGCGTCGGGGAACGCCTGGCTGATGGGCCGGTAGTGGACGGCGCAGGGGCCGTCGACCGCGGAGCCGTAGCCGTCGAAGACGGCGGCCCAGTCGGGCCTGTCGCCGTCGCAGACGATGCGTTCCCACTGCCGCAGCCGGTCGGTGTCGCCGACGATGTCGAACATGTGGAAGCAGGGGCCGAGACCGAGCCGGTCCAGGGCCACCTTCAGTGAGGTCGTGCCGGTCCTGCCCAGGCCGGCGTTGATGAGCTTGAGCACAGTGCTCTCTCCCTTGTCTCAGCGCCAGGCCGCGGCTTCCTGGCGGGTGGCGACGTTCACCCGGTTCCAGAAGTTGACCAGGCCGATGTGCATGACCAGCGCTCCGAGCTGCTCGTCGGTGTAGTACTGGGCGGACTTCTCCCAGATCTCGTCGGAGGCCATGTCCTGCGGGTCGGTCATCAGGGTGACGGCCTCGGCCATCTCCAGCGCGGCGCGTTCGGCGTCCTCGAAGCAGGTCTCGGTGCGCCAGCCGGCCACCCGCGGCAGGCGCTCGTCCGCCGCCGCGTGCTCCGGGCCGTCGGGGAAGGTGTAGGTGCGGCCGTTGATCTCGCTGACGCGCAGCCGGACCAGGTCGAGGGTGGTCTGCGGCACGCCGACCCTGCCGATGACCTCGGTCAGGTCGAGCAGGGGCTGCAGGGCGCCGGGAACGACCAGGGAGGGGTTTTCCGTCCGTGGGGTCATCGGGTCTTCTCCTGTGCGGTATGCGTGGATGGGTCGGATGCTCGCGGCGGCCTCAGACCGGGATGCCCTCGATGACCGAGATCGGCGCGCTGGTGGGAACGACCCGGGTGAGTTCGAAGCCGGCCTGGGCGAACAGCTCGGCGTACTGGGCGCGGGTGCGTTCGCGGGCGCCGAGCATCAGCATCAGCCAGAGGTCGATGGTGTGGCCGAGGTGCTTCTCGTTGTTCTCCGGGACCACGTACTCCACGACGAGCAGCTTGCCGCCGGGGGCGATCGCCTCGCGCGCGTTGCGCAGCGCCGTGACGGCGTCGGCCTCGGAGAAGTCGTGGATGATGTGCTTGAACAGGTAGGCGTCGGCGCCAGCGGGCAGCGTGCCGAGGTAACCGCCGTGCTCGATGGTGAGCCGGTCCGCGACCCCGGCGGCCTCGAAGAGCGCCGGCGAGTCCACGGTCGCGATCTCGGAGTCGTACAGCACGCCCTTGGTGTCGGGCGCCTGCTGGAGGATGCCCGCCAGGAGGTTGCCGCGGCCGGCGATGACGTCCACGACGGTGCCGAACCCGGAGAAGTCGTAGGCGGCCAGGATCGGGGCGGTCTCCGAGACCGAGAGCCCCCCGAACGCCTGGAAGAACACCCGCGCGTAGTCGGGGTTGGCGTGGAAGAAGTCCAGCGCGCCCATGCCGCGCAGCTTGGGCAGGTTGGCCTCGCCGGTCTCCACGGTGTCGATCAGGTGGCCCCACTCCTCCCACAGCGTGGGGTGGTTCATCAGCAGGGCGAAGCCGCGCATCGAGTCCGTCGCGTCCTCACGGAGCTTGTCGGACAGCGGGGTCTGCTCGTACCGGCCGTCCGGGCGGACGGCGAACACCCCGTGGCCGGTGAGCGCGCGCAGGACGCGGTGGGTCGCCGTGGTGTCGGACCCGACCCGGGCCGCGATGTCCCGGGCGGACAGCGGGCCGTCGGCCAGTACGTCCGCGATGCCGAGCCGGGCCGCGACCGAAATCGCCTGGGTGATCACCGCGCCCTGGATGAGATGCAGCAGTGAGTACGAGTCGGACTGGTCACGAACCTCGGGCAGCACGGACATGCCTTTCCTTTCCAAGCGCCTCTTCTCGCGGATTCCAGACGATAGGCGGGCACTTCTCAAAACCGCAACCTCGGCATTCACGTAATTGCACGCAGGCCGTTCAACCGGGGAATGTGAGCGGTTGAACGGGCTGGGTCCAGTACCGCTCCAGCACAATTCCGGCCTGGCTTGTCAAATTGTTCCGGCCCGGCTACATCGAGGAGGCACCCGTTGCGGCACGACACCCCGACCACGGTGGATTTCTGGTTCGACCCGACCTGCCCCTGGGCGTGGCTGACCTCCCGCTGGGTCCTCGAGGTCGCCCGGCAGCGGCCCCTGGAGATCCGCTGGCACCTGATGAGCCTGACCGTGCTCAACGAGGGGCGCACCGATCTGCCCGAGCGCTGGCACCGGGACCTGGCCCTGCGGCTGGAGCCGGTGCGGGTGTGCGCCGCCGCCGAAGGGAAGTACGGTCCCGGGACGCTGGGCCGGCTCTACACCGAACTCGGCACCCGCTTCCACCTGGAGCAGGCGCCCAAGGAGCGCTCCACCTACGCGGCGGCCCTGGCCGCCGCGGACCTCGATCCCGGCCTCGCCGACGCGGCCTTCCGCGACACCTGCGACGACGCGGTGCGTGCCTCGCACCAGGACGCCGTCGACCGGGTCGGTACCGATGTGGGCACGCCCGTCGTCGCGGTGGGGGGCGTCGCGTTCTTCGGCCCGGTGGTCTCCCCCACCCCGCTCGGTGAAGCGGCGACCCGGTTGTGGGACGGCGTACGCGCCGTGGCCGCGACCGACGGGTTCTTCGAACTCAAGCGCACCCGCACCGGGAAGCCGGTCCTCACCTGAGGGGCCGCTCTCAGCGGCCCGCCGTGGTGACGGGAGGCGTCCAGCTGCCGGCCAGCCAGGTCTCCAGGGAGACGAGGCCGGGCCGGTTGCGGCGCAGTTGCTCGAGGTCGGCGCGGTATCCGTCCCGCTCGAACCAGTCGAACATGTTGGCGAGGTCGGGGCGGGCCGAGCGCAGCGGCTCGATCGGCAGCCGCTGGTAGCGGACCGGGACGCCGGCGGCCGACTCGAACGCCGCGGCCATCTGCGGCCCGGTCAGGCTGTCGCCGGCGATCTCGACCACCCGGCCCAGCCAGGCGTCCGGGTCCTCGAAGGCGTCGGCCGCGAACACGCCGATGTCGGCGGTGGCGATGAGCTGTACCGGGGTCTCGGGGTCCAGCCACATGGCAAGCACCAGCTCGCCCTCGACGGGGCGCGGGGCGATGTCGAGCAGGATGTCGTGGAACATGACCGGCCGCAGCACCGTCGTCGGCAGGTCGAGGGTGCGCAGGTACTGCTCGGTGCGGTGCTTGCTCTCGAAGTGCGGGACCCGGGTGTCGCGGTCCGCGCCGCCGACCGAGCTGTAGACGAAGTGCCGCACCCCGGCCCGTACCGCGGCGTCGGCCACCGCCCTGGCCTGCCGCTCCTCGGCCTCGACGCCGCCGGGGCCCCGGAAGGTCTGGACGCTGAACACCCCGTGGACGCCCCGCATCGCCGCCGTCAGCGACGCCTCGTCGTCCATGTCCCCGCGGACCAGGACCGCGCCCGACTCCTGAAGCTCCCTCGCCGCCGCCTTGGCGGGGTCGCGGACCAGGGCGTGCACGGTGTGCCCGCGCCGCAGCAGTTCGCGGGCCACCGCCCCGCCCTGCCGGCCGGTACCGCCCAGCACCAGGATCGTTCGGTCAAGCGCCACTGTCTTCTCCAAGTCTCGTGCCCACCGGGGCCGGCCCGGTGGTGCGGTCGGATGCGGCGGCCGCGGGGCGGCCGCCGTGCGTCGGGGGTCGGGGTCAGGGGTCGGGCGTCACCAGGGGACGGGCCCCTCGTCCGACAGGCACGCGCCCGACGGGCCCTCCTCGTCCAGCAGGGCGAGCCGGACCACGATCTCGGCCCCTTCCGCGGGCGTGCGGCGACCGCGGTGGCGGTTGAGGTCGGTGGCCACCACTCCGGGCAGGGCGGCGTTGACCTTGACCGGGGTCCCCCGCAGCTCCTTCGCGTACGCGACGGTGACCGCGTTCAGGGCGGTCTTCGAGGACTGGTAGGCGATCATGCTGACGTTCGCCAGCGGGGAGCCGGGGTCGCAGTTCAGGGTCAACGACCCCACGTGGCTGGACACGTTGACGACTCGCCCGGCCGGGGAGCGGCGCAGCAGCGGCAGCATCGCGCCGGTCACCGTGACCACGCCGAAGACGTTGGTCTCGTAGACCTCCCGCAGATCGGCAGCGCTCGCCTCGCTCGGTGCGCCGGTGAAGCCGCCGGCGGTACCGGCGTTGTTCACCAGGATGTCCAGGCGTCCGTGGCGCCGTTCGATCTCGCGGGCGGCCTCGGCCACGCAGGCCGGGTCCGTCACGTCGAGCCGCAGCGGCGTCGCGGCGATGCCGTCGGCGGCCAGCGCGTCGGCGGCCTGCTTGCCGAGCACCTCGTTGCGCGAGCCGACGAGGACGGCGATCCCCCGCTCACCGAGTCGCCGTGCGGCGGCGAAACCGATGCCCTTGTTGGCCCCCGTGACCAGGGCGACCTTCTCGACCGTCACGTCAGCTTCCTTTCTGCGGCCGGTCATGCGCGTATTCACCGTGGGAAGAAGCGAAAACCGAAGACACCCGACGATATTGCTGCGGTGCACTCTCCACGTTCAAGCGTTCACCGCCGCGTTCAAAGGCGCCGAATACGCGGTCGAACGCCTCGCCCGCGCCCGCGGAATTCGGAATCGTTGCGGCCGGACATCGCCCTGAGTAGCTTCACAAAGGCCAACCATTGCCGCAGCGCAGAGGGCCTCATGAAATGAAGAAGACTGACGTCATAGTGGTCGGTGCGGGGCCGGCCGGCCTGATGCTGGCCGGAGAGCTCCGCCTGGGCGGAGCGGACGTGGCCGTCTACGACCGGCTGCCCGCCCCGGCCGGGGAGTCTCGGGCACTCGGCTTCAACCGGCGGGCGGCCGAGTCGCTGGGGCAGCGCGGGCTGCTGGAGCGGCTGGGCGAGTTCCGGTGGGGCCCGATGGGCCACTTCGGCGGGGTCCGCTTCGACCTCGGCATGCTCGACGAGGACCACAGCGGGGTGCTGGGCCTGTCCCAGGCCAGGACCGAACAGGCGCTGGGCGGCTGGCTGGCCGACCTCGGCGTGCCGGTCCTGCGCGGCCGCGAGGTGACCGCTCTGCGGCCAACGCCCGAGGGTGTCGTGGTGTCCTACACCGGTCCCGACGGGCCCGGCGAGGAGAGCGCCGGGTATGTGGCCGGCTGCGACGGGGCGGGCAGCACCGTACGCGCGCTGGCCGGCATCCCCACCCGGGACTGGGAGCCCACCAGGGGCATGTACACCGCGGAGATCAGCGGTGTCACCCCGCGCCCCCGGCCGATCGGTGAACGGCTTCCCGGCGGCCGCATGGTGGTGTGCACCCCGCTGGGCGCGGGCCGCTGCCGCGTGGTCGTCCACGACCCCGGCCTGCCCGCCCGTCCGGAGCCGGGTGCGCTGACGTTCTCCCAGGTCGCCGACGCGTGGCGGCGGCTGACCGGCGAGTCGATCGACGACGCGGACTGCCAGTGGCTGTGGGCGTGCGGCAACTCCGCGGCGCTGGCCTCGGAGTACCGGCGCGGGCGGGTGTTCCTGGTGGGCGACGCGGCGCACGAGATCCCGCCGCTGGCCGCGTGGGGACTGAGCGCGGGACTGCAGGACGCGGTGAACCTGGGCTGGAAGCTGGCGGCGGCGGTCCGCGGGTGGGCCCCCGAGGGCCTGCTCGACACCTACCACGCCGAACGCCACCCCGTCGGCGAGCAGTTGATCCGCAACGCCCGCGCGGCGTCCAAGCTCTACCTCGGTGACGAGGCCATGGATCCGGTCCGCGAGGTGGTGGGCGAGCTGCTGGCCCACCGGGACGCCGCCGAGCAGGCCGCCGGAGTCGTGAGCGGTCTCGGTGTCCGCTACGACCTGGCCAAGGGCGAGCACCCGCTGCTCGGCCGGCGCATGCCCCCCGAGCACACCCTCGCCCTCCCCGACGGCACCCGCGCCCGCGTCGCCGAACTCCTGCGCACCGGACGCGGCCTGCTCCTGACCACCGACGACACCGCCGCACACACCGCACGCCACCACACCGACCGCGTCGACATCGTCACCGCAACCGCGGCCGGCACAGCGGCCACCACCCCCGACACCGTCCTCGTCCGCCCCGACGGCTACGTCGCCTGGACCGCACCCGGCACCACCGACGACCTCGGCCAGGCCCTCGAGCGCTGGTTCGGCGCCGCCACCCCGCAGTACGCCGACCGGTGAGCGCCCGGCGAAACCCATCGAAGAGGAGCAGACACATGGCCAGGGATGTCATCGTCGTCGGGGCCGGCCCGGTCGGGCTGATGACGGCGGGCGAACTCAAGCTCGGCGGCGTGGACGTCGCCGTCCACGAGTCGCTGCCCGCCCCGACGCGCCAGTCGCGCGGCGCGAGCTTCACCAGGCGCACCGCCGAGTGCTTCGACCAGCGGGGCCTGCTCGGCCGTCTCGGCGCCACTGAGCCCGCCGACAGCCACTTCGGCGGCATCCCGATCGACCTCGGCATGCTGGCCGAGGACCACTACGGGCACCGGGGGGTCTCCCAGTTCCGCACCGAGCGCATGCTGGAGGACTGGGTGGGCGAACTCGGCGTACCGGTGCTGCGCGGCCGCGAGGTGACCGGTCTGCGGCAGGACGACGACGGCGTCCTGGTGAGCGTCGACGGACCCGACGGACCGGCCCAGGAGCGGGCCGCCTACCTCGTCGGCTGCGACGGCGGGCGCAGCACCGTCCGGAAACTGGCCGGGATCGGCTTCCCCGGCACCGACGGCCGGCGCGGTTTCCTCACGGCCGACGTCACCGGCATCGACACCCGCAAGCGGCGCATCGGCGAGAACCTGCCGGGCGGCAGCATGGTGATGGCGATGGACCTGGAGAACGG
The DNA here is from genome assembly GCF_036246005.1 of Streptomyces sp. NBC_01723. Taxonomy (NCBI): domain Bacteria; kingdom Bacillati; phylum Actinomycetota; class Actinomycetes; order Kitasatosporales; family Streptomycetaceae; genus Streptomyces; species Streptomyces sp. NBC_01723. The sequence goes on from NZ_CP109171.1 coordinate 64,180, forward strand.
CGTGACCCGGGTCGTCGTCCACGAGGCCGGTACGCCGCCGCCGCGCGAGCGCGGCTCACTCTCCTTCTCCGACCTCGCCGACGCCTGGCAGCGGCTCACCGGCGAGTCCATCCACCACGGGCGGTGCCGCTGGATCAGCTGCTTCACCGACGCCTCGCGGGCCGCCGCCGAGTACCGGCGCGGGCGGGTGTTCCTGGCGGGCGACGCGGCGCACGTGCAGCCCCCGGCCATGGCGCAGGGGCTGAGCGTGGGCGTCCAGGACGCGGTGAACCTGGGCTGGAAGCTGGCGGCGGCGGTCCGCGGGTGGGCCCCCGAGGGCCTGCTCGACACCTACCACGCCGAGCGTCACCCCGTCGGCGAGCAGCTGGCGCGCAACGCCCGTGCGGCGATCGAACTGCGGCTCACCGGCGAGGACATGGACCCGGTCCGCGAGGTGGTGGGCGAGCTGCTGGCCCACCGGGACGCCGCCGAGTACGCGGCCGGCATGCTGAGCAACCTCGGTGTCCGCTACGACCTGGCCAAGGGCGAGCACCCGCTGCTCGGCCGGCGCATGCCCCCCGAGCACACCCTCGCCCTCCCCGACGGCACCCGCGCCCGCGTCGCCGAACTCCTGCGCACCGGACGCGGTCTGCTCCTGACCACCGACGACACCGCCGCACACACCGCACGCCACCACACCGACCGCGTCGACATCGTCACCGCAACCGCGGCCGGCACAGCGGCCACCACCCCCGACACCGTCCTCGTCCGCCCCGACGGCTACGTCGCCTGGACCGCACCCGGCACCACCGACGACCTCGGCCAGGCCCTCGAGCGCTGGTTCGGCGCCGCCCGCACGGCCCTCTAGGCACTCTCGACCGGTGGGCCGGTCCTTCCGGCCAGACTGCCAGGCACCCGTCCGGGCGCCGGGCGCCCGGCGCCGGGACGGCCTCTACGACTCCAACCACGAAGGATCTGGTGGAATGGCTGGCACCGAACAGGATCAGGTGAGCGCAAAGCCCCATGTGGTCGTCATCGGGGGTGGTATCGCGGGACTGGCGGCGGCGTTCCGGCTCCGCAACGAGCCGGTGCGGGTGACGGTCCTGGAGGCGTCGTCCCGGCTCGGCGGGAAACTGTCGGTCTCCGAGGTGGCGGGGGTCGCGGTCGACGAGGGTGCCGAGTCCCTGTACGCCAACCGGCGCAGGACCACCGGGCTGATCCAGGACGCCGGGCTCGGCGAGACGATCATGTCGGCGGGCGAGACCGCGTCGGCGATCTGGTCCCGGGGCGGGATCCGGCGCCAGCCGGACCGTCAGTTCATGGGCGTGCCGTGCGACATGGACGACCTCGCCCGGTCCGGTGTCGTCTCCGCCGAGGGTGTCGGCCGGGCCCGGCAGGACCTCGTGCTGCCGTCCTTCGACCGGGTCGGCGACGTCTCGGTCGCGGACCACGTCGGCGGGCGCTTCGGCCAGGAGGTCGTGGACCGGCTCGTCGAACCTTTCCTCGCCGGGGTGTTCTCCGGCCGTGCCGCGGACCTGTCGTTCGAGGCCACGCTGACGCCGCTGGCCAAGGCGTCGCGCGCGCACGTCTCGCTCGCGGACGCGGCGGGCTCGCTGACGCCGGTGCTCGCCGAGGGGCAGAAGCCGCCGCCGGTGCGGGTGGCGACCCTGGACGGCGGATTCGGTTCGCTGCCCCCCGTGCTCGTACGCCAGGTGCTGGCGGCCTCGCCCGACGCGTCGGTGCGCACCGACGCTCCCGTCCGGGAGCTCACCCGGGTCGCGGGCGGCTGGCGCCTGACCGTGGGCTCGGCCGCCGGCGCGGAGCACATCGACGCCGACGCCGTCGTCGTCGCCGTTCCGGCCGGTCCCGCGGGCCGGCTGCTGGCCGGGGTCCCGGGCACCTCCGCGGCCGTCTCGGCGTTCGGGGAGGTGCCGTACTCGAGCGTGGCGATGGTGACGCTCGCCTATCCCCGCGCGGCGTTCCCCGGCGGGCTCTCCGGCCGCGGCTACGCCGGCTACCGGGTGCCCGCGGTGGAGAACAGGGCGGTCAAGGAGGTCACGTTCACCACGGTGAAGTGGCCGCACCTGGCCGGCGAGGTGGAGATCGTCCGCTGCTCGATCGGGCGGTTCGGCGAGGAGGGCCTGCTGCAGCGCGACGACGCCGGCCTGGTGGCGCTGGCGACGGCCGAGCTGGCCGAGGCCACCGGTGTCCGGGGCACCCCGGTGGCGACCCGGGTCAGCCGCTGGCAGGACGCCCTGCCGCAGTACACCGTCGGCCACTTCGAGCGGGTGCGGCGGATCCGGGAGACGGTGGCCGCCCAGCCCGGACTCGCGGTGTGCGGCGCCCTGTACGACGGTGTCGGCGTCGGCGTGTGCATGGCCTCCGCGCGCCAGGCCGCCGACCAGGTGCTGGCCTGGGTGAGGCAGAACGCCGCGGCCGGTCCGGTCGCGGTCGCAACCTGAGCCGTCCCGGCGGATGCCGAAGGGGGCCGGGCCCGGTGACTTCGGGCACGGCCCCCTTCGGTCTGCCGGGCGTGTCAGCGGTCCAGCACCGCGGCGAACGCCTTCGCCAGGACCTGCTCCGGGTCCTCGGCGGCGCCCGTGCCGCGCCAGGCGACGTGCTGGTCGGGACGGACCAGGAGCGCGCCGGCGCCGGTGATCCCCCGGACGGCCTCCCAGCCGCCGTCCGCGTCGGCGTACTCACCGCCGTCGCCGATGCACACCGTGGCGACACGGACCGAGAACTTCTCCGCCACCCGCGCGACCGCCTCGCTCCACGGCGTCCCCTGCGGGCCCGTGATCAGCGTGAAGCCGGTGCTGTCCGTGGTGTCGAGCGTGGACAGGCGCCGTCCGTCGCGGGTGATCCAGGCGTGCGGCAGCCGGTGTCCGGGGCGGGACGTCGGCCGGTGCTCGTTGCGCATGGGGACGCGGGCCGGCGCCTCGCTGCCGTCCGGGACGAGCGCGCCGTCCTCGTAGTGGAAGCCGACCTCCATGTCGAGCGACTGGCAGCCCCCGCGGTGGGTGTGGAAGATCTCCAGGGCGCGCGCCCGCACGGTGTCACCGAGCGGCGAGGGGTCGAAGTACGACTCGAGCCGCTGCCTGCGGCGCCCCGCCGGGATGTTGTGGCCGGCGCCCACGGCGTCGATGACCGCCTGGTGGTGGACGGCGGCGGACACCGCCCAGTCCACGTTCTCCCGGCCCACGGGCCGGCGTTCGCTCTCGTAGGTGTCGATCAGGCCTTCGGTGGCCCGGCCGCCGAGCACCGCGGCCAGCTTCCACGCGATGTTGTGCGCGTCCTGGATGCCGGTGTTGAGGCCGAGGCCGACGGCCGGGGGCTGGCGGTGCGCGGCGTCGCCGGCGATCAGCACACGGCCGACGCGGTAGCGGTCGGCGAGGTGCGCGTGCACGATCCAGTCCGTCACCTGGTGCACCGTCACCTCCAGGTCCGGGATGCGCAGCAGCTCGCGGATCCTGGGGACGACCGTCTCGTTGTCCCAGCGTCCGGGCGGGCCCGGGGCGAAGTGCAGGCCCCACTGCTCGCACGCCTTGCCCCAGCTCGGCCCCATCTCGATGAGGTTGCTGGACAGGTCGGGGTCCTCCGGGCTGAGGAAGTGCGTGATGAGCGTGCCCTCCTCCCACCACGGGGACAGATCGGCGGAGAAGTACGCGGTCGTGGTGTTGACCAGCCCGGGCGGGCCCTGCATCTCGATGCCGACCGCGGCTCCGACCATGCGGCCCCCGTCGGCCCCGATGAGGTACTTCGACGTGACCGTGGTGAGCTCCCCGGTGTCGAGGTCGCGCACCTCGGCGACGACGTGGTCGCCCTCGTCGGAGAAGGAGATCACCTCGTGGTGGAACAGGATCCGGCCCGGATTGCGGTCCTCCGCGTGCCGGCGCAGGATCGGCTCCAGCCACATCTGCGGCAGCTTGGCGGGCAGCACGGGTCCGGCCGCCGCGTAGGTCCCGGTCAGTTCACCGCCGCCGAAGGCGTCCATCTCGTGGATCAGGCGCCGGTCCAGCGGCCCGTCGCCGGCGAGCGTGGTCTGCCAGCGCACCTTGCCGAACTTCTCCAGCGGTGCCGCCTCGGCGAGCACGTCGTCGGCGACCGCGTGCTGGCGGAAGATCTCCATCGTGCGCTGGTTGAGGTAGTGCGCCTTCGGAACCCTCGACGTGTCCGGGTGCCGCTCCACCAGCAGATGATCGACGCCCTGGTCGGACAGGAAGACGGAGGCGGACAGACCACATCCGCCACCGCCCACGATCAGAACCGGAACCTCGACTGATCCCATGGTCGTCCTTTCGGAAGGTGGCAGACAGACCCGCGCCGGCGTTGCGCATCAGGGCGACGGGGACTGCCGTACGTGCCGGTCTTGGTAGTGCTCGCAGCATGGCAAGGACGTCTCCACCGCCGGTCAAGGACGGGTGGAGACGTCCTGCGCCCACCGGTCACCGGGAACGCCGCAGCCACCGCTCGTGCCACGGCCGCCGCGGCCGGCCGGTCTGCGCCGGGAGGTCGCTGAAGGCCCAGCCGAGCCAGTCCTTGATGTCCACCGCCAGCACCGGTCCGCCGTCCTTGAGGTAGCGGGCGCCGTCGAACTGCGCGTACTTGCGGTCGATCAGACCCAGCGCGTGGGTGCGCTCCGGGCTCTCGCCGACCACCCGGCCGGTGCCGCGCAGCCGTACCCACCAGGCCTTCAGCCAGTCGTCGTCGTAGAGGTCGGCCAGGACCGTGACCCGCTGGTCGTGGTCCAGGTTGCGCAGCCGCTTGGGCCGCGGGTTGCCGTTCTTCGGCCGGTCGGTCGGCGAGTAGAAGACGTCGCCGTCGACGACGAAGATGACGGGCACCATATGGGTGCCGCCGCGTTCGTCGACCGTGCCCAGCCGGACGGACCGCTCCCCCTCGAACCGGCTCCGCATCTCGTCCTGTCCGAGTTTCATCACCGCTCCTCGTGTCTGGCGCCGCGCATGGCCGCGGCGCCGAGCAGGCCGGCGCGGAGGTCCCGGCGCCGGTGCGCGCTGCCCGTACGGGCCCGGGTGGCCCGTCAGGCCGCTCAGGTCCGGCCGGCGTGCTGCCGCCCGGACACCGGCTGCCGCTCCCCGCGGTGCCGGCGCGTCCTCACCAGCAGCAGCACAACCACGCCCACGACGGCGAGGCCGACGGTGGTCAGGCCGGACAGCCGGATGGTGCCCCCCGGGCCGAGCGCGCCGACCAGCGGTCCGCCCAGCGCCGCGCCCAGCGGGGTCGCGATCACCAGGATCGCGCTGCGGAAGGCGCTGAGGCTCACCAGCTCCTCCAGGGGTGCCTTCTGTTGCAGCAGGGTGATCGTCACCGGGCCGTAGGGCGCGTAGATCAGTCCGCCGAGGCCGAAGCCCACGATGCCCGCGGCGAGCGTGCCGAACTGGGCGAAGGGGAGGATCGCCAGCCCCCAGCCGGCCACGATGGCCAGCGCGGTCGGCCACAGCGGGAGCCGCCGCAGCGTTCCGGCGACCAGGGCGCCGATGACCGCGCCGACGCCGAAGGTGCCCCAGATCCACCCGAGTGCGGTGGGATCTCCGCCCATCTCCTCGGCCACGAAGACCGGGACCGCCACCTCGATCGGCCCGTACAGCAGGTAGAACACGAAGGTGAGGGCGAGCAGGCCCATCAGTTCCGGGTGGCGGGCGAGGGTCTGGCCGCTGCGCCGCAACGGGACCGGCGGACGGCGGCCGATCTTGCCGGCGCCGCGCACCCGGGCCGACACGACGGCGAGGTACAGATAGCTGACCGCGTCACCGGCCAGCACCGCCGCGGGCCCGAGCGCGGCCGACACCAGACCGGCCAGCGGCGGCCCGATGATGAACGACAGCTGCTCCTGGCTGCCCACCAGCGCGTGTCCGGCCAGCCGGTCCTCGTCCTTCAGGGTCTCGGCGACGAACGTCTGCCGTCCGGCGATCCCCCAGGCGTGCAGGACCGAGGAGGCGGCGAGCAGGGCGATGTAGGTGGTGACGTCCAGCAGATCCAGCCAGTACAGGGCCGGGATCAGGGTGAACACGGCCGCGCGCAGGACGGCGTTCAGCAGGATCAGGCTTCTGGCGTTGCGCCCGCTCAGCCAGCGTCCCAGGGTGAGCGAGCCGATGGCGGCGGGCAGGCTGTAGGCGGCGACCGCCAGGCCCACCACGATGGACCGGTCGGCGGGATCGGCCAGTTCGACGGCCAGCCACGCCACACCGACGAAGCTCATGCCGTCGCCGAGGAAGGAGACCAGGAAGCCGGGCTGGAGCCGGCGGAAGTCGGGGTTGGCGAGGCAGCGGGTGTAGCCCTCGGGCAGCACCCGCCGCGCCCGCCGTGCTCGGGTCTTCACCGCTGTGCCTCGGATTCGCTCACCGCGCAGCGGAAACCGATCTCCGGGCTCCTGGTCACCAGCGTCTTGCCCGCCCGGCTCACGGCGGTGAGCAGGGCCGGGGGTGAACTCCACGCCCCGCCGCGCACGCTGACCTCGGCCGACCACTCGCCCCACAGGTCGCCCGGGTCCATCGTGCCGAAGCGCGGCCGGAAGGGGAGGCCGTCCAGGTACCGGGTGGACGTCCACTCCCACACGTTGCCGCACAGGTCCCGGACCCCGAAGGGCGACTCGTTGCCCGGCAGGCCGTTCACCGGGCCGGTCGGCGCGGTCAGTTCGGTGATGCGGAGGTCCGCGAGCCGGTTCAGCCACGTCTCGCGGTCCGGGTCGCCGTCCGCGTCCCGCGCGAGGACCGCGTGCAGGCCCCGCACCCGCTCCGGGCGGAACGTGTCGCCCCACGGGTGGTGGCGGTGGTCGTCGCCCCGCGCGGCGCGCTCCCATTCGTCCTCGGTGGGCAGCCGCTTGCCGCACCAGTCGGCGTAGGCCACCGCGTCGTACCAGCTGACCCCGGTCACGGGGTGGTCACCGGCGAAGCGGGGGTCGTCGGCGGTGGAACGGGTGTGGTCGGTGCCCCGCGGCTCGTCCGGGTGGCACCACAGGTGGCCGTGGGCGGCGACGTCGGCGACGAACGCGTCGTACGCGTCGTTGGTGACCGGCAGGGTGTCCAGGTGGAACCCCGCCACCTCGACCTCGTCCACCGCCGCTGCGGCCGGGTCGCCCCAGGAGCGTTCCCGGCCGGGGCGGGTCCCGCGGCGCAGCCGTCCGGCCGGGATGTGCCGCATGCCCTCCAGGGAGAGCCGGCTGGGCAGCCGGTCGGCCGACAGCGGGACGGGCAGGTCGTCCAGGACCGACTCGGCCGGTCCCGCCTCGGCGAGCAGTGTCCGCGCCGAGGCGAGGGCGTGCGCGTCCGCCACCGTCACGTAGTTGCCGACGCCCGCGGCGATCTGGTCCGGGGAGCGGCCGAGCACGGCCAGCAGGGCGTGCAGCGCCTGCGGGCCGCCCGCGGACCGCAGGGCCGGTGTCCCGGCCAGGGACGCGAGCGCGGGCCCCCGCACGGTCTCGTCCGGGTCGGCCAGCGCCCACCCGACGGCCTCGGCCGCCAGGTCCGGGGCGAGCCGTACGGCGGCAGCGAGGGCCCGCCGGCGGATCTCGGGCGTGTCGTGCAGCAGGCCGACCGCCAGGCACTCCTCGAGCAGCGGCGGGTCGGTCAGCCGTTCCAGGGTGCGCACATAGCCGTCGAGCAGGGCGTCGCGTTCCGCCGCGGGCCCGTCGGTCCAGCCGGCGATCCGCAGCACCTCGGACGGGACGTCCGAGGCGGCGGGGCCGGGGGAGAACTGCTCGGTGATCGTCATCGCGTGCCGGCCTCCGCTCCGGTGATCATGCTGGCGAAGTCCTCGCCCGCCCGATGGCTGTACTCCGTGCCCGCCGTGGGCTTTTGACCCGCCGAGTAGTACACGTACAGCGTCGCCCGGCTGGTGTCGTCCAGCACCGGGCCCGAGTGGTGGAGGATGTTGTAGGTGTGGCAGATGACGTCGCCCGCCTGCGCCTCGAGCGGAAGCCCCTCGGGCTCGAGGCGTCGCGGCGGGTAGCGGTGGGATCCGGGCACGAGGACCAGGCAGCCGTTGCGGACGGTGGCGTCGTCCAGGTAGATGCCCACGTTCACCAGCGGGGTCACCGGGAGATCGTGCGGGAAGTCGAGGTGCCAGTCCAGCGCGCTGTACGAGCTGCGCCTGCCGCGTTTCATCTGCCACACGGCTCCGTCGATGGCGTCCTCGAACCGCCAGGTCGGCCCGCCCAGCAGGCCGGGGCCGAGCGCGTCCAGGTTCCGGCGTCCGATCAGGTCCCGGGTGGCGTCGCAGTGCAGGGTGAAATAGGGCAGCCGGTGCAGGGTCGCCCGGCCGTCCTCGTCGTACGACGGCTTGATCACCCGGTCGCGGCGGGCGGCCGGCACCTTCCCGTCGAGGGTGTCGCGTTCCAGGCGTTCGGCGTCGCGCCGGATGATGTCCACGTCCTGCGCGTCGAACACGCCGCGGTAGACGACGAACCCGTACTGCTCGTAGAAGGCGCGTTGTTCCGCCGTCACCGTGCCGTCGTAGGTGAATCGCGGGATGCGCTGCGGGGAGCTCACCGGATCACCCCCCGGAATCCGATCTCGTTGTGCCGGTCCGTGAAGAGGTCCTTGCCGCGGAAGTACGCCGTGACCTGTTCCCGCATGGAGGTCCACGCGCCGCCCCGGATCACCACCGAGGTCTCCTCGGCCGTCGCCCATTCGGTACGGGGCCTGCCGGAGATCATCGGATTCATCCGGTCGCGGGTGAAGAAGTTGGTGTCCGTCCATTCCCAGCAGTTCCCGACCAGGTCCGCGACCCCGTAGGCGCTGACGTTCCTGGGGTGGGAGCCGACCGGGACGGTGGTGACCTCGGGGGTCTTCTCGTCGAAGGTGCTCAGGACGTCGCGCCAGTGTTCCAGGCTCCGCGCCGGTCCGAAGGAGGCGCCGAACCACCGCAGGGCGTCCGGGTCGAACTCGTCGCCCCACGGATAGCGCGATCCCCGCTCGCCGCGTGCGGCCTTCTCCCACTCCAGCTCGGTCGGCAGCCGCTTGCCGAGGTGGGCGAGGTAGGCGTAGGCGTCGAACCAGTCGACGCCCGTCGCGGGGTGGTCGGGGCCGAACCGGGTGTCGCCGGCGATCCCGCGGCGGTGGTCCTTGCCCTCGGGCTCCTCGGGGTGGCAGAGCGCGTGCTCGGCGGCCTGCGGGCCGTCCGCCCACGCGTCGTACTGCCCGTTGGTCACCGGGTACCGGTCGATGAGGAAGTCGGGCAGGTGGCGGGTCTGCCGGGGGACCGCGTCGTCCACGTCGTACAGCGGGTGCACGACGTCGTCCATGCCGATGCCGACGACGAACTCCGAGGCCGGGATGCGCACCATGCCGTCGGGGACGGGGGGCAGGTTCTCCGGGTCGTAGTCCCAGTGCTCGTCCAGCGCGGTCTCTGGCGGCAGCTGCCCGGTCCCGGAGTGCTCCCGCTCGATGCCCAGCCGGGCCGCGCGGTCGTCGGCACCCAGGATCCGGTCCATCGCCTTGGCCACGACCGCGGCCCCGATGCCCACCGGTTTGGTGCTGCGGAACAGGCCGGCCTCGGCCGGCCCGGTGATGTGCACCAGTTCCTCGTAGGCCTCGCCGACGCGGTTTCGTCCGGCGATCCTCGCGGCGGTGAACACGACGAAGTCCTCGTCGTCGCCGAGCAGCCAGACCAGGAACTCCCGCGCCGCGGGATGGGTGGCCAGGAACGGTTCGACGCCCTCGAGCACCGACAGCCGGATGTCCGCGCGCGGGTGGGTGGCCGCCAGCGCACAGAGTTCCTCGACGATCCGGGGATGCCGGAACCCGGCGATCGTCTTTCGCAGTTCGGCGCGTTCCCGGTCGGTCAGCGGATCGCGGGATTTCTGCCACGGCTCGTGGGCCAGGAAACGGTCCACCAGCCCACTCAGGGTTTTCTGTTCAACGGAAAAGCGCTCGTAACTCCATCGGTGCACTGGTTCCACCTCGATTGCCCGGGTCAGTGATTCATGAGGTCGAAAACCCAGTCTGTGGAGGGCCCGTACGGCCCTCCACAGACTAAGAGCTTGCCCTGGTCAGGCCGCCCACTTGAAGTGCGAGCCGGCCGGGCGGACACCGCCCTTGCGCTGCGAGCGCAGCGCGTTCCACTGACGAAGCGTCTTCATCTGTTTCACCTCCTGATGCTGAATCGGCAACCGAGTGCACCGACGGTCCCTTTCAGCGATCCGCTCTGTCAAGTTCTCGAATTTTTACGTCCTTTTGACCACGCGGAACGGCTTGTTCAACTGCGCCGATTCAGCGGTTGAACGGCGGGTTCAGGGGCCATTCTCCTGGGTGCGTTCCATTCCGCCCCCCACGATTCGAGAGGAGTACGGCGTGCGCGTTCTCGTCGTGCCGTTTCCCTGGAAGACTCATCTGTACAACCTGGTGCCGCTGGCGTGGTCGCTGCGGACGGCCGGGCACGAGGTGCGCGTGGCCGGCTGGCCCGACCTCCTCGACGCCGTCACCGGAGCCGGCCTGACGGGGCTGGGCGTCGGTCCCGGTGAGGCACCGCGGGTCCGCGCGGAGCGGGACCGGCGCCAGACGTCGGAGCGCGCCTCCGCCGCGAGGAGGGCCCCGCAGGAGGGCGGCCTGGACCCGCTGTTCGACCTGCGGCCGGACCGCGAGCGGCTGAGCTGGGAGCAGGCCTCCCGGGTCTTCGACGACCTGGTGCTGCCGCAGGCCCGGAGGTCCAACGACCCGATGATGGAGGACCTGGTCGCCGCCGCCCGCGCCTGGCGGCCGGATCTGGTGCTCTGGGGCGCCAAGGCCTTCGCGGGGGCGGTGGCCGCCGCCGCGGTGGGCGCGGCCCACGCCCGGGTGCTGTACTCCGTCGACGTGTACACCCGGCTGCGGGAGGACTTCCTGCGTGCCAAGGCCCTGCAGCCACCGCAGGGGCGCGCCGACGCGCTGCGCGACTGGCTGGCCGGCTGGTCCGCGCGGTACGGCGTGGAGTTCTCCGAGGACCTGGTCAACGGGCAGTTCACCATCGCCCCGTTCCCCGAGGCCTTCCGGCCCGACCCGCGGCCGGACACGCTTCCCGTGCAGTTCGTCCCCTACAACGGTCAGGCCGTCGTGCCCGGATGGCTCGCCGGACCGCCGCGCCTGCCGCGGGTCCTGATGACCTTCGGCGACTCGCTCGACGACGGGCCGGTACGGCTGCTGCCCGTCGAGCGCGTCCAGGAGATCCTCGACTCGGTGGCCGGTCTGGAGATGGAGCTGATCCTGGCCCTGCCGCCGCGCACCCGGCGGGAGCTGCGCGAGGTGCCGGCCAACACCCGTGCGGTGGAGTCCGTTCCCCTGTCCGAGGTGCTGCCGACCTGCTCGGCGGTGGTGCACCACGGCGGCACCTGGTCGTTCGGCTGCGCCCTGCGTCACGGCGTTCCCCAGCTGCTGATCGGCCGGGCGTTCGACGCTCCGCTGAAGTTCGGCTGCCTCGAGCGCGCGGGCGCGGGGCTGGCCATGACACCCGCTCAGGCGGACGGACCCGCGGTCCGTGCCGCGCTGGTCCGCCTGCTCGGGGACCCGGATCTGCGCGCGAACGCCCGCCGTTTGGGCGAGGAGACGCTGGCCCTGCCCTCGCCGGGCGAGCTGGCGCGCACCCTGGAGGGCGTGGTCGCCGCCCGCCGGACCGGCCCGGTTCTCGCCCCGCGCTGACCTGGCGGGCGGGCCGGTCGGGCCCCGCACGGTCGCCGTGCGGGGCCCGAAGGGTGTGGCGGCTACGGCGGGTACGGCGGGTCAGGAAGCCGGGACCGGGTCCGGTGCCGCCTGGCAGGTGGCGTCGGCTCCGCTGCGGGAGGCGGGGCGGGTGCCGTCGCGCAGGAAGTCGCCGACATGGGTGTTGAGGCAGGTGTTGTTGTTCGCGGACAGGGCCGCGCCGACGTTGTGGCCGCCCTTCTCCAGCACCAGGCGGGAGTTGGGGAACAGCCGGTGCGTCTCGGTGGCGCCGGCGGTGCCGTGCGCGGTGTCGTACTGCGGCTGCACCAGCAGGACGTCGACCGAGGGGTTGCCGATGGAGTGCGGCTCGCTGCGGTCGGGCTGGGGCCAGAACGCGCACGGCGCGTTGTACCAGGCGTTGGTCCAGGTCAAAAAGCGGTTGCCGGCGTCGTACTGGCGGCTGTGGGCGCGGTGCCACTTCTTCCAGTCGCTGGGCCAGGGGCCGTCGATGCAGTTGACGGCGTTGGTCATGGCGTGCCGGTTCTGGTGGGGGAAGCCCGGCGGGGAGTAGTTGGCGCGCAGGGAGGCCGGGTCCTGGTCGACCACCCAGTCCGAGAGGATCTGCGCGCGCGAGAGCCAGGTCCAGCTGCGGTAGACGACCGGTTCGAAGACGTCCGCCCACTCGGAGGGGCCGATCCTGCCGTCGACGGGTGCGGCGCGCAGGGCGTCCTGGCCCTGGTAGTAGTGCGCCTCGACCTCGGCGGCGGTGTCGCCCAGGTGGTAGACGGCGTCGTACTTGGCGACCCAGGCGAAGAAGATCTCGGCGTTGCGCTGGGACGTCACGTTCTTGTGGAGGCTGCCGCGGTAGCCGACGGTGCTGGGGCGCACCACGCTGTCGAGGACCATCCGCTGCACCCGGTGGGGGTAGAGCGTGGCGTACATGGAGCCGAGGTAGGTGCCCCAGTCGGTGCCGAAGTAGGTGATCTTCTGCAGGCCGAGGGCGGCGCGCATCCGGTCGAGGTCGCGGGCGGCCTCCTCGGTGCCCAGGTGGGCGAGGACGTCGCCGTACTCCTCGCCGCAGCTGGCGGCGTAGGCGCGGGCCCGCTCGGTCCATTCGCGTTCGGCCGCGGGGGTGGCGGGCACCGGGTCGGGCTGGGCGTGGCCGGGGTCGAGGTAGTCGCTGTCGCAGACGACGGAGGGTTCGCTGGCACCGACACCGCGCGGGTCGAAGCCGATCCAGTCGTAGGCGTCTCCGACGTCCTGGGCCAGGCCGGTGGTGCCCTGGGCGTAGCGGGTGGGCAGGTCGCGGCCGATGCCGCCGGGCCACTGGCCCCGGTTGAGGATGACGGCGCCCTTGTACTCGCTGTCGGGGGCGGTGTGCCGGGCCCGGGTCAGCGCGAGGCTGATCTGCCGGCCGCCGGGGTCGCCGTAGTCGAGCGGCACCTCGATGGTGCCGCACTCCAGGCCCTGGAGCATGTCGCCCAGGACCGGGTCCCCGCCCGGGCACGGCGTCCAGGCCACCGCGGCGGGCCCGGCGGCGGGCGTGGCGGCGGCCGGGTCGGCGGATGCGGCCGGGACGAGGGCCGAGCCCAGCAGTCCGGCCGCGATCACTGGCGAGACCAACGCAAGTCTTCTCACAGTTTCCCCTCCTGATTTCAGCGCGCTGGCAGCGTGGCACCGCCCTGTCGGCTCACGCTCAAGAGCGCCTGGAGACCGGCTCGAGGCAGGGGGTGTGAGGGTGCGGGGCGCCGGCGGGGCTCCCTAGCATGAGGCGAACCCATTCCAACCCCCCCGGGAGTGACCATGGCTGACTCGGCCATCCAGGGAATCAAGACCGTGCTGCATCCCGTGGCGGACGTGGCGGCGGCGAAGAAGCTGTACAGCGTCCTGTTCGGCATCGAGCCGCAGACCGACTCGGAGTACTACGTCGGTTTCGACGTCGCGGGCCAGCACGTCGGGCTGGTGCCGGCGGGGGCGCAGGACGCGCAGGTCGCCTACTGGCACGTGGCCGACATCGAGGGCAAGCTCGCCGAGGTGAGTGCCGCGGGTGCCACGGTGACCGGCCCGGCCAAGGACGTCGGCGGCGGCCGCCGGGTGGCGACCTTCACCGACCTCGACGGCAACGTCGTCGGGCTGCTGCAGGACAGCTGACCCCCGCTCCCCCACTCCCCCCTTTTCGCCTTCTCTCGCTTTCCCCGCTTTTTTGTTTCCGGCCGGCGGCCGTCTTCGGAAGTCTTCCTTTCGAGCACGTCTCGAGAGGGTTTCGAGGGCGGCCGTTCAGCATCGGCGGACGGGGACGCCCGTCACGAGTCCCCCCTTTTTTTTCTTCTTCCGGCCGGAACACACAAGGGGAAACGGACATGCTCCGAGCGCGGTACGGCGACTGCGACGTGGTCTCATGAACATTCTCGTCACGGGCGGTGCCGGATTCATCGGCTCGCACTATGTACGGACCATGCTGGAGGGCGGGTTCGCGCAGTTCGAGGACGCCCACATCACGGTCCTGGACGACCTGACCTACGCGGGAAACCGGGACAACCTGCCCGCCGCGCACCCGCGGCTGGCCTTCGTGCGCGGCAGCATCCTCGACCGGGAGCTGCTGGCCGGCGTGGTGCGCGGCCAGGACGCGGTGGTGCACTTCGCCGCCGAGAGCCACGTGGACCGTTCCATCCGCGGCGGCGGTGTCTTCGTCCGCACCAACGTGGAGGGCACCCAGGCGCTGCTGGAGGCGTGTCTGGCGGCCGGTGTCGGGCGGGTGGTGCACATCTCGACGGACGAGGTGTACGGCTCCATCGAGCAGGGCGTGTGGAGCGAGGAGTCCCCGCTGCTTCCCAACTCGCCCTACGCCGCGTCCAAGGCGGCCTCCGACCTGGTGGCGCTGGCGTACGTGCGCACGCACGGGCTGAACCTGTCAGTCACCCGCTGCTCCAACAACTACGGCCCCTACCAGCATCCCGAGAAGTTCATCCCGCTGGCCGTCACCAACCTGCTCCAGGGGCGTCCGGTGCCCGTGTACGGGGACGGGGGGCAGGTGCGGGAGTGGCTGCACGTGGACGACCACTGCCGGGCGGTGCACCGGGTACTGACCGGCGGCCGGGCGGGCGAGGTCTACAACATCGGTGCCGGCACGGCGGTGGCGAACCTGACGCTGGCCCACCGGATCGCCGAGCTGTGCGGGGCGGGCGCGGACATGGTCCGCCACGTCACCGACCGCAAGGGCCACGACCGGCGCTACGCCCTGGACCAGGCGAAGATCGAACGCGAGCTGGGCCACCGGCCGCTGACCGCCTTCGAGGCGGGCCTGGCGCAGACCGTCGCCTGGTACCGGGACAACCCCCGCTGGTGGAAGCCGCTCACGGACGGCGGGGTGCGGGCATGAGCGCGACGTTGCTGCTGGTCGACCGTTCCCGGGCGGGCACCGCCGAGCGGCTCGCGCGCTCCGCCGCGGCGCCCGAGGGGGCGCACACGGCCACCGCGCGGATACCGGGCTGGCTGGAGGAGCACCGCCTGCGCACCGCGGCGGTGGTGCGCAAGATCCCCTTCGCCGAGCTGGACGCGTGGTCGTTCGCGGCGGGCACCGGCAACCTCCACCACCGCAGCGGGCGGTTCTTCACCGTCGAGGGACTCGACGTCACGGTGGACGGGGCCGGGTGGCAGCAGCCGATCATCGTGCAGCCGGAGATCGGCATCCTGGGCATCCTGGCCAAGGAGTTCGACGGTGTCCTCCACTTCCTGATGCAGGCGAAGATGGAGCCCGGCAACCCCAACCTGGTGCAGCTCTCCCCCACCGTGCAGGCCACCCGCAGCAACTACACCAAGGCGCACGGCGGGGCGGAGGTGAAGTACCTGGAGCACTTCCTCGACCCCGCTGCCGGCCGGGTCCTGACCGACGTCCTGCAGTCCGAGCACGGCGCCTGGTTCTACCGCAAACGCAACCGCAACATGATCGTCGAGGTGGACGGCGACGTTGCGGCCGACGACTCCTTCCGCTGGCTCACGCTCGGGCAGATCCTCGAACTGCTGGGGCAGGACAACGTCGTGAACATGGACGCGCGCACCGTCCTGGCGAGCGCCCCGGCGCCCGCGGACGGGACCCGGGCGCTGGCCTCCGACGGCCAGCTGCTGGCCTGGTTCACCGGGGAGCGGGCCCGCCACGACGTCCACGCCCGCCGGGTTCCCCTGGCCGGCGTCGAGGGGTGGCGACGGGGCGCGCGGGAGATCGGCCGCCCGGACGGCCGGTTCTTCCGGGTGGTGGCGGTCTCGGTCGAGGGCGCCGGGCGGGAGGTCGCCGGGTGGAGCCAGCCGCTCATCGAGCCGGTGGAGCGCGGTGTCGTGGGCTTCGCCTACCGGGTGTTCGAGGGAGTGGGGCACGTCCTGGTGCACGCCCGCCTTGAGGGCGGCTTCCTCGACACCGTCGAGCTCGCGCCGACCGTGCAGTGCGTGCCCTCCAACCACGAGCCGCCCGCGGGCGGGCCGCGCCCGCCGTTCCTCGACGCGTTCCTCGGTGCCCGCCCCGACCGGGTGCGGTACTCGGCGGTGCACTCGGAGGAGGGCGGCCGCTTCCTGAACGCCGAGAGCCGCTACCTGATCGTGGAGACAGACGAGGCGACGACGCCCGCCCGGGCTCCGCGCGGCTACCTGTGGGTGACGCCGGGCCAGCTGAACTGGCTGGCCGGGCACAGCCGTTACGTCAACGTGCAGGCCCGGACGCTGCTCGCCGTCCTCGGCACGGCCACCGCCGGCCGCTGAAAACGCGTTCGGGGCCTGGTCCGGCGGCTGCGGCCGCCGGGCCAGGCCCCGAACGCGTCGCGGGTTACGGCGCCGGGGTGAGCCGGCTGGTCATCGGGGTCCACGTCTTGGGGTTGATCCGCCAGTCCACCGGCTCCTGCCGGGTGGCGACGTTGACCCGGTTCCAGAGGTTGACCAGGCCGATGTGCATGACGACGGCGGCCAGCTGCACCTGGTTCCAGTGCCGCGCGGCCTCCTCCCACACCTCGTCCGAGACGGGGTCCGGGCGGCCGTCGATGCGCGTGGCCGCCTCGGCCAGGGCCAGCACGGAGCGTTCGGCGTCGGTGAAGCAGGTCTGCTCCCGCCAGACCTCCACCAGCGGCAGACGGTGGTCCTCCTCCCCCGCCTCCTCGAACTCGCGCTGCTTGGTGGGCAGCTGCACCGTGCGGCCGTTGATCTGGCTCACCCTGAGGTGGATGAGCACGAGCGTCTGCAGCGGCACACCGACGCTGTTGACGGCCTTGACCAGCGCGCGCATCGGCGGAAGAACGTCGGGAACCACCAACGAGGGGTTGGGCATCCGCGGCGACATGTTTCTCCTTCGCATGGGGATCGACATCAGGCGGCCCGTCCAGGCGCCGTTTTCCGGTTGGTTCACTTCTGCGGCACGGCCTGGCCGGCCCGGGCCGCCTGGGCCAGCGCCCGGTGCAGCCGCCGGTCGGCGGTCTGCCCCGCCTCCCACTGCACGCCCACCGCAAAGGGGTGGCCGGCCACTTCCACGGCCTCGACGGTCCCGTCCTCGGCCCAGCCGGTGGCGACCAGGCCCTCACCGAGGCGGTCGACCGCCTGGTGGTGGTGGCAGGCCGTCATGGGCTCGGCCTCGTCAAGGACGCCGGCGACGCGGCTGCCGGGCCGCAGCTTGAGCGGGCGGCGGCCCAGCGTGAACGACCGGCCGCGCGGGCGGTGGCCGTCGTGGCCGGTGACGTCCGCCAGGTGCTGGTGCAGGGTGCCGCCGTGCAGCACGTTGAGCAGCTGCATGCCCCGGCAGACGGCCAGGACGGGCAGCCGCGCCTCCAACACCCGTGCGACAACAGCGAGTTCGACCCGGTCGGCGGCCGGGTCCACGGCCCGCGTCGAGGGATGCGCCGGCGCGCCGTACAGGGCGGGGTCCAGGTCGGGGCCGCCGGGCACCAGCAGGGCGTCGAGGCGGCCGGCGATGTCCTCGGCGCCGGGCAGCAGCGGCAGCAGCAGCGGTGTGCAGCCCGCCTCGGACAGGTAGGTCAGGTGCGTGCCGAGCGCCAGCGAGACGACCAGGTCGCTGCCCTGGAGGGTGACGGGCGCCGTCCGCGCGCAGATCCCGACCACCGGCCGGCGCCCGGAGCGGGCCGGGCCGTTCGTGTTGGAATTCATGACCACCCTCGTGGGTTTCCGGGTTCAACTGAGGAAATGCAGCAGATGAAACACGCGCTCTGCCAGACGGCCACCGTGGCCAAATTAATCTGCGCGCCGCTGTGCGGGCCATCGTTCACGACGGGCTCCAGGCTGCGACTACTGAACAGATAGCGGTCCTGCTATCACAGGTGGCCGGGGATTTTTTTCCGGCGAGAACTCTCGCCGGCCATTCAACCGAGGTGACCATGATCGAGGCCAAGAACCTCACGAAACGCTACGGCGACAAGACCGCCGTGGACGACCTGTCGTTCACGGTCGAGCCCGGCCGGGTCACCGGCTTCCTGGGCCCCAACGGCGCAGGCAAGTCCACCACGATGCGTCTGCTGCTGGGGCTCGACGCACCCGACGCCGGCACCGCCACCGTCGAGGGGGTGCCCTACCGCTCACTGGCCCGTCCGCTGCGGGTGGTGGGGGCCCTGCTGGAGGCGCGGGCCCTGCACACCGGCCGCAGCGCCTGGGACCACCTGCTGTGCCTGGCCCAGAGCCAGGGCCTTGGCCGGCGCCGGGTCGGAGAGGTCGTCGAGCAGGTGGGGCTCGCGTCGGTGGCCCGCAAACGCGCGGGGGGTTTCTCCCTCGGCATGGGCCAGCGGCTGGGCATCGCCGCCGCGCTGCTGGGCGATCCCAGGGCGCTGGTCCTGGACGAGCCGGTCAACGGCCTCGATCCCGAGGGCATCCTGTGGATCCGCACGCTGATGAAGTCGCTGGCGGCCGAGGGCCGGGCGGTGTTCGTCTCCAGCCACCTGATGAACGAGATGGCCGTCACCGCCGACCACCTCATCGTCGTCGGGCGCGGCCGGCTGGTCGCCGACTGCTCCACCCAGGAGTTCATCGAGCGCAGCACCAAGCAGTCCGTGCTGGTCAGGACACCCGACGGGGAGAAGCTGGCGCAACTGCTGCGGGAGGCCGGCGCCACCGTGACCGCCACCGCCGACGCCGACCTGGACGTCACCGGGCTCGAGGCCGCCCGGATCGCCGAACTCGCCTCCGCCGGCCACCTGGTGCTGCACGAGCTGTCGACGCGGCGCGGCTCCCTCGAGGACGCCTTCATGGAACTGACCAAGGACGCCGTCGAGTACGAAGCCGGCGTGCCCACCGCCGGAGGTGTCAAGTGAGTGCCACGACCGCGCCCGGCCGGGCGTCCGCGCCGCGGGCCGAGGACCGCGCGCCCGGCTTCGCGAGCCTGATGCTGTCGGAGTGGACCAAGATCCGCTCGGTGCGCTCGACCGTGTGGTCGCTCGCCGTGCTGGTCGTGTTCACCTGGCTGCTGACTGCGCTGTTCATGAAGATGGGCATCGCGAACTGGGACAAGACCGATGCGTCCCAGCAGGCGGAGATGAGGATGGACCCCACGGGCACCATCCTGGGCAGCGGCATCCTGCTCAGCCAGCTCGCCGTGTGCGTGCTGGGCGTGATGGCGATCGCCTCCGAGTACTCCACCGGCATGATCCGGGCCAGCCTGCTGGCCGTGCCCGGGCGGCTGCCGATGCTGGCGGCCAAGGGCACGGTGTTCGCGCTGCTGGTGTGGGCGGTGGGCGAAGTGACCGCGTTCGGCTCCTTCTTCATCGGCGCGCCGATCCTGGACGGCAAGGCGCCGGTCTCGATCGGCGACCCCGGCGTGGCGCGGGCCGTCTTCGGCTGCGGGCTCTACCTCGCGCTGCTGGGCCTGTTCGCGCTGGCCGTGGGCGCGATCATCCGGCACACCGCGGCGAGCATCACCGCCGTCGTCGGCTTCGTCCTGGTGATCACCCCGATGGCGGGCCTGCTGCCCGGCAGCGTCGGCGAGCACGTGTACGCCGCCCTTCCCACCGAGGCCGGCTTCATGATCACTCAGCAGCAGGCCCGCGCGGGCGACCTGCTGGGGCCGTGGCAGGGCCTGGGGGTCCTCGCGCTGTGGACGGCGGCGCTGCTGGCCGTCGCGGCGGTGCAGCTGCGGCGCCGCGACGCCTGACCGGGGGGTGTCCGCCGCCGGCGCGGCGGGCCCCCCTCCCGGCCCGTTTCGAGGCGCCGTCGACCTGCTCTCCACCACGGCTGGACACCCTCCTGCGACCCTCGTCGCCAGCGGCAGCAGAGAGGGAGTTACAGGAATGGCTCAGAGCAACGCGCACGCCGTGCCGATAACGAGTGCATTGAGTCCCGTCCGGATGGAGGGCGTCGCGGCGCCCGCGCACCGCGCATTCGACCCGGGGAATTTCGAGCGACTGCCGGCCCGCGACGTTGTGCTGGCCGCGCTCGCCCCGGGTGTCCTGCTGCGCCAGGGCGGCACGGACGCCGCTCATGTGCGGCTGCTGGTGGACGCCGCGGAGGCGGCGGACCTTCCCCCCATCCTCGTCCAGGCCGACGGCTGCCGCGTCATCGACGGGCTGCACCGCGTGGAGGCCGCCCGGCTCATGGGCGCGCACAGCATCCGGGCCCGCTTCGTGGACTGCTCCAACTCCGAAGCCCTGGTCATCGCCCTGCAGACCAACGGCTCGCACGGCCTGCCGCTGGCGAAGGCGGACCGGGTCACCGGCGCCGAGCGGGTCCTGGGCTCCCACCCCGACTGGTCCGACCGCGCCATCGCCTCCGTCACCGGTCTGAGCGCGAAGACGATCGCGTCGCTGCGCGAGAGGTCCGCGCTCACCGGGCCGCCGGCCGGCAAACGCGTCGGGCAGGACGGCCGGCGGCGTCCGGTGGACGCGGGTGAGGGCAGGCGGCGGGCCGCCGAGTACATCGCCGCCCACCCCCACGCCCCGCTGCGCCAGGTCGCCCGGGCCACCGACGTGTCGCTGGGCACGGTCCACGACGTCAGCGCGCGGCTGCGCCGGGGCGAGGGCCCCGAGCGCGGCGGGCGGCGGGCCGGCGCCCTGCGGCCGCCGCACGTGCGGCCGGTGCCCAGTGCGCTCCCGCCCCAGGCGCCGCCGGCCGAACCCGCCGCCGCGGCCGGTGACGGCGGGGGCCGTCCGCCGCTGCGGGTGGCCGGGCCGGCCGAGAGCCGGGGGCAGCGCCGCAACCACACCGACACCCCGCCCACCTGGGCGACGGTGACCGCCCGGATGGCCACCGACCCCGCCGTCCGCTACACCGCGGGCGGCCGGGAGCTGCTGCGCTGGATGCAGACCCACGCCGCCGGGCCCGGCGAGGACTGGCGGCGCCTGGCCGACGCCGTCCCGCCCCACTGGCTCGCCGTCATCGCGCCGATCGCCGATCACATCGGCAGGGAGTGGCTGCTGCTCGCCGAGCAGCTCAGGGCCCGCCAGGAGCTGTGCCGCACCCCGCCGCCCTCAGGCTCCTGAGGGCGGCCCGTCCGCCACCGTCCGCACGATGCCCGCCGGGTGCGGCTCGGGCTGGGTGAAGGCCGCGCACGGGGCCGGGGGCACAACGTCGGCGGGCGGCCGCAGCGGGGGCAGGGCCAGCAGGACGGGCGGGTCGGCCGGCCGCGGCGGGCGCAGCCGCACCGCCGCGCTGGTGACGCTGTCCGCGGTGACGGTCACGGCCGCGCCGGCCCCGCCCGCCAGCGGCACCGGGCCGGTGCGGGGAGGGTGGCCGGCGCCGGGCGCCGCGGCCGCCACCGCGAGCAGGTGCCAGTGCCCCGCCGGGACGCCGGACAGCAGGTAGCAGGACGGGCGGTCGGCGGGCACGTCGACGATCGTCTCGGCGAGGGCCGGGTAGCGCACGACGGGCGTGGCGAAGACGCCCAGGTAGACGCGGGCGTCGCCGTGGCCCGCCGGCAGGCGGACCGTTCCGGCGACCGCGCCGCGCTCCGGGCCGGGGCCGGGGTCCGGGGCGGGCGGGGCCTGCCCCTGCTCGCGGCACAGCCTGCCGTAGCGGGCGGGCGACAGTCCGGTCGCGGCCGTGAAGGCGGCGCAGAACGCCTGGGGGCCGGCGAACCCCACGGCGGCGGCGACCTCGGCGGTCAGGGCGCCGGAGCACTCGAGGAGCCGTTTCGCCTCGTGCACCCGCACGGCGGTGAGGAATTGGGCGGGGCTCATGCCGGTCGTCTCCCTGAACCGGCGGGAGAATTCGAAACGGCCGAGCCGGGCTCTTTCGGCGAGGCGGGAAACGCTCAGCGGTTCACCGAAAAGCTCGCGTATGCGGTCGATCGCCATGTCCACTGCCGCGTCCACAGTCACCTCTCCCGGGCCGGTCGGCTCAACAGGATGGCTCGCACCGGTGGGGATGTGCTCGAGTCCGGCTCGCGCCCCGCTGCACGACCCGTCCAGGTGGCGGCCGGGGGAAGGCGTCAGGAACGGAGAAGCCGCCCGGGCCGGGGCGCGGCTAGCGTGCGGTCATGGACCTCCGCCTGCATACGAGTTCCCTGCCGCACGACGATCCGGACGCCGCCCTCGCTTTCTACCGGGACGTCCTGGGCTTCGAAGTCCGCCAGGACGTGGGGCGGGGCCGCACCCGCTGGATCACGGTCTCTCCCGCCGGCCGGCCGGACACCGCCCTGCTGCTGGCGCCGGCGGCGGCCGGCGCGCAGGTCACCGACGCCGAGCGCGGCCGTGTCCTGGAGATGATGGCCAAGGGCACCTGGGGTCTCATCGTCCTCGCCACCGGCGACCTCGACGCCACGTTCGCCCGGGTGCAGGCCGCCGGCGCGGAGATCGTCCAGGAGCCGGCACGGCGCGCGGGCGGGGTGCGGGAGTGCGCGGTCCGCGATCCCGCGGGCAACCTGGTCCGTATCCGGGAGGTGCCCCGCGCCACCGGCGGCACCGGGCGAGGGGGCGCGTGATGTGCCATCCGGGATGGCGGCAGGCGATGTGCGCCGCGCAGCGTCTGCGGGACCTCGCGCAGGTGCGCCGCGTCCGCGACCGCATCGACCGGGACAGTACGCGGCCGCTGGACGTCGAGGCACTCGCCCGCGCGGAGGGCCTGCCGGCCGGGCTGCTCGCCGCGCGGTTCCGGGAGGCCTACGGCCTGTCCCCGTACGCCTATGTGACGGTGCGGCGGGTGGAGCGGGCGATGGAACTGCTGCGCCAGGGCGAGCTGGGCACGGCGCAGCTCGCCCGGGCCGTGGGCTGCCCCTGCGCGCAGGTCCTCGCCGCCCGTTTCGCCGAACTGGCCGGCATGAGCGTCCAGGACTACCGCAGGCGGGCAGCGGCCGGCGCCGGCGGGCTGCCGTGGTGTGCGGGCCGGCCGGCGCCGCCGGACTCCCGCGCCCCGGCCCGGCCGGCGTGAACGCCCCCGGCCCGCCCGGGCCCGCCGGTCGCGGCACCGGCCGGCGGGCCCGGGTCCGCGCACGGGCCTGCCGGGCGGTCAGAAGGAGATGCCGGTGCCGACCGGGCCGGTGGCCTCCAGGTAGGCGACCAGCTGGCAGGCCTGTGCGGCGCAGTCCACGGTGACGGTGGAACCGGTGCCGGTGCTCCAGTCGGTGGCCGTGAACTGCCGGCGCACGGTGTAGGGGGTGCGGAAGGTGCCGTCGGCTCCGACGGTGGCCCTGGCCAGGGTGTCGGTGCAGGTGGTGGCCTCCCGGCACTGCGAGACGGCGACCTCGGCGCCGGCCGGGAAGCCGGTGCCGGACACGGTCACCAACTGGCCGTCGGCCAGGCCGGCCGCGGGGGTGGCGGTCACGGCCGGGGCCGCGGAGGCCGGGGCGGCGGTGAAGGCGAGGGCGGCGACGGTGGCGGCGCCCAGCAGGCCGGACCTGGTCAGACGCGAGCGGATCTGCATGGCTGGTCTCCCCAACGGGTGTGAGCGGAACGGCGCGTTCTGGTGATCACGCCTCACTCAGGGTCGGCGGCGGCGCATGAGACCGGCTTGAGAACTCCTCAAGTGCCCGCCCAGCCGCGCTGGGGGGTACGGGTCACAGGCCGTCCTCGACGGCGGCGCAGGTGTGGTGCGGCCGCCCGCCGAGCCGGCGCCTGGTCTGCCGCACGGCCCACCCCGGGGCCGGATCACCGGGCCGCCCCGGGGTGGGGTGGGCTCAGTTCTTCCGGCTCGAGCGTTGCCGCTCCCCCACGGCGGCGGACCGGCTGCCGCAGCTGTGACCACGTTCCGGTCTCCGCGCTGGCGTGCACCCGTGGGACGGGTCTTGGCGGTGGGCGTCACCGGTGCGGGCACATCCACTTGTGGGCCTGGTCCCAGCACGCGGCCCGCCGCCGCGAAGTCGGGCGCCGCCTGCGCGATCCCCGTTTCGCCCCTGTGGAGACCTTCCGTTTCGGCCACCCGGACGCGGCCGCACTCTGGCTGGCGTCCCTGTGACGCGCACCGGCCGCGGGCGCGGCCGCACATGCTGCGCCGGCCGGAAAGATCCAGCGGCGGCACGCACCGCCCGGTCCCCGTTCTCGGGCCTTCAGGGCCGGGCACCGGGCTGGGGGCTGCCCAGCATGAAGCCCACGCCGCGCACGGTGACGATCCAGCCGCTGTCGCCGAGTTTGCCGCGCAGGCTGCTGACGTGGGTGTCGACGGTGCGGCGGGACCAGGAGTCGCCCCAGATGCGCTGGAGGAGCTGTTTGCGGGGGACGACCGTGCCGGGGTGCGAGGCGAGCAGGCACAGCAGGTCGAACTCCTTGCGGGTCAGGGCGACTTCCTCGCCGCCGACGAGGACCTCGCGGGAGCCGGTGTCGATGTGCAGGAGGCCGTGGCGGATCTCGCGGGCGGCGGCGGGCTGCCACTCGGCGCGGCGTATCACGGCCTCGATGCGGGCCATCAGCTCGCGCAGGCCGTAGGGCTTGGCCACGTAGTCGTCGGCACCCGCCTGCAGGCCCAGGACGCAGTCGAGTTCGGAGGCGCGGGCGGTGACGATGATGACGGGCACCCGGCTGACGGCCCGCAGGGCCCGGCAGACCTCCAGGCCGTCCAGGTCGGGCAGTTCGAGGTCGAGGAGGACCAGGTCGGCGTCCTCGTGGGCGCGCAGCGCGTCGCCGCCGCGGCGTACGCCGAGGGCGTGGTGGCCGTGGCGGCGCAGCTGGGTCAGGAGCAGGTCGGCGCTGCCGGTGTCGGCGTCGACGACCAGGACGCGGCGCCCGGAGGGCCGGCTGAGGGCCGCCGCCGCGTGGGCGGCGGCCGGCTCGTGCCCGCCCGCGGTCCGCGGGGCGGCACGCTCGGGCGGGCGGGCGGCGAGCAAGGCCTGTGCCGGTGTGTGGGTCATGCCTCCCCCGGGGGGTCCGGTACGGCGGGCCGCGGGCGCGTGGGCGGCCCCCGGGGGGTGAATCTAGGCACGCGCGGTGGAGTGCCGGTACAGCCCTGCTGGCCGTCTGGGCGGCGTGCCGGTCAGGGGGTGAGGACCCAGGCCGACTCGTGGCGGGTGAAGCCGATGTGCGGGTAGTAGCCGGCGGCCGCGGGCGCGGACAGCAGGACGAGTTTGGCGGCGGGTGCCGCGTCGCGGGTGGCGTTGATGAGGGCGCGGCCGATGCCCAGGCGCTGGTGTGCGCGGACGACGGCGATGTCGCTGACGTAGGTGACGTAGGAGAAGTCGGAGACGGCGCGGACCAGGCCCAGCAGGGTGCCCTGTTCGTCGCGGGCGGCCAGGACGAGGTTGGCGCCGGCGAGCATGGCGGCGAAGCGTGCGCGGTCGGCCAGGGGGCGGCGGGCGCCGAGGCCGGAGTCGCGGTAGACGCGAAGGGCCTCGTCCAGGTCGAGGGCGGCGCCCGTGACGCGTTCAGTCTTCCAGCTCATGCAGCTTCTCCAGTCGGGTGCGGATGACGTCGTGGTGGGTGAGGTAGCGCTCGGGGGCCAGGGCGGTGGTGTGGATGCCGTGGGCGGCCAGGGCGGCGCCGAAGTCCTCGCCGCCGGCGAGGGTGCGGTGGGCGGCGGCCTGCACGCTGCGGTAGGCGTGTTCGCGTTCCGTGCCGCCGGCGAGGAGGTCGGCGAGGACGGCGGAGCTGTAGAGGAGGCCGCCGGTGTCATCGAGGTGGGCGCGCATGCGGTCGGCGTCGACGGTGAGCGAGTCGACGAGGTCGGCGGCCCTGGTGACCTGGAAGTGGCCGACGCAGAGGCTGTCGGGCAGGATCACCCGTTCCACGCTCTGGTGGGCGAGGTCGCGTTCGTGCCACAGGGCGACGTTCTCCAGGGCGGTGTCGGCGTAGCCGCGCAGCAGTCGGGCCAGGCCGCACAGGCGTTCGCTGGTGGTGGGGTTGCGTTTGTGGGGCATGGCGCTGGAGCCCTGGTAGGCGCCGGTGCGGTGTTCCTCGACCTCGCGGACCTCGGTGCGCTGCAGCAGGCGCAGTTCCAGGGCGATCTGTTCGACGCAGGCGCCGAGGGTGGCCACGGCCTGCAGGAGCTGGGCGTGGCGGTCGCGGGCGACGACCTGGCTGGGTGCGGGTTCGGCGGCCAGGCCCAGGGCGGCCAGGACGTGTTCCTCCACGCGCGGGTCGATCAGGGCGTAGGTGCCCACGGAGCCGGAGACGGTGCCCACGGCGACGGCCTGGCGGGCGGCGGCGAGCCGGTGCAGGCTGCGGTCGACGGCGAAGGCGTGGGTGGCGAGTTTGTGGCCGAACGTGGTGGGTTCGGCGTGCATGCCGTGGGTGCGGCCGGCCATGACGGTGTCCCAGTGCTCCAGGGCGCGGCCGGTCAGGACGCGGCGCAGGCGCAGGGCGGCGGCGGTGAGCAGGTCGGTGGCGCGGGCCAGGGTGTGGCCCAGCGCGGTGTCGACGAGGTCGTAGCTGGTCATGCCGTGGTGCACCCAGCGGGCGGAGGGCTGGGGGATGTCCTCGCACCAGGCGGCGAGGAAGGAGAGCACCTCGTGGTCGCGTTCGCGTTCGATCTCCGCGACCCGCTCGGGGTCGGGTACGCGGGCACGGCGCATGTCCTGGACGGCCCGGGCGGGGATGTGGCCGAGGTCGGCCTGGGCCTGGGAGGCGAGGATCTCCACCCGCGCCCAGGTGGCGTAGCGGGTGCGGTCGTCGAAGAGGCGGGCCATGTCGGGCAGCGTGTAGCGGGCAATCATGCGACGCCCTTCGTCTGGGGGGGCGGGGGGGGTCAGTAGGCGCCGAAGTACTCGCGCTGTTCCCACTCGGTGACCTGTCCGGGCGCCGGCGGGCAGGTGTGGCACCAGGCCTCGAAGCGGCGCAGTTCGCTCTCCTTCAGCTTGGCCAGGCAGGCCGCGAGCGGGTCGCCGAGCAGCCGGGCGGCACGGCCGGCGCGGAAGGCGTCCAGGGCCTCGCGCAGCCCCTGCGGTACGAGGCCGGCATCGCCCGGCACCGCGGCCCCGGCGGCCTCCACGGGTGCGGCCGGCGCAGCGATCCCCTCGAGGCCCGCGAACAGCTGGGCGGCGACGGCGAGATACGGATTGGCGCACGGCTCGCCGATCCGGTTCTCGATGTGCGCCCCGGCACCGCGGCCGACGACGCGGAGCATGGCGCTGCG
Source organism: Streptomyces sp. NBC_01723 (assembly GCF_036246005.1). Lineage (NCBI taxonomy): Bacteria > Bacillati > Actinomycetota > Actinomycetes > Kitasatosporales > Streptomycetaceae > Streptomyces > Streptomyces sp. NBC_01723. The sequence goes on from NZ_CP109171.1 coordinate 91,254, forward strand.
GTCCTCCTCGCTCCAGCCGAGCCGGGTGGGCGCCAGGGTGTGCTCGGCGGCGAGCCGCCGGTAGCCGTTGACGGTGGGCACCGAGAGGAGGAACAGTTCGCGGGCCCAGTTCAGCAGCCCCTCCGCGTACGCCTTGCCGTGCGGGGACAGCCCGCCGGAGGGGCCTTCGGTGCCGAAGAGGTTGGTGCCGGTGGTGAGGTCGGTGACCGACTGGTTGAGGTGCCAGCCACTGGGGTCGGCGGCGTCCAGGAGCGGTTGCGACATGAAGGAGGCGTGGTGTCCGCGTCGGGCGCACCAGCTCTTGGTGACCGTGCGGAAGAGCAGCATCGCGTCGGCGGTGTCCAGGGCGGACATCGGGGCGAACGTCGTCTCGACCTGGCCGGGCCCCGACTCGTGCTCCATCGACCTCAGCGGCAGGCCGAGGGCGAGCAGGTGCAGGGCGAGCGGGTCGGTGAGGGGGGCGACGGTGTCGTAGTACGCGTCGAGGTTGAACTGGTAGCCGGCGTTCAGGGCGGACACGCGCGGTGCCCCGCCCTGCAGCCCGAAGCCGTTGCCGGTGTTGCCGGGGGCGTCGTCGAGGCGCCGGGTGAGGTACCACTCGACCTCGAGGCCGAGGACGGGCGCGAGATCCCGCTCGGTGTACCGGTCGACGACGCGCCGCAGCACGGTCCGCGACGAGAGCGGGTGCGGGCTGCCGTCGCGCAGGTACTCGTCCCCGATGACCCAGGCGGTGCGTGCGTCGCCGCCCGGCAGCGGGTGGAAGGTGAGCGGGTCGGGGACCAGGACGAAGTTCCCGGCGCCGGCGATCTCGTCGACGCCGATGCCGTGGTCGCCGAGGAAGTCGACGGCGACGGCGTGTCCGGTGTCGAAGACGAACGGGCCGGGGCTGAAGTTCATGCCGTTGCGCAGCACGGTGCGGAACGCGTCGGCGGTGAGGGTCTTGGAACGGGCCAGACCGTGCGGGTCGCCGAAGACGAGGCGCACGAAGTCGAGGCCGGCGAGGCTCGCCTCGACCCGCTCGGCCGCGGCGGTCCGGGCCTCGTCCCACAGCCCGTGATCGGCCACGAACGAAGGCTGCCCGACACTGCCCTGCGCTGCGGGCGAGGACCATGACCTGGCGTACATGGGAACGTCCTTTCCACGGGCGTGCGTCATCGGGCGATCGCGGGTTCCGGCACGCGCGCGCCCGGCGGGACCGGTGTGCCGAGGTCGGCCTCCAGGCGTCCGGCGAGCTGCACGACCAGGTCGTCGGCGCCGACCGGACCGACCAGCTGGACACCCACCGGCAGGCCGGCGCGGGTGAGTCCGGCGGGCAGCGACAGGGCCGGCTGGCCGGTCATGTTGAAGGGGTACGAGGCGGGTGCCCAGGCCAGCCACTGAAGGTCCCGGGCATCGGCCGCCCAGGGCGGACCGACGGCGTCGGCGGCGAACGGCTCGACCGCAACGGTGGCCATGGCGAGGATGTCGTAGCGGTCCATGACCGTGCGCAGGGTGGCGCGCAGGTTCTGGCGGACCTCCTCGGCACGGATCACGTCGGCGCCCCCGAGGGTGCGTCCGTGCCGGATCACCGCCAGGCGGCCGGGGTCGGCCCGCTCGTCGTCCTCGGGACGGGCCCCGGCCGCCTCGGAGGCGGCGAGGAGGTCGACGAGCGCGGGGTACAGGTGGGTGCAGCGCACCTCGACGTCCTCGACCAGGTGTCCCTGGTCCGTCAGGGCCAGGCGGGCCTGTTCGGTGACGCGGCGGACCTCGCCGGCGGTGCCGTCGTACTCGATCCAGCCGATCCGCAGCGCCCGCGCGGTGCGTGGCGCGTCGAGGGAGCCGAGGCCGGAGTCGGGGTCGGCCGGGTGCGGACCGGCCATGACCTGCGCGAGCAGCGCGGCGTCGGCGACGGTGCGGGCGATGGGGCCCTGGTGGGCGAGACGGTCGGCGCTGTTGGGCACGTACGGGATGCGGCCGAGGGACGGCTTGAAGCCGACGACGCCGCAGAACGCCGCCGGTATCCGGATCGACCCGGACCCGTCGGTACCGAGGGCCGCGTCGCACAGGCCCGTCGCCACGGCGGCGGCGGCGCCGCCGCTGGAGCCGCCCGCGGTCAGGCGGGGGTCGTAGGGGTTGCGGGTGGGCGGGGCGACGCGGCTGACCGTCGAGGCGCTCCAGCCGTACTCGGAGGTGGCGGTCTTGCCGACGACGACGGCACCGGCGGCGCGCAGCCGGGCCACCGCGGGCGCATCCTCACGGGGACGGTCGTTGGGCAGCAGCGAGCCCCGCCGGGTGGGCAGGTGACGGGTCTGCAGCAGGTCCTTCACGGAGACGGTGGTCCCGAGCAGCGGCATGGTCCGCCAGGCGTCGGCGCCGAGTTCCCGGATACGGGCGTCCGCGCGCCGTGCGGCGCGCAGTGCCTCCTCGCCCGCAACGGCCACGTACGCCTCGAGGGTGTCGCGCTCGCGCGCCGCGCTCAGGACGGCGGCGGTGTGTTCGACGGCGGACACCTCGCCCCGCCGCAGGAGTTCCCTGGTGCGGCTGACGCCGTGGGCGGTCATCGGTCTCCCTTCACGACGCTCGGCGTTCCTGGCCGGCCGCGGACGCGGGTTGCCGGCCGGTGACGGCGCTCCAGTGCCAGCCGGCGTCGAACGCGGTGACCTCGAGGTCCGTTCCGGCGGCGACGAGCCCGGCGGCCAGCGAGGTGGCGCGGGCGATGAACCCCGACACCCGGTGGGCGGCGAGCAGGTCCTGCTCGCCGAACGGGTCCCCGGCGCAGCGCAGCAGTCTGAGGTCCATGAAGCCGTCGAAGCGGCGGCCGTCGACCTCGACGGACTGCGGGGAGCGCAGCGAGAAGCGCACGTTGTTGCTGACGTGCCCGTGGTGGTGCTGGTCCGAGAAGAACGCGACGTCCGGGATGAGGGGCGGCACGAAGTGGTCGCGGGCCACCACCTCGGGCACCCTGGGCAGATTGCCGGCGACGAAGTGCCAGGAGTTGTACTGCATGCGCGAGGACATCGCCCAGGCGGCGTCGGCGAGTGCGGCTTCGGAGCCGCCGAAGTGGGCGGCGGCCGCCGGCCGCGGCACCACGCAGCAGAAGAAGTGCGTGATGTCCCAGTCGCAGATCTCCGCCCAGCTCCCGCCGCGCAGCGCGCGCACCAGGTCCGGCAGTGAGCGCATGCCGCGGCTCATCGCGAAGTCGGCACCGAAGGCGTCGACGGTGGCGGCCACGGTCTCGTACACCAGGGACTCCAGGCCGGTGCCGAAGGCTCCGTGCGGTTCGGCGAGCCAGCCGGGCGCGGCGGCCAGCTCCCGGCCGAGTTCGGCGAGCGTGCCGCCGGCCAGCGGCAGCCTCGCGCGCAGGCGTTCGGCGACGGCGTCCTCGCGGGCCCCGGCGACGGGCCCCGCAGGAGCGGCCACCCGTTCCACCTTGTGCATCAGGACCCCGTGGATCTCGCGGTACAACTGGGCGCGCCCACCCAGCTCCCGGCGTCGCTCGCGCAGCGCCACGGCGAGCCGGTCCAGGTCGGCGACGCGCCGCGAGGCCGCCGCGGGCACGGGTTCGGGCCCGGGTACGGCGTTGTAGGCGCGGCGCACCCGCTCCAGCGTGTACGCGACGTGGTCGACGGTCAGCTGGGTGCCGTTGGCCTCTTCGATCCGTCCGAAGCCGGCCGAGTGGATGAGCAGGGTCAGGCAGACGACGAGCTGGACGTCCTGGTCCGACCACAGGTCGAACGGGAGGTCTTGCAGCGCGCTCAGCGCGCAGTCGGGGTGGCCGGGCCACAGGGTCTTGCCGGTCAGCGTGTTCTGCCCCCGGAAGTTCGTGTACTGCGTGTCCTCCTGGTGGAGGACGAACGGTGCGGTGCGCAGCGCCGCCTCCCGGGCCTGGTCGACCAGCGCGGCCCGGCCCTCGGGACCCTGCCCGGCCAGCCACAAGCGGCAGTCGGCGACGCTGTCGGCACTGTGCTGCCGGGCGCGCTCGAGTTCGCGCCGGTAGGCGGCGAGCGCGGCGCGGTCGTACGGCACGCGGAGCACTCCGCCGACCAGGTCGCGGGGGTCCAGGGGGCGGGCGCCGGGCGTGCGCAGGGCGATGCGGCCGTTGGTGGTGAGCCCGATCTCGCCGAGGAAGGCGGGGCGTCCGGACAGACGGGAGGCCGATCGCGCGGGCGCTGCCGCACGGGCCCCGGGCGAGTCGGCGGGGCTGTCACCGAGGTCGTCCGGGTCACGCCAGCTCAGGCCGAACAGCGCGAGGAGGGCCGCCTGTTCCGCACGGTTCAGGGCCCGCAACGGGACGTCCGCGGGGACGTGTCCGTCGAGGGTGAGCAGGACGTCGAGCGCGGCTCGCGGGTCCCCGGCCTCGCTCGCCCGTCGCCACACGCGTCGCAGCAGCCCGGAAAACCCCGCGTCGGGGTCGCTCACCCGGTCCGGCTTGGCCGTGCTGCCGGCGGGGGTGCCGAGCCGGCTGGGACGGCGGCTGATTCGCTTCCTCGCGTTGGCGGCGCGGCGGGATTCGGGGCGCCCCGCGGGCTCCTTCATGCGGCCCTCGCGGCGGTGAGTTCGACGTGGTTCCACAGCGCGTCGTCGGTCGGGGTCCAGTCCTCGTCGACGTAGATGCAGTCGACCGGGCACTCGAGCACGCAGGCGGGGCAGCCCGAGCACAGCTCCGGGACGATCACCACGTCCAGGCCCCGGTCGAAGATCGCGCCGAACTCCGCGGGGCAGCCGCGCAGGCAGCTGTCGCAGGTGATGCACTCGGACGCCTCGATGCGTCGCGGGGGCTTCTTCCAGTTGCCGGCGCGAGAGCGTGCGGCGATGCGATCGGCGCGCTCCGACAGCGCGGCGGACGAAGCAAGCTTCTTCACGGGATCGGCCCCCTCCGGGACTCTGCTCGGCCAAGCCGAGCCGGACGGTCCCGATCGTCACCGGGCTGCCTCGACTGCCCCCGGAGCGCGGGTGGGGACCAACTGGAGGGCCGCGACGTCCGCTCGAGTCGGCTGCGAGCGCGGCCCGTGCGCGCCGCCGGACCGTTGGTGTCCTTCGTGCACGCGGACCGTCGCGTCCGCTGCGCGTCGACCCGCCCGCCCGCGGGCAAGCCGTCCGGCCGCCCGCCGCCCACCACGGAGGAACCCATGCCCCTGCCGCCCGCCCGCGTCGTGCGGGTCGTCGAAGGCGTGCGTACCGGTCTGCAGCGGCTGGCACGCAAGCTGGCCCCGGCACCGTTCTCGCTGCTCGAGATGGTCCAGGGCGCCATGCTCAGCCAGGCCCTCTACGCCGCCGCGGAACTGCGCGTGGCCGAAGCGCTGAGAGACGGTCCGCTGTCCGCCGAACGGCTCGCCGAGCGCGTCGGCGCCCATCCGCAGACCCTGCAGCGGCTGATGCGGCTGCTCGCCTCGAACGGCGTGTTCGCCGAGCGCGGGGACGGCTCCTTCGAGATGTCCCCGATGGGGGCGGCGCTGCTCGAGGACGCGCCGATGTCGATGCGCGGCATCGCCCGGCTCATGGGCCACCCGATCCACTGGGAGGACTGGTCGCACTTCGTCGACGCGGTGCGCACCGGCGAGCCGAGCCTGCCGAAGCTGCGGGGTATGACCGCCTTCGAGTTCATGGAGGCCAAGCCGGAGTACGGCGAGGTGTTCATGAAGGGCATGGGCGCGATGTCCGCCACCGAGACCGAGCCGGTTCTCGCGGCGTACGACTTCTCGCGCTTCGGCACGGTCGTCGACTTCTGCGCGGGCCGCGGCGAGCTGCTCGCCGGGATCCTGGGGAAGTCGCCGGGCGTGCGCGGCATCCTGGCCGATCCCCGGGTGGACGAGAACGGTGCGGCCGACTACCTGGCCGGGCAGGGGGTCGCCGACCGGTGCGAGGTGGTGTCCGCCGATCTGTTCGGGCCGGTGCCCGGGGGCGGGGACGCCTATGTGCTCAAGCACATCGTGCACGACTGGCCCGAGGAGCAGGCCCTGCGCATCCTGCGCAACGTGCGGGCCGCTATGCGGCCGGGCGGACGGTTGCTGCTGATGGAGATGGTCGTGCCCGACAAGCCGAACGCCGCGCACTCCTCGAAGCTGGTCGACCTGTGGCTGATGCTGCTGGTGGGCGGCCGGGAGCGGACGGCCGGGCAGTACGGGGAACTGCTGGCGAAGGCCGGCTTCCGGCTGGAGCGGGTGGTGCAGACGCCCGCGGCGATCTCGGTGGTGGAGGCCAGTCTCCGTTGACATCCTCGCCGCCCTGAAGGACGGCGATTCCCGCCTACCGCGGCGTTGAAGGCTGCGGTGTCGGGTGGGTTCCTGCTTCGCTGCGCGGTGCCGGGACGAGTCCCGGTCTTACCTGCGCTCCACAGGCTGACACGGCCAGTCCGGCCGCCTTGGCGACGTTGACCGCCGCGTTGATGTCCCGGTCCAGGACCGACCCGCACGCCCCACACGTCCACACACGGACGTGCAGCGGCTTCGGGCCGTCCTTCACGCCGCACTGCGAGCACACCTGGGAGGTCGGCTCGAAGCGGCCGGTCTTCACGAAGGTGCGCCCGTACCGTGCGGCCTTGTACTCCAGCATGTTCACGAACGCCGACCATCCGGCGTCGTGGACGGACTTGGCCAGCGCGTGCGGGCGAGTCCCTTCACCGCCAGGTCCTCCACGGCGACCGCTTGGTTCTCGCGGATCAGCTTCGTGGAGAGCTGGTGGTGGAACTCGCGGCGTGCGTCGGCCACCCTCGCGTGTGCGCGAGCGACCTTGATCCGGGCCTTGTCCCGGTTGCTGGAGCCCTTCTCCTTGCGGGAGAGGGCGCGCTGTGCCTTCTTCAGGCGCTTCTCGGCGCGGCGCAGGAAGCGCGGGCTGTCGACCTTCGTCCCGTCGGAGAGGACCGCGAAGTGCCCGAGCCCGAGATCGATGCCCAGCTCGGGTGTGACCTCGGGAAGGGCTTCCTCCGGGCCGGTCTTCACGACGAAGCTCGCGAAGTACCGGCCCGCACTGTCCTTGACCACCGTCACCGTCGACGGCACGGAGGGCAGCGTCCGCGACCACTTCACCTTGACGTCGCCGATCTTCGGCAGACGCAGCTTTGCGCCGGTCGTGATCGACCAGCGGGCGTTCGCGGTAAGCCGGACGGCCTGCCGGGTGTCCTTCCGCGACTTGTACCGGGGTGCGCCCATACGGGGGCGCTTGCCTTTGAGCCCGTCGAAGAAGTTCTTGTACGCGGTGTCCAGGTCGCGGAGGGACTGCTGGAGGACGACCGCCGACACCTCGCCGAGCCAGGCCCGCTCCGGGGTGTTCTTCGCCTCGGTGATGAGCGCCTTCGACAGGTCCCCGGCCTTCGGGAACGGCATGCCTTCGCTGCGGGCGGTCTCCCGAGCGCGGAGCGCGTCGTTGTAGACCACCCGCGCACACCCGAACGCCCTCGCCAACGCGCTGCGCTGACCGGCGCTCGGGTACAGACGGAAGCTGTACCGAAGCTGCACGCGGATCACGGTACACAATTGGTTTATGGGTATTGATGAGAATGTTCGTACTGGTCGTCACTGTGTTTTCCGCATGCATGTCCACTTGGTTTTCGTGACGAAGTACCGGCACAAGGTCTTCGCCGATCGACACCTGACGCGGTGCGAGGAGATCATGCGGGCCGTGTGCGAGGACTTCGAGGCCGAGCTGGTCGAGTTCAACGGCGAGAACAACCACGTCCACCTGCTCGTGAACTTCCCGCCGAAGGTCGCCGTGTCCAAGCTGGTCAACAGCCTCAAGGGCGTCTCTTCCCGGCGGCTGCGCCAGGAGTTCCCCGACCTCGTCCGCCACTACTGGCGGGCACAACGACTCTGGTCCGGCTCGTACTTCGCCGGTTCCGTCGGCGGCGCACCGCCCAGCATCGTGAAGCAGTACATCGAGCAGCAGAACCGGCCGCTCTGACCTGGGCTGAGGTGAACGATGCGGATCCGTGCACACAGCTGAGGTCAGAGCAGCTCTCAGATTCGCTTCACCACCGGGCTGAAGCCCGCTGCACTGCGAACAGTCCCGGTAGCTCTGGCGCAGCAGTGAGGGTGCCGCCCGCTGGTTTGGGCGGCACCCCTCACTGCGTACGTCAGTGTCCGGCGGGCTCGCCGAACCAGCGGGCGAGGGCGGTGGCGAGGCCGTCCACGGCGCCGGCGCCGGTCCACGCGACGTGTCCGTCAGGCCGGACCAGCACCGCCTGTGCGCCCGCGAACACGGCACCGCGGTCGGCCGTGCGGGCGGTGACGGTCACGACGTCGACGCGGCCGGCCCAGGGCGCGGCGGCCTCGCGCAGGCCGGGGTCGCCGACGAGGTCGAGCAGGACAGCGTGTCCGGCGTGCAGCAGGGCGAAGGTGTCGGTCTCTGTGTCGGGCCCGGTCAGCGGCGTCTTGCCGAGGCGGCGCCCGAGGAGCGGGTGCGTGCTCCCGCCGTCGCCGGGCTCGCTGCCGTCGATGCCGTCGTAGCGGATGTCGAGGTGGGAGACGATGCCCGCGAGGTGGCGGCGGACCGTGTCGTGGCCGGTCAGCTCGGTGATGATCCGGCGCAGCGGCTCGGCCTGGTCGCCGCCGAGGAAGACCATGCCCTGGGCGCGGGTGTTCATCAGCAGGCGGCGCCCGACGGGGTGGCGCTCGGCGTGGTAGGTGTCGAGGAGGGCCTCGTCGGCGCGTGAGGTGACGACGGCGGCGAGCTTCCAGCCGAGGTTGGCGGCGTCCTGGACGCCGGTGCTCAGGCCCTGGCCGCCGGCGGGCAGGTGGATGTGCGCGGCGTCGCCGGCCAGCAGCACGCGGCCGCGTCTGTACTGGGCGGCCTGGCGGGTCGCGTCGCTGAAGAAGCTGACCCACTCGGCGCCGCCGCCGCTGATGTCCTCGCCGGTGATGTGCTCCCAGGCCTTGGCGACCTCCTCGAAGGTGACGGTGTCGTCGGCGCTGCGGGCGGCGGCGCCGTGCGGGCACACGATGATGCGGTGCACGCCCTCGCCCAGCGGGGCGGCCATCACCATGCCGTTGGGAAGGGTCTCGCCGAGGTAGCGGGGCTTGAGGTCGAGGCCGGTCACGTCGGCGAGGAACATCGCCCGGGTGGCCTCGGTCCCGGGGAAGTCGATGCCGACGAGCTTGCGCACCGTGCTCTTGCCGCCGTCGCAGCCCACCAGGTAGGGCGCGCGCAGCTGCCGCACGCCGTCCGCGGTGCCCACGGTGACCTCGACGTGGTCGCCGTCCAGGAAGCCGTCGGCGACGGCGAGGACCTCGTACCCGCGGCGGATCTCGGCACCGAGGTCGGTGGCCCATGCGGCGAGGACGGCCTCGGTCTGGCTCTGCGGGATACCGCGGGCACCGAAGTGGGCGCCTTGAAGGGCGGTGAAGTCGAACTGGACCCCGCCGAAGTGGCCGACGGGGCTGACCTCCAGGGTCTCGCCCTGCCCGAAGCGCGGCAGCAGCCCGCGCTGGTCGAAGACCTCCATCGCGCGGGCGGTGAATCCCAGGCCGCGGGACTGGCCGGTGGGCTCGGGCAGCTTGTCGAGGACGATCACTTCCGCCCCGCCCAGGCGCAGTTCGCCCGCGAGCATCAGTCCGGTCGGGCCTGCGCCTACGACGATGACGTCGGCGTCCATCGTGGTGTCCTGCATGGTGGTCAAATCCCTCTCATCTTCAGTGGTCCGTGCTCGGCGGGGGCGTGCGAGGGCGGGAAGTGTCCGGTCCGGGGACGAACGGCTCAGGCAATGCCGAACCACCGCCCGGCCGCCTCGGCGAGCCCGTTCCCGTCCCTGCCGCCCGCCCAGACGACGTGGCCGTCGGGCCGGACCAGCAGGGCCGGTGTCCGTTCGAGCGGTGAGCCGGGGGCCGGGTGCGCGGTGACCGTGTCGACACGGCCGGCCGCGGTGGCGTCGAGCCGCGGCGGCGGGGCGCCGAGACCCAGGAGCAGCCCGCGCCCGGAGCGCAGCAGTTCGGCCGTGGTGCAGACGATCTCGCCGACGCGCAGCCGCACGTGCGGCAGCCGCGCCCCCCGCAGTGGGTGCTCGGGTCCCCCGACGTCGTAGCGGACGTCGAGGCCGCTGATCATTGCGGCGAGAGGGGCACGCACCTCCTCGTGGGCGACGAGTTCGGCGAGGACCGTGCGCAGCGGTTCCACCTCGGGGCCGCCGAGCAGCAGCAGGGCCTGGGCCCGGATGTTGCCGAGGACGGCGGCGCCGACGGCGGCGCGTTCGGTGTCGTAGCTGTCGAGGAGAGCGGCGGGTGCGGTGCCGTCGACGGCGGCGGCGAGCTTCCAGCCGAGGTTGTAGGCGTCCTGGAGGCCGAGGTTGAGTGCCTGGCCTCCGATGGGCATCTGCCGGTGGGCGGCGTCCCCGGCGAACAGGACGCGGCCGTGCCGGTAGCGGGCCAGGATCCGGTTCTCGTCGTCGAAGTGGCCCACCCACAGCGGGGTGGCGCCGGTGATGTCCTCCCCGGTGACGCGCTTCCAGGCGGCCGCCAGCTCGTCGAAGTCCGGGGCGCCGGCGCGTTCGCGGACCGCGGCACCGAACTCGTGCACCATCACGCGGGTCACGCCGGCGGGGTTGCGGGCGGCGACGGCGAGGCCGCCGGGGAGGCGTTCGAAGCGCCGGTTCGGAATGTCGACGCCCTCGACGTCGGCGCGCAGCAGCTCGCGGGCGGCCGGGGTGCCGGGGAAACCGGCGCCGGCCAGGCTGCGCACCGTGGAGTCCTGGCCGTCGCAGGCGACGAGGTGGGCGGCGCGCAGGGTGACACGGGTGCCGTGGCGGCTGGTGGCGGCCGCCACGACGTGGGAGCCGAGGTCCCGCACGGCGTGCAGGGTGTGGCCGCATCTGAGGTCGGCGCCGAGGCCGAGGGCCCACTCCTCCAGGACCGCCTCGGTCCTGGTCTGCGGCACCTTCCACTGTCCGGGGTAGGGACCGGGCAGGGTCAGGTCGAGGGGGATGCCGCCGAAGTGACCGCGCGGCTCGCACGGCGGGCTGCCGAGGTCCGCGAGCAGACCCCGGCTGTCCAGCAGTTCCATGGTGCGGGCATGCAGGGTGGAGGCCCGGGACTCCGTGGTCGGGCCGTGGCGCCGCTCGACGAGGGTCACCTGGATGCCGCGCAGCGCCAGTTCACCGGCGAGCAGCAGGCCGACGGGGCCCGCGCCGACGACGATCACCTGGGTGTCGACCGTCTCGGCGGGCCCGGTGCGCGAAGACCGGCCGTTAGGGTGCGGGGCGCCGGCCATGTCAGCGGTTCCGCTCCGCGTGGTCCTTGGCGTGGCCGAGGGTGGCGAGGCTGTTGGTGCTGAGCGCGCCGTGCACATAGGCCCGGGCATCGGCGACGGTCGCCTCGGGGCCGAGGATCCGGGCGATGTTGTCCGTGTTGAGGGTGACGGTGTGCTGGGAGCTGGCCGTGGTACCCGAGTCCTCGGTCTCCTCGAAGGTCCACACTCCGGTGTGCAGGGTCATCAGGGCCGGCAGCGTGACCTGCTTGTAGGCGATGCGGTGGTGGCCCAGGACGACCCGGTAGGACTTCGTCGTGTGCGTGGAGCCGTCCTTGGCGCGGGTGTCCATCTCCAACTCCTGGAGGCCCGGGGTGTCCTCGGTGAAGCGGACACGGGCCACGTGCGGCAGCCGCTGCGGCCACAGCCCCGCCTCGTTGACGAAGGCGAAGGCGTCCTTGGCCGAGCCGTGGATCGTCACGGTGTCGGTGAAGGAGAAGGTCAGTTCCTGCGCGTCGGCGGCGTGGACGCGCTCGACGTTCTCCTTCAGCGCGGTCAGTTCACTGGTGCTGTTCCTGTCCACGGCCCGCTCGATCCACAGCAGGTCGTGGGGGTCGTCGTCGATGGCCCGGTAGTCGTGCAGGAGCCTGACGCGCGAGGTGCCCTCGTCGAGGGGTTCGACGATCCAGGTGCCGCCCATGGCGGCGACCGGCGGTGCCGGCACCTCCTGGCGGAAGGTGATGCGCAGGGCCTCGGGGTCGAGGGTGCGGTGCGAGGTCCAGGTCTTGGGCTCACCGTTGGCGGTGGCCCAGATGCGGATGCGCTCCTGGTCGCCGCCGGTCTCCTCGCGGTCGACGTGGATGGTGGGCGGGAAGATCCGCGGCCAGTTGGTCACCTCGGCGAGGAGACGGTAGACGGCGGCGGCAGGCGCGCTGATGGTGATCTCGTGCTCGACCTCACGAGTCGTCATGACGGCTTCTCCTCGGCGGTACCGGCTGTGCGGACGGCGGGAGCGCGGGCTCCCGGTGGGCGGGCGGCCTAGAAGTTGCCGAGGCCGCCGCAGACGTTGAGTGCCTGGGACGTGATGGACGCCGCGGTGTCGGAGGCGAGGTAGCCGACGAGGCCCGCGACCTCCTGGGGCGTGGAGTAGCGGCCGAGCGGAATCTTGGCCTGGAACTTCTTGAGGATCTCGTCCTCGCTGGTGTCGTACGCCGCGGCGTAGCCCTGCCGCACCCGCTGGGCCATCGGCGTCTCGACGTATCCGGGACAGACGGCGTTGACGGTGATGCCGGTCGGCGCGAGTTCGTTGCCGAGGGCCTTGGTGAAGCCGACGACCCCGTGCTTGGAGGCCGAGTAGGGGGCGCCGAGGACGACTCCCTGCTTGCCGGCGGTGGAGGCGATGTTGATGATCCGGCCGCGGTCCTTGGCGCGCATGCCGCCGGTGGTCAGGACCTCACGGGTCATCCGGAACACGCTGTTGAGGTTGGTGTCGATGACGTCGTTCCACAGCTCGTCGGTGATGTCCGCGGTGGGACCGCCGCCGGAGCGGCCGGCGTTGTTGACGAGCACGTCTACGGTGCCGAACGCGGCGACGGCACCGAGCACGAACTCCTTGACACAGGCGGCGTCGCGGACGTCGAGCTGCCGGCCGTCCACGTCGAGGCCCTCCTCGCGCAGCGCTTTGGCGGTGTGGGCGACGTTGTCCGCGTCGCGCGCGCCGATGAACACCTGGTGTCCCTGGTGCGCCAGCAGCCGGGCGACTTCCAGGCCGATGCCGCTGGTCGCACCGGTGACGAGGGCGACCCTGCGGGTGGAGTCGGACATGGGGTGCTCCCTTTCAGGCGGCCCGGGCCCCGGGCAGGGACAGCTGGGCGTTGACGATGTCGAGCAGGTCGCGCGGCGTGATGTCGTCGCCGAGGTCGTCGTCGTCCAGGACGATGTTGTACTCGCGCTCGATGCGGCCGCCGGTCTCCAGCAGCGCGATGGACTCGTAGCCGAGGACCGCGAACGTGGTGTCCTGGATGTCTCCGTCGAGGTCGACGTTCTCGTCCGCACCCGCGGCCTCGAGAAGGATGCGCCGGAGGTCGTCGAGGGTGAACTGGATACTGGCCATGGGGTGCTTCCTTCGGTCTCGGGGCGGTGGCGCGCCCCAGCTGATCGTTTCTGGTGCGCACAGGCCGGCCGGCGGCCCGCCGGTGGTGTGCCGTCCGCTCAGGCGGACGCCTCCCACCGGTAGAAGCGCCGTGCCATGGCGTCGGCCGGGGAGCGCCAGGTCGCGGGGTCGTAGGGGTCGATGAACGGTTTGAGGTCGTCGCTGATCCGCACGAAGCGCGGGTCGTCCTTGGCGCCCTGGATCAGCTCGCCGCCGTTGTCCTCGTCGAAGTCCTGGAGGTGGAAGTAGAGGCCGTTGAAGGCGAACAGCTGGCGCCGCCGGGTGCCCATCCGGTGCGGCATGTCGGTCGCGTCGAACTCGGCGAACAGTTCGGCGACGTCCGCGCTCGAGCCGGGCGCCATGCGGGCCACGATCAGCGTGCTGTGCATAGTTCTCGCTCCTTGGCGGGTCCGATGGGGTGCGCGGGGCACGGGTGCCGGCCGGCGGCCGACGCCGTAGGGCCGGCGCGCGCCACCCGGTGCGCGGGCCGGGTTACTCGCCCGCGGCGCGCGTGTGCACGACGCGGTAGGTGTTCGCGTCGCACGCGATCTGCAGCTCGGCGATGCGCTCGTCGTTGGTCTGCCGCGGCTTGGGCTTGCGCGCGTGGGGCAGGTCGCGGAACGCCTCGTAGCTCTCCTTGCTGTCCCACTGGGAGTAGACGACGGCGAAGGCGCCCTCGACGAACATGGCGCGCAGCCCCTTGAAGACACTGTGCGAGCGGTAGCCGGGGACGTTCACCAGCCATTTTTGGCCCTCGCCCAGGAGCTTGACCAGCTCGGCCTGGTCGGCCTCGGCGACCCGGTGGACCTCGATGGCCGTGTAGTCGTCGCGCCCCGGCGAGACCTCGACGCGGCCGCCGAGACCGGGGTGGGCCTGGGAGAAGGCGATCTCGTTCTGCAGCAGCCGGATGGCCGTGGTGATCTCGCGGAAGACGGGCAGTGTGCGGTGCTTGAACTCGTCGCCGGCGTAACGCTTCTCCAGGTCCTCGCCGCTGCGCCACTGGATCAGGTTGGCGGTGCCGGGGGTGTCCTGCCCGGCATGCACGGTCGAGGAGATCCATCCCTCGTAGGCAGCCGTGTCGACGATCTTGCCCATCTCGGTGAGCAGCTGCTCCTGGTGCTCGGGGGTGTCGGTGGTGAACAGGTTGAGGACGGTCAGGTAGTTGTCCTCGGTGGAGATGATCGGCATGGTTCCTTCGCTTCCTCGGGATACGTGTGTGCGGTCAAAAGGACCGGTCAGGCGGCGGGGCCGAACCAGCGGGCGAGCGCGTCGGTGAGCGGCATGCCCGTGGCACCGGCGGCCGGTCCCTCACCGGCGGCGCCCACCCAGGCGATGTAGCCGTCGGGACGGACGAGCACGGCGCCGAGGCCGTCTTCGGCGTCCTGCACGGTGACGGTGTCCACGCGGTCGGACCAGCCGTGGCCGGCGGCACGCAGATCCTCGCTCCCGGTGAGGTCGAGCAGCAGGCCACGGCCCGGCTGCAGGAAGGAGAAGACGCCCTGCTTCACGCCGTCCCGGGTGACCTGCTTGTCCTCCAGGCGGCGGCCCAGCAGCGGGTGGCGGTCGCATCCGACGTCGTGGCGGATGTCGAGCCCGGTGACCATGCCCACCAGGTGGCGCTGTACCTCCTCGTGCCGCACCAGCTCGGCGAAGACCTGCCGCAGCGGCGCGACCTCCTCGCCGCCGAGGTAAAGGGTGCGCTGGGCGAGGGTGTTGGCGAGGATGCGGGCTGCGACCGGGTGGCGCTCCAAGTGGTAGCTGTCGAGCAGCCCCTGGGGGGCCAGGCCCTTGACGTCCAGCGCGAGCTTCCAGCCGAGGTTGACGGCGTCCTGGATGCCGGCGCTCATGCCCTGGGCGCCGATCGGCAGGTGGATGTGGGCGGCGTCGCCGGCGACGAAGACGCGGCCCTTGCGGTACTGGGTGGCCTGCCGGCTGACATCGGTGGTCGAGGAGACCCACAGCGGTGTGGCGCCGCTGATGTCCTCGCCGGACAGGCGGTGGAACGCCTCGGCGACCTCGTCGAAGGTGATCGGGCCCTGGCCGGTGCGCATCGGCTGTGCGCGGTCGTAGTAGATGACGCGGCTGCGGTCCGGACCGAGCGGCAGCACCATGACCATGCCGCCGGGCACCGGCTCGCCGCTGAAGCGCGGGCGCAGCTGTACGCCGGCGATGTCGGCGAAGCGCAGTTCGACGGTGGGCGCGGTGCCGTCGAAGTCGATCCCGGCGCTGGTGCGCACGACGCTGCGGGCGCCGTCGCAGCCGACGACGTGGCGGGCGCGGAGCGTGCCGGTGCCCTCGGCGGTGGCCACGTGGACGCGGACCTCGTCGTCGTCCTGTTCGACGCCGGTGACCTCGACTCCGCGGCGCACCTCGACACCGCGCTCCGCGATCCAGCCGGCGAGCATGCCCTCGGTCCGCGACTGGGGGATTCCGCGGGCTCCGTACGAGCCGTTCGCAATGACCCGGTAGTCGAGCGGCACTCCACCGAAATGACCGAACGGAATGACGTCGACATCGCCGAGCCGGGATATGAGTCCACGCTGTGCGAATTCCTCGATCGTGCGCGCGGAAAAGCCGAGGGCGCGGGATTCCTTGATGGGTTCGGCAAGCCGGTCCACGACCAGGGCGGAGACTCCATGGAGACTCAACTCGCCCGCGAGCATGAGTCCGGTGGGCCCTGCTCCTACTACGATCACGTCCGCGTCAAAGGTGTCCATCTTCCCTCTTCCGACTGGTGTTTGATGAGTATTGCCGGACCATGGAGGAACGGTAAAGCGAGTCCGGTACAGGCTTTGCGCAATCCATTACAGAACTTCGCCGGTAATGTCAGATCTCTGGCAGGGTGCTGGTCCGCCGGCCGCGCCCGGCGCCATGCTCGAGCGGTGACTTCCCCTCTCTTGCCCGCCGATTCGGCCGCGGCCGCCGATTCCGCGGACGCCGCAGTGGTCGCCGAACTCATGGGCCGTTATCTGGTCACGCTCGACGACGAGGAGCCCGACGACGCGTGGGCCCGGAGCCTGTTCACCGAGGACGCGACCGTCGCCTTCCCGATGAGCCGCCACCAGGGGTGCGCCGGACTCGCCGAGTGGCACCGCGCCTCGCTCGCGGCGTTCGCGCGCACCCAGCACCTGGGCTCGCCGGCGGTGGTGACCGTCACCGGGGACAGCGCGGTGTTCCGCGCCAACGTGCTGACCACGCACGTGCATCACCCGGGCGGGGACCGGCCGCCGCTCTTTCGTGCGGGGACGCTCGCCTCCGGCGAGGCCCGCAGGACGGCTGCCGGGTGGCGGATCGGCGAGCTGTCGTTCCGGGTCCTGTTCACCGAGGGCGAGCCCCCCGTACGGGGCTGATCACCGCGGGGCTCAGATGTCCACGGCCGGGCCCTCCTCCCCGGGCGGGGTCATCGCCGTGAGCAGGCGCGGGTCCAGCATGGTGGTGACCGAGGTGTCCCCGGCCGGGTCGAGCCCGGCGTCGTGGCAGGCCGCGCTGATCAGGTAGCGGCCGAGCACCGGATGGGTGGCGAACGCCCACTCGTCGCCGAGTGCCGCGGCACCGTCGGGGGTGCGCAGGCCGCCGAGGGCGAGGCCGAAGCCGAACTCGGTGAAGGCGAGCCGCATGCCCTGCCCGAGCGCCTTGGTGTACGCCTCCTTCAGGGTCCACAGCCGCAGCACGCACGCCGCCCGCTGCTGCGCGGACAGCGCGTCGAGTTCGGCCACCTCGGCCGGCGTGCACATCCGGCCGAGCATCAGGTCCAGGTCGAAGCGCCGGTCCGCGCACTCGGCGTCCAGTCCGATCCGGCCCATCCGGCTGATCCCGACGGCCATCAGCTCACCGGTGTGCGTCAGCGCGACCTCCACCTGGTCGAGGCCGCGCAGGTAGGGGCGGCCGCCGAGACGGTAGGCGATGTCGATGTCCTCGGGCCGGATGCCGAGCGCGGCCGCCGCGGTGTACTTGATGAGCAGCCGGGAAGCGGCGAACCGGCTGCGGACGGCGGGGTCGTTCGTGCCGGTGTAGCGGTTCCAGTCCCGCCCCAGCAGCGCCTCGAGGCGCGGCGTGGTGAGCACCGCGGGAAACCACTCGGTCCACGTCGCGTACGCCACCGTGGTCCCGCGCTCCAGGAGGTCCTCGCGTATGCGCAGCCAGGAGCTGTCCGGGCGCGGGATGTGCACGGGCGGCGCGACGGCGGAACCGTGCGCGGTGGCGACGACGCCCAGTGCGCTCAGACGCCGCAGGGTGTCGAGGACGCCCACGGCGTCACGGGAGTCGATGTCGTCCGTGACGCGGCCGTCGTCCCCGCGTGCGGCCACAGGCTCCCTGTGGTTCATGGTGTTCGCCTCCCAGCGTCGTCCTGCGGGTCCGGCGGCCGGCTCCCGGGCCGGCCGGCATCCCGGGCCGGATCGTTTCTGCCCAGTGGGGGCCTCACGCGAGCCGCATCCCGTAGAGGTCGAAGCTGCGCCCGTCGCGGTACCGGTCCACGAGCCGGGCCGCCAGCTCCTGGGTGATGCCGTCCGGCAGGTCAGGCACGTCCAGTCCGAGGCGGCGGCCGAACCTGGTCAGGGCGATCAGCGCCCACTCGGGCTCGGCGAGCAGGCCGCCGTCCGGGGTGCCGAGGCCGGCGTTCTCGCGGACCCCGAGGCAGGACGCGGCCGCGAGCAGCAGGCAGTACCGGTCGACGAGGACGTACGCGGCCGGTGCGAGCGCCCCGGTGTCCGGGCGCCCCAGGAGGGTGGCGCACCGCTGGGCGAGGCTGTGCACCTCGGCGGCGAAGGCGCGGGCGAGGTCGGCGAGCGCGGCCCACCTGGGGCCGCGGTCCCGCGTGCCGTCGAGCCGGGCGGCGGCGCCGGGCAGTACGGCGAGCAGACCGTCGCAGCCGCTGTGCGGATCGCGGGGTTTTGCGTCGAGCCGTCTAAAGTCGAGCGCGCTGCGCCCGGCACCCGGGGTGAAGAGGGCGCCGGGTGCTTCCTGTCCGTTGTCTGCGTCGCGGGCCGCGTGGGCGAGGGTGCGCAGATGGGGGACGAGCACGGCCTGGGTGTCGGCGGTGCCGGCGTGTCCGAGCCCGGCCACCGGGAGGTCGCGCACGAGTTTCTGGAAGCCGCCGTAGGCGGGGCCGCGGTCGTACCCGCGCGCACCGAGCACCGCGGCGAGTTCGTCGAGGTCCTCATGGAGCAGTGCCGACACGGCGTACTTGACGGCGGCGGAGGGAACCAGTGCGTGCTCGGGCGCCAGGTCGAGCAGCCGCAGACCGGTGACGGCGAGGCTGTCGCAGGCGAGCAGGTCGGCGAAGACTCCGGCGAGCACCCGGCCGCGGCGGCCGCGCAGTGTCAGGCCGCGCCGGGACTCGCTGACGGCCCGGACGGCGTAGCGCAGCGCGCTGTCCATTCCGCCGACCAGAGCACCGCCGGACACCAGCGCCCGGCTGACCTGGAAGGTGCGCAGGGAGAGGCTGACGCCCTCGCCCCGCTCTCCCACCAGGGCGTCGGCGGGCACCGGGCAGTCCTCGAGCCGCAGCCCCGCGTAGTGTGCGCCGCGCATGCCGTGGGTGCGGGCGCGGGGCAGCCGGTGCACGGCGTGCGCCGGCAGCCTGCCGCTCTCGAGCAGGAACACGGAGTGGCTGTCCGGGCCGTCGCCGGGCGCGGTGCGGACGTAGGCGACGAAGGTGTCGGCGCGGTCGGCGTTGATGACGACGTCCTTGCGGCCGTCGACCACGTAGCCGTCGGGCGCGGGCCGTGCGGTGTACTCGCCGCGCAGGATCGCGTTGGCGTGGGCGAACTCGCGGTGCAGGATCGTGATCCGGCCGCCGCCGAGCAGCAGCGACGCGGTGTCCCGGCGCTGGCGCTCGTCGCCCGCGGTCCACACCACGGACGCCGCGAACAGGGCGGTCACCCCGGCGCCGAAGCCGAGCGCGACGTCCCTGCGGAAGACCGGCCGCAGCACCTGGGTGAGTGCCTCGACGCCGGTGAAGCGGCCGCCCAGGACGGTGGGCACGAACTCGGCGGCCAGTTTGAAGCGGCCGAGCAGGTCTTCGGTGGCGGCGGGTACCTCGCGCCGTTCGTCGGCGGCGAGCAGCGCCTGCTGGCCGTGCGGGTTGCCGTCGGCGAAGGGGTCGCCGAGCAGGTCCTCGAGGTACCGGGCCCGGGCGGCTCCGTCACCAAAGACCCGCGGGACCCGGGCGTGAGCGGTCACACCCGCGGCCACGGTCGTGCCGGAACCCGCGGTGAGACTGTCGTTCACGTGCGACCTCCAACGTCGGCCCGTCCGGCGGGGGCGGAGGGGCAAGAACAGCGCGATGAGCGGGAGGGGTGCGGCCCGGGGGGAGGCGGTGCGGCTCAGGCCCGGCGGGCCGGCGCGCACTCGGCGTGCTCCCTGGCCAGCCGCAGCGCGACGCCGCTCTCCCGGGCGAGCCGGGAGCGCAGGGCCTTACGTGCGAGGCGTACCGCGTCCACGCCGTCGCCGTACCGCTCGCGGACACCGTCCTCGTCGAGGACCGCGTGGTGCCGCGCGACGACGGTGACCCCCGCGCCCCAGGGGTTGGGTTCGACCGACCATTCCCCCGCGTGCGCGGCGAGCAGCGCCGGCTCCTCGGTGTCCCTGATGTCCTTGTAGACGATGCGCCCGGCGTGCGGGAATCCGATCCGTACCGATTCCGTCGTCCGCGCGGTCCCGTCGGCGCCGTCGAGTTCCACGGTCATCAGCTGCACTCCGGGCCCGCGTTCGGCGATGTCGATCCCCTTCGCGCCGGGTACCGCGTCGGGCCGGTCGCCGAACCGGTGCAGGAAGTCGTACACCGGCTCGACGGGGGTGTCGACGCTCACGGCGTCCTCGAAGGACAGGACCAGGTCGTCGAGGCGGCGCCAGCGCTCGGCGAGCTGCCGGAGGTTGTCGAGGGCGGCCCGGCTGTTGGCGGTGGTGGCCCTCTTCACCCAGTCCACGTCGGCGCGCGCGTTGTCGGTCACGGTGAAGTCGTTGCTGAGGGTGACGAGCGACCGCTCGGGGCCTCGCGGTTCGACGGTCCAGCTGCCGCCCATCGAGGTCACCGGCCGGGGCAGCACCTCCTGGCGGAAGTCGACCCGGTGCGCCACCGGGTCCAGGACACGTCGGGTGGTCCAGGACTTGACCTCGCCGTTGGCCATGACCCACATCCGCAGCCGCTCCGACTCACCGTCGAACTCGAGCTGTTCGACATGGAGGGTCGGCGGCAGGAAGATGGGCCAGCGCAGCGCGTCGGCGATCAGACCGTAGAGCACGCCGGCGGGGGCGTCGACCTGCGCGTGCTGGGCCATGCGGTGCACGGGCGCGAGATACATCCCCACACCTCTCTCGTCTCGGCGTCCGGAAGGCGGGGCGGGCCGCCGTGGACGCCGCCCGCCTGTGGGTACAGGCTCGCCATGGACTGTGTCCTGATCCGGTGGAGAACGACTCGTCCGCTTCTCGAACACCGCTGGAATCCGCAGCGGAACACGGGGCGCCCCCGTGAACGACGACCGTGCTGGACGCCGGATCGATTAGGGCACGACCTCCCTGCCCCACCCTGCGGCACCGCTCCCCCACACCGGTGTCCGGACGGCCGCGCCGGGCAAACGCCACGCCGCCCCCGCACCCGACCCGGCCACTCGTCCGGGCGCTCTCCTCACCCCAAGACCGGGCCCGGCCGCTCCCCCGCCGCGTCACACCGGCACCGGCCCAGAGCCCGGCCACTCCCCCACCGCCCACACCCACACCGGCCCAGAGCCCGGCCACTCCCCCACCGCCCACACCGACACCGGCCCAGGGCCTTCACGCTCGCCTGAGGAGTTGCGCCCGCCCCACTCACACCCGTCCCACGGCCGCTTCCCGCACCGGGTGACACCACGTCGGGTCACGGAACACCGGCCCCCGCGACCATCACTGCGCCGGGACCTCCAGCCCGGTCACCGAACGCTCGACTCGGAGTCCAGAGGACGTCAGACGGTCCTCGAGGGGCCGCTTCCAGCCTGAGCGGAGTGGCACGACGATCCGCCGACCGAAGGGGGCCCCGATGACGATCGCCCGGCGTCTGCTCCGGCTGTCCCGCGCCCTGGCCACCACTGTCTGGCAGTCCATGGTCGCCGTCGGCGCCGTCCAGCTCGCCGGCGAGACGGCCCGCGCCGACACCCGCCTGGTGGACGCGCCTGCGCCGGGTCACCCCGAACGCCTGCGCCCCGACGTGCCGTTGACCGCGCTGGAGCGCGCGCTGCTGAAGGACATCGGCCCGGCACGCTGACGGACGCGGTGCAGCCGCCGGGCCGTCGCCGGGTCAGGCCGCGTACAGGTCGAAGGTAGAGGTGCGTCGCGGCCCGGACGCCAGGTCGAGCTGGGGGTCCACGGCGAGGATCGCCTGGTGCAGCCGCTGCAGCTGCGGCGAGGGCTCCACGCCCAGCTCGTCGACCAGGCGGCGGCGCAGCCGGTGGAAGACGTCGAGCGCGGCGGCCTGCCGCCCGCAGCGGTAGAGCGCCACCATGGCCTGGGAGTGCAGCCCCTCGTGTTCGGGGTGGCGGGCGATCAGGTCCGTGAGTTCGGCGGTGACTTCGGCGTGCCGGCCGATCCTGAGGTCGGCGTCGATGCGGCGCTCGCGCGTGACGAGCCGGCTCTCCGCCAGCCGCATCGCCTCGATCTCCAGGACCGGGCCGACGGGAACGTCGACCAGCGGAGGCCCCTGCCACAGGCTGAGCGCGGTGCGGTAGGTGCGGGCGGCCCGCTCGTCCTCGCCGTCCTCGAAGGCCTGCTGGCCCTCGGCGACGAGGCGTTCGTAGGCGTGGACGTCGACCGCCTCGGCCGGTATCTGCAGCAGATAGCCGCCGTGCCGGGTGGCCAGGACGTCCTTGGCGGTGCCCGGAGCGCCGGGCCCCATCGCGGTACCCAGCCGGCGCCGCAGCTGGAGGATGTAGGTCTGCAGGGTGGTCAGGGCGCTCTGGGGCAGTCCGGTGCCCCAGATCTCCTCCATGAGCGTGGGCACGGGCATGACCCGGCCCGGGTAGAGCGCGAGCAGGGCCAGGATCTGGCGCGGCTTCCCGGCCGTGGGAACGATCGACATCCCGTTGACGTCGGCACTCAGCGGACCCAGAACACGAATCTCCATGGCTTCCTTCCCCGTACCTCGACAACTGGACTCGGCTTTTGAGCCGGCGTTCGAACCGGTGCCCGAGGCTCGGTCGATATTGCGCCACGCGGGGGCCCGCTGTCCTTACCCCACGACGGATGCACGAGGCCCGCCGTATCCCGCCGCAACCACGCGCCCGCCCATTCGTCGAGGAGGCATCGAGCGGAATCCTTGCGGCCCCCCTCCCAGCAGTTCCTGCCGTATGGGCGGCACGCCGTTTTGCACACGGCGAGAAGACGGCGCGCCCCTGTTGCGCCGGCCCGTGCGCGGAGCCGTCCATTTACCCGTCGCCGGGGCCGGGCGGCCACACCGGGAAAGCGGCGTGAGGGTGCGGCGGCCGGATAGGGAAACCGGACGCGCGGCGCCCGGTTTCTTGTTCACGCGTACCGTCCGGAAGCCGGAATCCGGGAAGGGGGGCGCCGGCTCTTGGGCCGGCAGCGGGAATCGCCCCCCTCCCGGGCGGCGTCGCCCTCTGTTTCCGAACGGCCGGCCCCGCCCAGGCCCACTTTTCCCCGTACGGGGCTCAGGGCGCCGCCCACAGGGGGCAAGACTGGCCGGGGCGGCGGAGCGCAGCGCAGCGGCTCACCGGCGGACGGAAGGGGCAGGGCGGGCACCGCATCCGGGCGGACGCAGGGGCGGTGCCCGCAACGGCCCGTGCGGGCCGGCTGCGTCGGCTGCCGGCACCACCGCGCCCGGGCCTTTGGGGGCGCCGCGCACCGCACCGGGCTGGGACCGCCCATCCTGGCTCTCCCGGCCCGTGCCGCTCCCCGGTCCTGGCCCTCCCGCCCGTGCGGTGGCCCGCCCGGGGCGCAGGACGCGGCCGCAGGGCTGGGCCGCGATGACGGGAGGACCGGGACGGCCGGGACGCCGCGGATGCCGCCGTCCCGGGGGCGTGGAGCGGTCAGGGAACCAGGAGGTCCGCTCAGAGAGGGTCCGCCAGGGAGGTCTGGCCGGGGGGCTGGCCGGGGAGGTCCGGGGGCGAGGGTGAACTGCCGTTCCGGGACGCGGTGTTGGGGTGCCGGGGAGGCGCCGGCCCCGGGAGGTGAACTGCCGTCTGGGCAGCCGGTGTTGGGTCCGGTGGGTGGGCACACGGGGGGCGTCGGCGGGAGCCGTCGGCGCGGCCCGGTGCAGTCCGGGTGGAGGGAGGCCGGCCCGCCGCCCGCCCGGGGGGGGGGGGGGGGGGGGGGGGGGGGCGGGGGGCGGGGGCTGTGCTGAAGCCGGCCGGCCGGTCCCGCCGCGCGGGGGGTGCCTCTGTGTCTTTCGTCAAGCGGCGGGGGGGCTTCCCGGTTCGTAGAAGGTTCCGTCGCGGAGCATGGCGAACAGGACGCTGATGCGGTGGCGGCTTGTCGAACACCGTCTTCCCGGCCGGAGTCAGGCCGTGGCCGTGATGCGTCTGCTTGCCGACGTCCAGGCCACGGAAGATGCCCACCCCGTCGATACTGGTCACCGTGCCCCCACAGGTCTCGCAGCGTGCCGGCCCCAGGGGCGGAGGCCGTTCTCGCGCATCCACGGTATGCAGACCTGCCGCCCGCAGCGGCCGGGCATTGCGCCCGGCCGGGCGGTGGTCGGGCCTCTGATCAGCGTCTGTGACGGCACCCCTCGGACCCGGTGACACCACCCCCCAGGTCATCCCATCGACAGGGGGCAACAGTCATGCCGGGACCGGAGGCCAGCGGCCCTCTTGCAGGACCGCGAAGAAGACAACTGTGAGAGTTCTTCTGCGGCCCGGGATGGGTTGCTGCCAGGCTCGGCGCTCGTGATCCGGCATGACTCGCAAGATAACTGGCGTTCCGTCAAGGGCTGCCGTTCCCCCGAGATGTCTGCCGGACGCGGGCGTCGGCCTGGCCCACCCGTTGGCTTGATCAGCAGCTTGTCCGCCTTCCGGCGTGACTCATCACAGTTCCGCCACGTGGTGACTCCACCCAGGCCGACACCGTCACGGTCGTCCGCCCGGAGGAGAACAGCCGCATGACCATGCTCGCAGAACACGTCGATGGCGTCATCGGCGTCGACACCCACCGCGACACCCTCGCCGCGGCCGCCGTCAGCCCCATCGGCGCCGTGCTGGCCAGCACCGATTCCCCGGCCCACGCCCGCGGCTACCGACGCCTGCTGGACTTCGCCCGCCAGCAGGTCCCCGGCCGCCGCTGCTGGGCCCTGGAAGGCATCGGCAGCTACGGCGCCGGCCTCGCGGCCTTCCTGGACCAGGCCGGCGAGCAGGTCGTCGAGGTCTGCCGCCCAAAACGAGCGGCCAACCGCGGCGGCCGCAAGACCGACATGCTCGACGCCGTCCGGGCCGCCAAGGAGGCCCTGACCACCGAGCATCTGATCCAGCCCCGCCTCCGCGGCGAACGCGAGGCACTGCGGGTGCTGCTTGCCACCCGTCACGGCGCGGTCCTCGCTTCCACCGCCGCGATCAACCAGCTTAAGGCCCTGATCGTCTCCGCGCCGGACGGCCTCCGCTCCGAGCTGCGAAAGCTCAAGCGCCTCGAACAGATCGCCTACTGCGCTCAGTTCCGCGACCGCCCGGCCCAGGACCTGGAGCACCGGATGACGGTGCGGGCCATGCGGTCCACGGCCCAACGCGTCCAGGCCCTGCAGGCCGAGGCCAAGGGGCTCGAGAACGAGATCCTCACGCTGGTGCGGCACCAGGCCCCCGCGCTTCTCAACCTGCTCGGAGTCGGACCGATCACCGCCGCCCAGATCTTGGTCAGCTGGTCTCACCAGGGACGATTCCGCTCGGAAGCCGCCTTCGCCTCCTTCGCTGGAGTCTCGCCGATCCCTGCCTCGTCCGGGCTGACCAACCGACACCGGCTCAACCGCAGCGGCGACCGGCAGCTCAACCGGGCCATGCACACGATCACCTTGATCCGGATGCGGCTCGATCCCTCTACGAAGACGTACGTCGCACGCAAGATCGCCGAAGGTAAGACCTCCCGTGACGCGCAGCGATGCCTCAAGCGAGTGATCTGCCGCCAGGTCTTCAAGATCCTTGAGCGCTCCGACCGGAACCAACTCGGCAACGTCGAAGCACTCACTCAAGCGGCTTGACACGACATAGCAGCCTCGGGGTGTCCGCGGCCGGCGGGAGGGGCCTGACCCTGCGGTTGCGGCGGGCGGCGGTGGCGGGGCCGCTGCCCGCTCACGGGCGGGGCGGGGTGGGGCGGGGTCAGCCCACGCGGGCCACGGCCCGGCCGGTGGCCTCCGGGCCGCGGGCCGGGGCGGTCTCCGCGGCGGCCGTGAGGATGGAGCGCTGGAGCCGGCTGATCGTCGTCGACGGTTCGAGTCCCAGCTCGTGCACGAGGGTGGCCCGCAGCCGCTGGTAGACGCTCAACGCCTCGCCGCGCCGTCCCGAGCGGTGCAGGGCCACCATGAACTGGCCGTGCAGGCTCTCGTGCATCCGGTGCCGGTTGACCAGGACGGTCAGCTCGGACAGCAGTTCGCGGTGGCGGCCGAGTCTGAGGTCGGCCTCGATGCGCTGGTCCAGCGCGCACAGCCGCAACTCCTCCAGGCGCTTGACCTCCAGGCCGAGCCGGCTGCCGGCGCTCACGTCGGCCAGCGCGGTGCCGGTCCACAGTGCCAGGGCCTCGCGCAGCCTGCGTGCGGCGCCCGTGAAGTCCTCGGCGTCCACGGCCCGGTAGCCGGCCCCGGCGCGCTGCTCGAACTCGCGGAAGTCGACCCGGCCGCCCCGGCTGTCCAGGCGGTAGCCGCCGGGCAGGGTGACCAGGACGTCCTTGGCGGTGACGTCGCGTTCGCCGCCGGCGGCCAGCGCGGCGCCGATGAGCTCGCGCAGCTGCAGCACATAGGTCTGCAGGGTGGTGCGGGCGCTGCGCGGCGGCTCGTCGTCCCACAGCTCCTCGATCAGGCAGGAGACGGGGACCACCCGGTCGGCGTGCAGGGCCAGCAGGGCCAGCACCTGACGCGGTTTCGGGGCGGTCGGTGTGATCGAGACGCCGTGCTCGCGTACGGACAGCGCGCCCAGAACTTCGATGTCCACTGTCTTGTCCCCCTTGGAGTCCCATGCCGGTTGCTGCGGGTCCGTGCCGCGAGGGCCGCCGCTTGGACACCCGGAGGGCTCTCGACGACACTGGCTCGAAGACGATTAAAAAAACAGCACAGTCGGTTTGTCAATGGGGGTGGCGCACATCCGGCCATCCCGGCGCCCGGGGCCGACGGCGGCGGACGCCGGGCGCACGCTCGTGCCACCAGGACGGAAAGCCCTTCATACGGGGGGAGTTGCCGCGCCCGCGGGGGCGATGTTCCAGGTGGAGTCGAGGCCGGTATGCCACGCTGGAGGGGCAGGTTCCGGCCTCCCGGCGGCTGCTCCGTCCGGGGCACGGACGCCCGGACGGGAACCGCCGCCCGGGCACGGCCCCCCAAAGAACAGGGCGCATGGTCTTGTTATGGGCGAGGGCGGGGCAGTGTCCGCCCGCGCGCGGCGGGAGGGCGTCCGGGCGCGGCGGGAGGGCGAGCGTACGGGGACGGCGGACAGGCCGCGAGGACGTACCGGGGGGACAGGCCCGGAGGGCGTCCGGACGCGGCGGAAGTGGGCAGGCGTGGGGGCGGGGCAGAGCTGGGGGTGCGTGCCGGCCGGAGCCGGAGCCGCGACGGGAGGCCGCTGCGGCGGTGGCAGGCCCAAGCCGCAGGGCACTCGGCGCGCGCGGGCGGGACGGCGGCCGCAGGCGGCCGGCACGGTCGGCTCGAAGGCTGAGGACCCGGCAGCTGCGGGCTGCGGGTTGCGGGGTGTGGGCGGCCGGGACCGGGCTCCGCCGCCCACGGGTTGCGGGGTGGGGGCGGCCGGAACCGAGGAGGTCGGCTGCGGGTTGCGGGTGCCTCCCGGGCAGGGCTGCCCGCCCCGGGGCGGCCGGGGTTACCGAGGCGGCCGGGGCCGGCGGGGTGCCGGGGGTTGCCCGGGGCCGGGACAAGGAGTCAGCAGAGGCCGGTCCCCGGGGGTGCGAATCCCCGGGGGTGCGGGTCCCCGGGGGGTGCGAATCCCCGGGGGTGCGAATCCCCGGGGGTGCGGGTCCCCGGGGGCGGGGGCCGCGTGCCCTCTCCGGGGGGTCAGTGGGGGCGGGGGGGCCGCGTGCCCTCTCCGGGGGGGGTCAGTGGGGGCGGGTGCCGGCGGCGGTGAGGGAGGTGAGGGCGGGGGCGGCGGCCAGCCGGGGCAGCAGGAGCTGCCAGAAGCGGGTGAGGGTGGCGTGCGAGAGCCACTGGGGGTCGCGGGTGCCCAGGACCTCGAAGCCGGTCGTCGCGGCCACCACGGAGGACGTCACCGTCTCGGGTGCGACCTCGCCCAGCACCCCTTCGCCGGCCGCGCGTTCGAGGGCGGCTGCGACCCAGGCGTGCCACTGGCGGTGCAGTGCCTGGCCCGCTCCGCGGACCCGGTTGCGGCCCAGTTCGAAGCCGGCGCGCAGCACCACGTCCGCGGCGAGCCGGCGGGCGAGGTCGTGGGAGGTGTCGACGAGCAGCTGCAGGCAGTTGCCGGCGCTGCCTTCGTGGGCGGTGACGATGGTCTGAAGCCGCTGGGCGGCGGCCTGTTCCACCGCGTCGGCCAGGGCGGCCTTGTTCGCGAAGTGGAAGTGGAGCGCTCCGTTGCTCACCTGGGCCAGGGAGCTGATCGCGGTGAGCGAGGCCACGCTGAAGCCGTCGCGGTCGAAGACCGTGGCGGCCGCCGTGATCAGCGCCTGGCGGGTGCGCAGCGCTCGTTGCTGTCGGGCCATGCGGAGTGCTCCGTTACTGCGGCGGGTTGCCGTGCTTGCGGGAGGGCGGGTCGGCGTGTTTGGTGCGCAGCATCGCCAGGGAGGCGATGAGCACCTCGCGGGTCTCGGCGGGGTCGATGACGTCGTCGACCAGGCCGCGCTCGGCCGCGTAGTAGGGGTGCATCAGCTCGGCCTTGTACTCCTTGACCATGCGGGCCCGCACGGCGGCGGGGTCCTCGGCGGCGGCGATCTGGCGGCGGAAGATGACGCCGGCGGCGCCCTCGGCGCCCATGACGGCGATCTCGTTGGCCGGCCAGGCGTAGGTGAGGTCGGCGCCGATGGACTGGGAGTCCATGACGATGTAGGCGCCGCCGTAGGCCTTGCGCAGGACCAGTGAGATGCGGGGCACGGTCGCGTTGCAGTACGCGTACAGGAGTTTGGCGCCGTGGCGGATGATGCCGCCGTGCTCCTGGCCGACGCCGGGCAGGAAACCGGGGACGTCCACCAGGGTGAGGACCGCGATGTTGAAGGCGTCGCACATCTGCACGAAGCGGGCGGCCTTCTCGGAGGCCTCGATGTCCAGGACGCCCGCCAGGGCCTGCGGCTGGCTGGCGACGACGCCCACGACCTGGCCGTCCAGGCGGGCCAGCGCGCAGATGATGTTGCGGGCCCAGCGCTCGTGGACCTGAAGGTACTCCCCGTCGTCGACGATCTCCCCGATCACATCCGCCATGTCGTAGGGGCGGCTGCCGTCCGCGGGAACCAGGGCGGCCAGGCGCTCGCAGCGCCGGCCGGGCGGATCGGTGCACTCCGCGCGCGGCGGATGAGCCCGGTTGTTCTGCGGCAGCAGGGACAGCAGGTAGCGGACCTCGGCCAGACAGGTCTCCTCGTCGTCGTAGGCGAAATGACACACGCCGCTCGTCTCGGCGTGCACGTCCGCACCGCCCAGCGCGTTGTGCGTGATCTCCTCACCGGTGACGGCCCTGACCACGTCCGGGCCGGTGATGAACATCTGCGAGGTGTCCCGGACCATGAACACGAAATCGGTCAGCGCCGGGCTGTAGGCCGCGCCGCCCGCACACGGGCCGAGCATCACACTGATCTGCGGGATCACCCCGGACGCCCGCGTGTTGCGCTGGAAGATCCCGCCGTACCCCGCAAGCGCGGACACGCCCTCCTGGATACGGGCCCCGGCACCGTCGTTGAGGGAGACCAGCGGGGCACCCGCCGCAACCGCCATGTCCATGATCTTGTGGATCTTCGCGGCGTGCGCCTCCCCCAGCGCACCGCCGAAGATACGGAAATCATGCGCGTAGACGAAGACCGTCCGGCCCTCAACCGTGCCCCACCCGGTCACCACCCCGTCGGTATAGGGCCTCTTGCCCTCCAGACCGAACCCCGACGCCCGGTGCCGGCGCAACTGCTCCACCTCACAAAAAGAACCCGCATCCAGGAGCAGCCCGATCCGCTCACGGGCCGTCAGCTTCCCCCGCGCACGCTGCGCCGCCGTCGCCTGATCACCCGGCCCGGCCAGCGCCCGCGCACGGATCCCGTGCAGCTCGGCGACACACCCCCGCCCGCCCGCCGGCCCCGCGGCCACCTGAGAAACGTCATTGAGGACTGTCACGATGCCTCCCTCCCGGGCGCGACCGGCACGAACCACCAGGTTAACAAACCGTCTGTGCGGTTTACAGGGGGGTGGGTGCCGTGCGCACACACATCAGCTGAAAAATGACCCGCCGGACACAGCCACCCGCCACAACCGCAACCGCCCCCCGCCCCCCGCCCGCCACCCGCCGCCCGGCCGGGGCTGCCCCCGACCCACCCTCCCGGGGCCCCGGCCGAACAACACACCAGGGACGGAGGAAACGGCAGGACCTGGCCTGGACCTGGACCTCGGCCTGGGCATGGGCCCGGACCTCGGCTTGGGCATGGGTTTGGGCTTGGGTCTGGCCTGGGCCTGGGGTTGGGCCTGGGGTTGGGCCTGGTTCTGGGCCTGGGGTTGGGCTTTGGGTCTCGGCCTGGTTCTGGGCCTGGTTCTGGGCTTGGTTCTGGGCCTGGTTCTGGGCTTGGTTCTGGGTTGCGGTCTCGGCACCTGGCTCTGAGGTTTGGGTTTCGGCCTCGGCCTGGGCCTGGGTTCGGCCTTGGCCTGAGGTCTGCAGTTGAGGGTTGAAGGTTGGGTCCCGGTCTGGGCTAGGGGGGTCCGGGTCTGAGGTTTGGGTCTTGGCTTGGGCCTGTGCCTGGGTTCGGTCTTGGCCTGAAGTCTGCGGTTGAGGGTTGGGGGTTGGGGGTTGGGGGTTGGGTCCCGGTCTGGGCTTGGGGGTCTGGGTCTGGGGGTCTTGGTCTGGGCGTGGGTCTGGGGTCTGGCGGCCCTGCTCACCGGTCGTGCGGCGGACGGGGACGAGGGGGGTGGGGGGTGGGGGGTGTTCGTGCCGTCGGCCGCAGGACGGACGGGGCGGCGGACGGCCGGGGGGGGCCGGGGGTGTTACTGCCAGCAGTGGGGCGGGCGGTGGGCCGCCCGGGGGCTCTCCGGGCGCCAGGACGCCGCGCCGGGCGGCTCCTGCCCCGCGGCCGGCACGCGGTGTGCGGCCCGCGCCCGCCGGGCCAGTACCGCACACAGCACCGCCGTCAGCGCGGCCAGTTCCTGCTCGCCGGCCCGGCCGCGCTCGATACGCAACACCGGGGCCCGGGCACCGGATTCACCCATGTCCGCTCCTCTCCACTGCAGCCACCGTGCCCCGCCCCGCTGCAGGACCGCCTCAGCCCCGCTCGAGAACCACTCGGCCCGCCACCCGCCCACACCCGCCCGGACCGGCACGGCGTGAACTGCAACGACCCCCACGAGCGGGCCGGCACCCAAGGCCGCCCACCGGACCGGCCCTCGACGCCGGCTCGCAACATTCCCGGGCGGAGGCTGCGATTCCTCTGGAAATCAAACCGGGTGGTCTCTATCTTTTGGGCCTCCGCAGACCATCTCCGATCTCGTTCTGGGGGAGCGATGACCGCGAGCACGTTCGACACCGTCAGACCGCCGGCCGCACAGCCGGCACCACCCACAGCCCCGCCACACCCGCCGCACCTGCCGCACCTGCCGCACCTGCCGCACCTGCCGGCCGTCCCGGGCCACGGACCCTGGACCTCCACCGTCCCCAGCGAACTGGTCCACCGGGCAGCCGTCGCCGAGGTGATGCTCACCGACTGGCAACGCCTGACCGAGACCCGCTACACCATGCGCGCACAATGGCCGCGCGGCCACAGCTTCTTCACCCCCCTCAACGGAAACCACGACCCCCTCATCGCCGCTGAAACGATCCGCCAGGCCGGAGCCCTGCTCGCACACGCCGAGTTCGGCGTCCCCCTCGGACACCACTTCCTGCTGGAAGAACTCACCCTCACCGTCGAACCCGGCCAGCTGCACGTGGGCCACGCACCGGCCGACCTCGACCTCCACATCACCTGCACCGACATCACCCGACACGGCCGACGCCTGGCCGCCCTGCGCTACGAGACCACCCTCCAGCGCCACGGACAGCCCGCCGGACACGGCCAGATCTCCTTCAGCGTCGTCACCCCCGCCGTATACCGGCGACTACGCCCCCCACACGTCTTCACCCCCCACCACACCCCCATCCCCCTCACCACCCCCACCGCCCCCCACACCGTCGGACGCCACTCCCCCGCCGACGTCGTCCTCACCCCCACCCCCCACCCCCACCAATGGCAACTACGCACCGACACCCGCCACCCCATCCTCTTCGACCACCACGTCGACCACATCCCCGGCATGCTCCTGCTCGAAGCCGCCCGCCAAGCCGCCACCGCCCTCCTCGGCCAACCCACCACCCAACCCCACCACCTCACCACCCACTTCACCAAATACGCCGAACTCGACCAACCCTGCCTCATCAACGCCCACCCCCACCCCCACCAACCCCACACCATCCACATCACCGGCCACCAAAACAACCAACCCATCTTCACCACCACCCTCACCACCACCCCACCCACCACACCCACCACGCCCACCAGGCCCACAGCCGCATCGGCAAACAGCGAATAGCCCAGAACAACACCCACCTCCCACCAGGCCAGCACCCAGGCACCCGCCAACACACACCAAGACCAAGACCCGACCCCACCCCCCGACCCCACACACCAACCCCCCAACACCCCCTCCCCTCCCCTTCTCCTTTCGGCCCACGACCAGCGCAAAAGGCGCACAAAAAGAACAATGCCAGACACCCCACCACCCCATGAAAGGCATAGCAGCCTACATCCTTAAGACCGTGTCCTACGCGGTGAGGCGGATGAGTCGCTTGTAGCAGCAGAGGGCAGCGGCGAGGCCGAGAAAGGCCAGGTAGTTGCGGGGATCGCGTTCGTAGCGAGGGCTCAAGCGGCGGTAGCCGGACAGCCACGACATGGTGCGTTCGATCACCCAGCGGCGCCGCCCTAATCGCTCGCTGGACTCGATTCCCTTACGGGCGATGCACACGCCGGTCCGCTTCCCTCGCAGCCATCTGCGCAGGTCAGCCCGGTCGTAGGCTTTGTCGGCGTGCAGGCGCTGGGGCTTGAAGTACCGGCCGCGATGGGGGTCGTGTCTCGTGTGGTGACCCTCCACCATCGGCTTCAGCCCTTCGCTGTCGTGGGTGTTGCCGGCCGAGACACCGACGAGGAGGGGCAGTCCGTTCGTGTCCGACAGGATATGCATCTTGGAACCTGGCTTGCCCTGGTCCACGGGGCTCGGACCTGTATGTTCGCCCCTTTTTTAGCCCTGACGTGGGCGGTGTCCAGGACGACGCGGGTGACGTCGAGGAGGCCGGCGTCGTCGAGCCGGTGCAGCACGGCCTCCTGCAGCCGTCCCCAGAGGCCGGCTCTCGACCAGATCAAGAACCGCCGGTGGGCGGTCGACTTCGATATACCGAAGCAGGGCGGCAGTTGGCGCCAGGCACAGCCGCTGACCAGGACGTAGATGATGGCCGCGAACATCGTCTCATCAGGGGTGTCCTGCGTTCCGCCGCCCTGCGGCCGCACCCTCGAGGGCGGGATCAGCGGCTTCGCGATCTCCCACACCCGTCCGGAACAATCCAACTCCACGTACCCCGCCCCATACCGAGGTCAACGACGCCTCACCACGTAGGACACGGTCTTAGAACTCCTAACAAAATGATCTTCGAGGTGGTTGGATCACTCCGGGACCAATGATCCGGGGGTGCTGGGTGGCTCGTCCGAAGCCGTGGAAAGTCGACGACGAGCTGTGGGCGGTGATAGAGCCGCTGCTGCCCAAGGCCGAGCGCCGGACCCGGCATCCTGGGCGCAAGCGACACCCGGACCGGCTGGTGCTCCAGGGCATCCTGTTCGTGCTGCACACCGGGATCTCCCGGGAACACTTGCCGCAGGAACTCGGCTTCGGGTCGGGGATGACCTGCTGGCGGCGCCTGGCCGAGTGGACCGAAGCCGGCGTGTGGTCCCAGCTGCACGAGGTCCTCCTTGCCAAGCTCCGCAGCGCGAACGCCCTGGACTTCTCCCGGGCGGCCGTCGACGGCTCCCACATCCGCGCGTTAAAAGGGGCTCCAAGACCGGACGAAGCCCCGTTGACCGGGGCAGGGCGGGCAGCAAGCACCACCTGATCACCGACGCCACCGGCATCCCGCTCGCCGCCACCGTGACCGGCGGCAACCGCAACGACGTCACCCAGCTGATCCCACTGCTCCAGGCAGTGCCGCCGGTGCGGGGCAAACGCGGCCGACCTCGGCGCCGCCCGGACGCGGTCCTCGCGGACCGCGGCTACGACCACGACAAGTACCGCCGCCTGGTCTGGGGGCTCGGAGTGAAACCACTGATCGCCCGCCGCGGCACCGAACACGGCTCCGGTCTGGGCACCCAACGCTGGGTCGTAGAACGCGCCTTCGCTCACCTGCACTGGTTCCGCCGCCTACGGATTCGCTGGGAGATACGCGACGACATCCACGAAGCATTCCTTACCTTGGGATGCGCACTCATCTGCTGGAGGCGTCTCATCTCAGCCCGGCAGACGGCCCCTGTACCGCATGGACTGTGAACTGTAGAGGCTGGTCAGTGCATGCGTTCACCGCACTCTGCTGGGAACAGGGCGGCGCCGGGCGGCAGTTCGGCTGGTCGCCGTCCCGTCACCCGCAGGCACGCTTCAGCAGAGCCGTCTTCGGGTGCGTATTCGAGGGCAACCTCGTCCAGCACGGCGATCTCGCCGCCGACGTGTAGTTCCGCTGCGTGTACGCCGCTCGGGAAACAGCCGACCAGAGCCCCGAAGGCTGCCGTGTCATTGCTCTCGGCGACGCACTCTCGGATCTTGAAACGCCAGTGCTCGGCCGCATCGGCAAGCAGTGCCTTGCCCCGCTTGCCCAGTCCAGCAAGGAGAGCTGAGCGAGCCTGCAACTGGTGGGCGATGGCGCAGCAGATCGGCACCGCTGTGCCGTAGGACGTCGTCACCCGCGAGTACTCGCCGTGGGGATAGGACGACAGGGCCTCATCGACCAGCCCCAACGCGGCGTCCCGCGCCGCCGGGTGACCCTGCTGCGCGATGTCCAGGAGCAGAGGGGTCGCGACCGCCGCCGCCGGAAACACCGCGGCACTGTGGCCATGGACGATTCCGCCGCCGCCGAGCAGTGAGCTGGCCTCAGCCGCCTCCACCAGATTCGCTGCATCCGCCAGCGCGCGCAGACCGTGGGCGGCACGAGCCGGTTCATACCAGTTGGGATGGCCTGGTATGGCATCCCAGTCCACCGCGTTGATCGCATCCAACACGACAGCATCCTCGCACCTGGTTGCTACCCACTGCCCCAGGGCCCGACGATGCCTTGTGAGTCATTCCGTTAGGAGTTTTTAGTGTCTGTCTGACATCTGCGGACGTGTTCCCTGGATTGCCCGACCTCCCAAACCGTGTGGGTGGATCATGAGGTGATGACGACAACACCGTGGAGGTGCTGAGTGATTATCTCGATCCGGCCTGCTCAGCCCGAGGAAGCAAGCTTTCTATCTGATCTCGCGCTCCGCTCGAAGGCTCACTGGGGGTATGACGCTGAGTTCCTCGCGTCGTGCCGGGGGGAACTAACGCTCAGTCGCGAAGAGCTCGCCGCCCGCCGAACGGCTGTTGCGGAGCGAGACGGCAGCGTCGTGGGCTTCACGACCTTGGAGGGTGAGCCGCCGCAGGGCATCTTGGGCATGATGTTCGTCGACCCGGATGCGATCGGAGAGGGCATCGGACGTCTGTTGTTCACCCATGCTGTCGAGACTGCTCAGGCCTTGGGGTTCACCCAGTTCACCATCGATGCGGACCCGAACGCCGAGCCCTTCTATGAGGCCATGGGAGGCGTCCTCGCCAGCCGGGTCCCCTCCGGGTCGATTCCTGGCCGAACCCTTGCCCAGTACCTACTCAAGATTCGGGGCTGATGCCACTCGTCTTCGCCCACTGGGGATAAGGTCCCCGCCGGGTGAGTCTGCGGTCATCAGCGTGATGAGTGCCAAGGTCAGGTGCGCTTTGGAGTGCTGAGGGAGACGTTCCTAGTCGCAGACATTGCGCCGGCTTTCATGATCCAGTCGAGGGTGCGTTCGACTTTCCAGAGGCGGGCAGGACAACGAAGCCCTTGGCTGCGGGGGGGGCGGGAGACCGCCTTGAGAAACAAGTCGCCCCCCCGAGTGGCCGGAGCTGCGGGACTGGCCCCCCACGCGGACGGTGTCCGACCGGACCGCCGCCCGGCTGCGGGTCGGGCACACGCTGACGGTGACGGAGACCATGCTGGCGTTCGTCCAGGACGCCCGCCGGCGTAGGGACGCGTGCCAGCCGCTGGACTGGATCCCTGAGGTCCACCATCCCTCGGCAGTGGTACGGCCGTCGTCCCCGACGCTCTGCTCTACTACCGCAGCCGCGGTACCGGCGGTGAGGACAGCGGGTCGATGCTGCGGGCGTTCGTCGAAGTCGACCGGGGCACCATGGGACCCGAACGCCTCGCCGCCAAACTCGGCGCCTACGCCCGCCTGTACCAGTACGTGCCTGCGCTCACGCCGCCATCGCGGTTGGGGACCGGGGTGGCACCGACCACCACGATGCTCGGGGTGACACGGCCGGACGGTCCCCGCCAGCCCGACGAGCCGGAAGGGACCGC
Organism: Streptomyces sp. NBC_01723; assembly: GCF_036246005.1. Lineage (NCBI taxonomy): Bacteria > Bacillati > Actinomycetota > Actinomycetes > Kitasatosporales > Streptomycetaceae > Streptomyces > Streptomyces sp. NBC_01723. Next base: position 127,506 of record NZ_CP109171.1, read on the forward strand.
CCTCGCACGATGCAGCTGCCCGGCGTCAGGTGCGGGGCGAGGGGACCGTAAAGGACGGGGAGCCGGGGCTCAGCTTCTTTGTGTAGGCCTTCAGGTAGGTGTCGAGATACGGCGAGCGCTCGCCGGCGGTGGGCACGTCGTCGGCGGGAGAGTCGACGGCGAGGTGCAGCCGGGCGTCCTTCACCTTGATCCGGTCGCCGGTCGGGGTGTCGACCCAGGCGCCGTCCTGGATCGTGCCGATCTCGACGGCAAGCGAGTGCCCGGCCTCCAGGGTCCAGTCGGTCGACTTGAGATCTATGGCCACGCGACCGGAGGAGTCCACGAGTGACACCTGCTCGTCGAACATGGCGGCCGAGCCGTCCGGCGCGACGTCGTACAGCTTGACCATGACGTTGCCGCTGCCCTCGGTCCTCATGTCGATCCGCGGCGTCCCGGTGACGCGGACGTCGCGCTCGACCGGTTCAGACCAGGTGAAGAAGCCCGCAGAGGCCCCGGGTTCACCTTTGTCCACGTAGGACCCGTCGCGCAGTGCCACGTCGGTGGACCGGTCCGAGAGCGGCCATGTGTCCTGGGCACGCCAGGTTCCGGTGCTGTCCTGGATGGCGTAGGCCGGATGGCCGGTCTTCGGGGCGATGCCCTTGAGATAGTGGTCGTAGAAGGACATCACCTCCTTGAACCAGCCCTCGCGCCCCATCTGGAGACGTCCGTCCTCGGCGCGTTCGTTGCCCCTTACGTGATCCCACTGGCCGAGCCAGGCACGCTCGGGGCCCTTATGACGGGCGAGGTACTCCTGTATCGCCTCGGGTTTGGTGTTCGACTCGATGAAGCCCTGGGTCACGAACAGCGGGGTGTCGCTGCCCTCGGCGTGCCGTGCCAGGTCACGCTGCTGCCAGTACGGCGACTGTGGGTCGGCCTTGAGATTGTTGTCCGTGTTTTGGGCGATGCACTCGGGGTGCTTCTGCTCGTACCGGGAGTTCTTGCGGTAGCGCTCCTGGTCGTCCGGCAACTGCTCGAGCTGAGCGATCCGGTTGTACGTGTCGGGTGCGAGGATTCCGCCCAGCTTCGGGACCCGGTTGGAGCGTGTGGGACGGTACATGTCCCAGACCGGTTCCTGGGCGACCACGGCCTTGAGCGCCTTCTGGTCCAGATTGTTGCCGACCAGGCCGGTCGTCGCGTCGTAGGACTTGCCGTACATGCCGACGGAGCCGGTGGACCACGGCTGCTTCGCCGCCCAGTCGATCGCCGCCCTGACATCGGCCTGCTCGCCCTTGCCCATGTAGTCGAGGCAGCCGGTGGAGCCGCCGAAGCCGCGCAGGTCCACCATCACCAGGGCGTAACCCCGGTCGAACAGATCGCCGCCCTCGACGAGGTCCTTGAAGCGGTCGGACGGGCCCGTGTGTGACCACTTCTCGTCCGTGAGCTCTCCGGAGTGCCCGAAGTAGGCGCCGACGGACAGGATGACCGGCACTCTCTTTCCCTTGGGCAGCTTCTCCGGCCGCAGGACGTCGGCGTGGAGCTCGGCGCCGGAGCCGTCCGAGGAGGGGAAGTAGTGCTGTGTCCAGACCGCGCCCTCGGGGACGCGGTCGTTGTCCTTGTGCGCCACCGCGTCTTCGGCGGTGGCCACCGCCGAGTCCTCGGACTGCTTGGCGACAGCGGGGCCGACGAGCACACCGGCCAACGCCAGCGCGGCGACCGCTGCGGCCATGGGAAACTTCTTCATCGTCTTCTGCTCCTCCCTGAAATGTCGCGCTCAGCCGCTCACCGGCTCCACCAGGCGCTTGCCCGTACGGCGGAACGCCCAGAAGACGACCAGCAGAGCGAGCCCTCATCTGCTGTTGTGAACAGCTCAGTTGTGGTTCTCATCGATGGTGACGGCGATGCCGCGGTCGACCTTGACGACGACGTCGATGCTCTTCTTGGCTGCGGCCTCGAGCTCGTCCTCGCTGCACTGCTTGATCTGTTCACGATCGCCACAGATCAGGCCCGCCCCGTTGATGACGGTCTTGGTGGAGGTGAGGAATGCCTGTTCGCCCTTGTCGCTCGCGACGGAGTACTTCCCCGGAGCCAGGTAGGCGAGCTTGCCGGTCCAGAGGCCGGACGTCTTGTCGTCGTTGTTGCTGGAGTGGTCTTCGACGACGCTGACGGCGATGCCGTTCTTGAGCTTGACGGTGGCGGATACGCCGTCCTTGGCGGCGGCTTCGAGTTCATCCTCGCTGCAGGGCGTGGCGGCCTGGCCGGCTGCATCGCCGCAGATCTTTCCGGCTCCCTGGATGTCGGTGTCGGTCGAGGTGAAGAACTGCTGCTTGGTGTCCTTGAGGTCGGTGACGGTGTACTTGCCGGGGGCGAGGTAGGAGACCGTGCCGAACCAGGTACCGGTGACCTTCTTGCTGTCGGACTTGCTCGCCGTGGCGCTGTCCGACGGCGCCTCGTCACCATCCGGAGCCTTGTCGTCGCTGCCGGACACCTCCTTCGTGCTCGAGGCTGAGGCAGAGGCGCTGGGCGGGTTGGTGTTCTTGGTTTCCGAGTCGCCATTCTGGCAGGCCGTCAGCAGCGTGGTCGTCGCCATCAGGGCGGCGGCGGTGAAGGCGGTCTTGCGGTGGCTGCGAAGCATGGTGTGTCTCCCCGAGGGTGTTACTGATGTGTGGTCTGCCGGTTGGTCTGGCTGTGTGCTTGGTCGATCACCACCCTGGCTGCCACGGTGATCGCGCGGGAAGGGCAGTAACGAGGTGGTGACACGCCTGATGTACTTATGGGATACACGTGCACAAGAAGGTCACAACCCGCCCGTTACGGGCACACTTTCCATTGAGTAGGCTGCGCAGGGACGCCTTGATGGGCGACCTGCTACGGAGGTGGTCCGGGTGCGGATCAGCTCTTCTCGCAGGCGGTGTCCTTCTCGGGGCGCTCGCCGGTGAGGAGGAACTTGGTGACGATGGCGTCGGCGCACTTGTTGTCGAGGTACTTGTAGGCGAGGTAGCCGCCTTGGTCGGCCGTCACCATCCGGGCCCGGTCACCGAGGGTGGCACGCATCTCGCGCGCTCCCGAGAGCGGAGTCGCGTTGTCGCGGAGGTTCTGGAGCATGAGGATGTTCGAGGGGCCCTCGTCGGTGATCTTCACGGGAGGCTCGACGGGCTCCGAGGGCCAGAAGGCGCAGGGCGTGATGTCCGCCCCGGCCGCGCCGAACATCGGGAAGCGCGTGCGGTCCTGCTCGACGTTGCGCACGTAGGTCGCCACGTCCTCCGACCAGTTGGAGTCGTTGCAGATCACGTGCATCTGGCTGGCGATGTGGTTGTCCGCCGGGATGTCGGACGAGCCGGCCGCCGCCCCGCCCTCCGCGCCGCCCGACGGGGTGGGCACCGGCTGGCCGGTGTCGAGGGCCTTCCAGATCTCGGCGAGGTTCGGGAGTTCGCTGTCGTAGTAGAAGCTGCTGAACGTCACCTGACGGAAGACCTGCCCCGTGTACCCTTCCGGGCTCGGCTTGGCGTCGAGCTTCTCGGCGATCTCGTAGTACTTCTGCTCGACGGCTTCCGGCGTCGCGCCGAGGCCGTACTTCTCGTCCTGGGCGGCGGCGAACTCAGCGAAGTCCGGGAAGCGGTTCTGGAAGCCCTCGCCGAACTCGCGCACGAACGACTCGTCCCAGCCTCCAGGGCCCGTCACGCTGTCGATGAAGACGCGATCGCTGCGCTCGGGGAACAGGGTGGTGTAGATGTCGCCCAGGTAGGTGCCGTAGGAGATCCCGTAGTACGAGATCCTGGACTCGCCGAGCGCTTCGCGGACCTGGTCCATGTCGCGCGCGGTGTTCGCGGTGGTGATGTAGGGCAGGATGTCCGCGGTCTTGGACTTTCCGCACTTGTCAGCGACGGCCGCGACACGCTTGGCCTCGGCGGTGACGTCCGCGTCGGTGCGGGCGTACGTCGGGATGTTGGTGGGGTGGTCCGTGGCTTTGAGGCCGCAGGTCACCGGCGTACTGTGGCCGACACCCCGGGGGTCCATGCCGATGACGTCGTAGGTGTCGAGGACGCTCTGAGGGACACCGATCTTCTTGAGGGTGGCGGGCATCGTGAGCGTCTGCCCGCCGGGGCCGCCGCTGTTGGTCAGCAGCACACCGTGGCGCTTGTCGGGGTTTTTGCTCGCCAGGCGGGACACGGCTATCTCGATCTTCTTGCCGTCCGGCTTCTTGTAGTCGAGGGGGACCTTCAGGGTCGTGCACTCGACACCCGGCGCGGCGACGTCCTTCGGGCATTCTCCCCAGCCGAGCTTTGATTCGCCCGCGTTGGCCGACGAGCACCCCGTGGAGGAGAGCGTCGCCACCACGATGACGACGAGTGCGGATACGAGGAACTTCATCATGGGGGGAGCCTTCTGTGCGACGCGTGGGGGGGGTCAGCTCCCGCTACCCCCCAACTGGTGCCTCAATCCAGTCAGTTGGGGTCATACTCCAGGAGGCCGGGGGGCGGGACAACGCGGCAGGTCGCGGAGGTAGCGTTGGCCGGATGGCGTGGCCTTCACAGCAGAGGCGAGCCAGGCTCGCGGCGAGCACGCACGAAGCGATTGTCACGCGGCCGGCCGCCTGTTCGCCGAGCGGGGATACTTCGCGACGACCGTGCAGGAGATCGCCGCGTTGGCGGACGGGTCCCCGGCGGGGGCCGGAGGCCCCGCCGCCGCAGCCGAGCCGGCGCTTACATGCTGGAGCTGATCACGCCGCGGGTGCTGAGCACGATGTACGAGTCGTTGGCGTCCAGTCCGGCGTCCTGCTCGTTCGCGTCCAGCGTGGCGACCACGGCGCCCTCGTCATCGAGGATGTCCGCGTGGTAGCGCAGCTCGCCGAGCTTCGTGACCTCGGCCGTCCAACCGCCCTCGAGCGCGTAGGTGCCCGGGCCGTGGTGCTCGCCGCCCATCCAGGAGTGGATCTCGCCGTCCACGCCGAGTACGACGTACATGCCGTTGGCGTCGAGCCCGGCGTCGTGCTGGTCGGCCTCGAGCGTGGCCACCACCGAGCCGTCGCTGACGATCTCGGCGCTGTAGTGCAGGTCGCCGAGCTTGCTGATCCTGGCCGTGCTTCCGTCGACCAGGGTCTTTGTGTCGGCCTTTGATCCCGCCTGGATCTTCGCGCTGCCCGCACCACCGTCGCCGGTGGAGTGGGAGAGGGAGACGGTGTCCTTCGATGCCGGGCTGGCGGAGGCATCGGCGCTCCCGGCCTGGAACGCGGTCAGTGAGAAGGCCGCGGCGGCGGTGAGGGCGGTCAGGCCGGCGAAACGTACGGTACGGCGAGTGGTCATGAGGGAAACCTCCTACGGGTTATTGAGATCTCGGCCGTGTGTTGTTCGTTGCACCCTGGAAGAGGCACTTCGGCCGGCGCGGGTTCACCCGAGTTTGTCCGCGTGCCGTAACAGAAGGACTGGCTGCCGGCGGCTCGCTATCGCGCGCTGCCGCCCTTCCTGCCCCGCAACAGCGAGGGCTCAAGCGGCGGTAGCCGGACAACCACGACATCGTGGCTCGATCACCCAGCGGCGCCGCCCCAATCGCTCGCTGGACTCGATTCCCTCACGGGAGATGCGCACGCCGCTCCGCTTCCCGCGCAGCCATCTGCGCAGGTCAGCACGCTTGTAAACTTGGTCGGCATGCAGGCGCTGGCAGATCAAGCTGTTGGAGCAGGAGAACGAGGTTGTGCGGCGGGCCGCGGTCTACCCATCGCAGGCGGATCTGCCGGGAAGAGGATTTACCCGCTCGTGAAAGAGCTGGCCGGAGGCGGGGTGCCCGTCACGGTTGCGTGGCGGGTGCTGAAGCTCGCCAGACACTTCTACTAGCGCTGGCTGGACCAGCCGGTGGCCGATGCCGTGCTGGAAGAGGCGTAGCGCGCGGATCAGGCAGGCATCGTGCTCGCCTAACTGCGGCTGCGTCTCGTGGCCTCTTGGGCGGCCTGACGGACGGCTATGACGGCGGATTCGTTCCGCCTCGCCGTCAACCAGGCGAGGGCGGACGTGGAAGGTGCGAGGTCGGTCACGTCGACGTACGTGACGCCCGGGCGAGGGAAGTAGGCACGGGCGGCCGCGGGCAGGAAGCACATCGCTTCGCCGACGGCCACGGTGCAGCAACGATTCCAGCGCGGCCCGGACTCGGGCCCTCAGCAGCCCTGGTGCCGTGCTGAGTACAGCAAGCGCTGTACTCACCGCGGTCCAGCCAGAGGCCCTCCAGAGTACGCTCACCGCCAGCTTGACGATCACAGCCGGCGGCGCCAGCCTGTGGCCGACCATCCAGGAATTCGCCAGCACCAAACCCAAACGCACGCGCGGCAAGTGGCACTACGTGTGGGTGAACCGCTCCGGGATCGGTAGAGGCTCTATGCGTTGACTCCAGCCGCCGGTTGGGGCCGGTGTTGAGCGTAGTGGTTGGCCTCGTGCTCGTGGGGAGGGATGCCCGATAGCGGTATGGAGGCGCTGGTTGTTGAACCAGTCGACCCATTCTGCGGTGCCGAGCTCGACGTCGGCCAAGCCGCGCCAGGGCCTGCGGGGCTTGATCAGCTCCGTCTTGAACAGGCCGATCTGGGACTCCATGAGTGCGTTGTCCAGGGCGTCGCCGACGGTGCCAATCGAGGCGTCGATGCCGGCCTCGAGCAGGTGGGCGGTGAACGCGAAGGACGTGTATTGACTGCCCGCGTCCTAGTGATGAACGAGCCCGGGACCTGCTGGAATGCCAGCCCGGTCGCGACGCCACAGGGCCATGTCGAGTGCGTCGAGGACGAGCTTGGCCCGCATGCTGGTCGCGGCCGACCAGCCGACGTTCGTTCGGGAGAACACGTCCACGACGAAGGCGACGTAGACGATGCCGGACCAGGTGGCGACGTAGGTGAAGTCGGCAACCACCGCTCGTTCGGGCGGGATGCGGTGAAGTCGCGTGTAGGAGCGGTCTGTCGGTGAGGGTGGGGTCCGTGGATCAGAGCGAAGACCAGATCTTGGCTGAGGAGCTTGCTGCTCTCGGCGCAGTGGGTGGGGGTAGTGGTCGCTTGGTCCGGTCGGTGGCCAAGCTGATGAGGAAGAACGTCCATGAGGTCGATCTGCTTGTTCCCTTGCCTTTCGACGATGCGGTGAAGCGCGTCTCCGGTGTGCTCGGGAGGGCCGGTCACGTTATTGAGACCGTGCCAGTTCGCCTGGGTGAGGATGAAACTATCCGTATCGTCGCCAGCGGCGGTGCCGGCGGTCTGAATCCTGTAGTGGTGACCGCGCGAGTGCTGAAGGCCGATGGGGACAGCTCTGAGGTCTGGCTTCGTACAGCTGCCAAAGAGGGTCTGATCAGGCAGCGAGCCGGGGAGAAGACCGCCGTCCGTCTCGCCGCCCAGTTGAGCAAGGCAACCGGAGCGGACAGGGCAGGCGGGTGAGCGGCAAGCCGACAGCGGCCCTGACTATGTCTGAGCGTTCGATGCTTCCGGAGGCAGAGCCATCGGCGCGAAGGCGTGCTGTTCGTCGAAGAACTGCCGGGTCTTGAGGCAGTTATGGAGCTGGCCGAGGTAGCAGGTTCAGCAAGTGCCGTTGTGCGGCGGCATGCCAGTCTCCGTGGTCGCGTCGGCGTCGGTAGTGAGCGTTGGCTCCGGGTGAGGCGGTGAGGGCGGCGAAGGCCCAGAGGAAGCCGGCGTTGATGAGGCGGTTGTTCTTGACGAAGCGGCGGCCGACGAACCGCTTCTTGCCGGAGGCGCGGGTGATGGGTGCGGATCGACACGGCCGCGTGCGCGTGGAGCAGCGGCCTCGATTCCGTGGCCCTGGACTCGTAGTGCTGGAACACCGCGACGACCAGCCCGTCCTTGACCTGGTCGCGTTCCTTGCCGCCGGCCTTCCAGCGAATCTCCGCGACCGAATCCTCCAGCCACGCCAGGGTCTTGTCGCGGGCGATGCCGTTGCACAGCTCCAGCACCCGGCGGTGCCGGTCGTCCATCAGGACCCACGCGATGTGGGCGGTCGGCGGGGCCGGAACGTCAGGTCGAAGGCCAGCCAGGGGGTGCGCTCCTTGGCCTTGTCGGTCTTCGGCGAGCGGTTGTGCTCGATGGGCCTGCCCAGCACGGTCGCCCGCCTCGCCTGCTCCGGGGTCTTGCCCTGCGCCAGGAGCTCGCGCTCGATCCGGTCGGCGTCCGGGTGCCGGCCCTCCCCCAGGAGGAGTTCGGCCTGCCGCTCGGTCACCACGTCCCCAGCCGTCAGGCCGAGCGCGGCCAGGCCCCGGCCCTTCCACACGCCGGGCGGGACACCGGCTTCGTCCTGGGCGGCGCGCAGCGGCGTGCCCGCCGTGCGGCGGCCGTCGCCGACCATCACACCGCGGAAAAGGTAGCGCCACCCGTTCCCCGGGCGGACCTCCGACATGCTGATCATCGACCCCTGGAAACCCGGCGCTGACCTGCGAGAAAGCGCGATCCCGGGTACGTCCCGCCGGGCGGGAGGGCATCACCAGATCTTACCGGAGCGCCCGCCAGGCGGGCCGCCGGGCCAGCCCGAGACGGTAAGCCGCCGGTGTGTGCACAGTCCGCCGCATGAACACGAACCCCCTTCACGGAGCCCCCTGCCCGCTGTGCGGTAGGCCCCTCACGCTGCGCCCGACCGTCACCGTCCACTCGAACGTGCCGTACCCCACCCGGACCGACTACCTGCCCCACTGCACCGCCTGCGCCAACGACCTGCCCAACGTGCAGAGGTTCAACGACCTGATGAACGACCGCTACCCGACCACCGGCCGGGCGCTTCGTGCGTCCTGGAGGAGTTCACCGTGCCCACCTACGAGACCCTGCCGCGCTTGACCGCCGACCTTCACCGCCTCACCCCGGAGCAGCACCGCCGCTTCCACCAGGCCGTGGAGGCCTTCCTCGACGACCTGCGCACCGGACGCGGGCGCTTCCGCGCCGGCCTTCGCGTGATGGGCGTCCGCAGCGCGCCCGGCGTCTTCGCTGCGCAGGAACGACGTACGACAAGGCCCGCCGAACGGTTCCGCATCCGCATCCGCATCTTCGCCTGAGCAGACAGCCCCTACCATGCCGGCTATGAGCGAACTCTTCGCGAAGGCGTCCGGGCACGTTCAAGCGGAGTACCACGCCTTCCACCTGGCTGATTCAGGAGAATACGCACAGCCGTCCTTCCAACCGGAGAACGGACTGATCTTCTCCAGGCCCGGGCTGGCCGTCGTTCTCACGGGTGTCAACGGCGGCCCGGTCAGTCTGACCGTGGAAGTATTCCGGCGCGCCGTTCCGCCCCCAGGCTCCGTCGAGGCGTGGGACGAGGTGGTGGAGTACAGCGTCGAGTCCGTCTCCGGCGACATGAGAGTTGCAGCTTTGATGGATGACCGTCCCGAACTGCCGGTGCTGACACCGTTCGGGCCTGGCCATTACCGTATACGCGTCCACGCTCGCGGTCGTGACCACGCGTATGACGCTCACGTCACAGAGCCCCTGGAGGACTACCTCCTCCAGGTATGGCCCGGGCAACAAGAGCCGGATCTGGTGCACCGGCACAGCGACCGGTACGGGCAGACCACCCGCCAAGCCGCACACGAGCAGCCTGAACAAGTAGCTCCCCCTGCTGCACCCGGGGACGGTTGGAAACGCGCAGCCAGCGACAGGCTGCACCGACGCAACGCCTGACATCTCAAGGGCGGGGTCACGCAGACCCTGCCCTGCCATCCGTTCCACTTCGGCCAATGCTTCGCCCGCCAGATCGAGATCCCCATGCTCAGCGGCACAGCAAACGGGCCATCGTGACCTGGGCGAAGGCCCACAGCGATTGTCGAGAGGTCCAGGTTTTGCTGTCTCCCTTTGACGCTCCGCGAGTGGTTCCGAATTCCTCACCGGCTAGGCATCGGTGACGTCCCGGGGCGTCACCGGGTGGAGGGAGTCGATGTCCTCCATGAAACTCAACATCCGGGCGTTGACGAGGTCGGGGTGGTCGATCTGCGGCCCGTGTCCGGTCGCGGCGACGATCTCGGCGCGGGCGCCGGGAATCACCCGGGGAACGCGTTCGAGCTGACGCTTCGGGTGCACCAGCAGGCTGCGCTTACCCATGATCAGGTAGAACGGCGTCCGGATGGAGCCCAGCTCGGCGTCGGACAGCGGCAGTGGAGCGGGACGGCGTATCCGGAAGGCCTTCACGCCGGCCTGGATCCAGGCGCGCAGATCCGGATCGGATATGACCGGCTGTTCCAGCCACTTGGCGAGAGCCGGGCGCAGCCGCTTGGGAGCGAAGGTGGCGAAGAGGCTGGCGAAGATCCAGACGAAGAAGCGGAGCCCCACCTTCTCCAGCCCACCCGGGTCGAGGGCGGTGACAGAGACGATCCGTTCGGGGCGGCGGTGGACTTGATTGATGACGAGCCAGCCGCCGTAGGAGGAGCCGACGAGGTGGACCTTGTCGAGGCCGAGGGCGCCGAGGGCCTCGTCTATCCACTGGGCGGCCCGCTCGGGTTGCCACATCGGTTCGCGGTGGATGCTGCGGCCCGGGTCACCGGGGGTGTCAAGGGCGTAGACGGGGCGATGGGCGCTGAGCGCGGCCGTGTTGGGATACCACATCGCGGAGCAACCGCCCGAGCCGTGGATCAGGACGACCGGCGTGCGGGACTCGGCCGCCGGGTCCGCGGGGCCGTACCGGTAGACGTGAGTCGTCCCGAAGCTCGTCTCCACGTCGGTCTCGAAGCGGATCGGTGCGCCCTTCGCATACAGCACGTCGCAGGCGGCGAAGTAGCGGTCGCGCAACTGGTCGTTGACGTAGCGCCCTATGTCGCGGCGCGTTCCGGGCGTGTTCTCGGACATGGGCTACCTCCGTGCGATCCACTCTTTATGATACGACCGTACCATATTAGTGATACGGCGGTACCATGAAAAGGAGCCCTTGAGCCGGACCAGACGGCGAACAGGGATCCCACCAACCCACCATGGCCGGAGACACCACGGATGCCCAAGCGCGTGGACCACGATGAACGCCGCACCCAGATCGCTGAAGCACTCATCCAGGTCGCAGGCCGGCAGGGCCTGCACGCGGTCGGCATGCGTGACGTCGCCGCCGAGGCGGGCGTCTCACTGCGCCTGGTGCAGTACTACTTCCAGACCAAGGAAAAGCTGCTCTTCCACGGCCTCCAACACTTGACCGACCGCTTCACCGCACGCGTTGGCGCCCGCCTCGCCGCTGCCGGCCAAGACCCGGGCCCCCGCGCGACTATCGAGGCTCTGCTGCTGGCCTCGCTGCCGACCGACGAGGAGAGCCGAATCTTCCACCTTCTCTACAGCTCCTACTCGATCCTGTCCGTGACCGACGAGGCCCTCGCCGCCCAGCCCTTCATCGACAACCCTGACGCCGCCGAGAATGCCCTCACCCAACTAATCCAACAGGCACAGGAGGCCGGCCGGGCCGATGCTGGAGCCGACGCTCGCACTGAGGCGATCAGCCTGCTTGCCATGACGGCAACCCTGGGCACCAGCATCCTCGTCGGACAGCGCACGCCGGAGTCTGCCACCGCGGCACTCCAGTACCACCTCGACAGGATCTTCAATCGCAGCCAGACCTCGCCTGCGACCCGGTGACTTCCGCTCTTGGCTTCACCGGCATCGGCCTGATGTGCTGTTGAGCTGGGACATCAGCTCGCGGTTGGTGGCCCGAGTGGCTGCCAGATCCTCATCGCGTTCACCAAGCCGCGAGTTGAGCTCCGCAACCCGCGGCTCGAAGTGGGTCAGCTTCTCCTCGAGAGCGTCGGCGTCGTGAAAGCTCCGAGCCCAGCAGCCTGCCAGGCCTCCTGACCGAGGACATGGGACAGCCGTTGTTCGAGCTCGACGAACTGCTGGAACTGGCGGGTGCGTCGGCGAGGTTAGCCAGGTACGGCCTGGAGGAAGCGGCGACTGGCCTCGGGCCCCGAGGGGCCTGCCGACGGTTGCACAGCGCGGGCCAGTACGGCGGCGTGGAGATCGCCGTGCCGGTAGATCAGTTGCGGTGCACGTGTGCCAGGCGCGCAACGACAGACAAAGCGATCTTCAGCCTGTCGCAGGTCAGTCGTCGAAGGCGGCCAGGACGCGGCGTCCGCAGACTGAATCATCAGCGCATGCCTTCGCGAGCCGGTCGGCAGGCAGCGACCGGATAACGCTTCCCGTCCTAGCCGGATACCGCTCGCGGCAGAACGGATGCCCGCCTACCTCGTGGTCAGCTCGGAACACTGAACGGTCTTCGGCGAGGGACCACACTCGGAGTGCGCTCAGCCAGGCAGTTTCGCTGCGTAGATCCAGTCGAAGCCGTCGTATCCGGGGCCGTCGAGATGTTCTGCCCGCATCAGGCCGGCACGTACCGCCACGCGCTGCGAGGCAGCGTTAGCCGGTCGGACTCGGGCGATCAGCGGGAGGTCGGTAACGTGGCGCGATACCCAGTCGGTCACTGCGGTCGCCGCCTCGCTGGCGAAGCCCTGGCCCCATGCCGAGGTGGCGAAACGGTAGAAGAGGTTGAGAACGTTCATGCCATTCAGGTCCATGGACTTGACCCCGCAGAACCCCAATTGCCGGGCAGAGTTGTGGCGTCGGACAACCCAGTACCCGTATCCGCAGCTCTGCCATTGGTTGTTCCAGCGCTGATAGAGCTCCTCGGCCTCTTCGGGCCGGGCGAGAGCGTCGGAGGGATTGTGCAGGCAGGTTGCGGGGTCACTGTGGATCGCGAAGATTGCATCGATGTCGGCTTCGGTCGGACGCCGCAGTGATAGTCGGGCGGTCGACAGCTCATCGCCAGCCAGGTCCCATTCGCTCATACGAAGATCGTAGAGTCATGAAAATGGCGGCGCTGTGGACTCCGGCGAGGTAGACAGTGGCGGACTCGCTCCCGGCCTCAGTCGTTCAGTACAGCCCCCACACCCGCCCTCCGGGCCGCCCGGCACCGTCGGACGCTGGCCCAGCCTATAGGCACCAGCGTCACCCAGAACCGGAGATATGGAACAGGCACTGAAAGAGTGTTTCGTCCCGACAGGGTTGATTGGTGACGTTTCTCGAGTCAACCCCGGTACGGGACCTTTGGGGCAGACGTGCCTGATGGGGGTTGGGGGGTTCGTGTCGCCAGTCGGTAACCCGTTTCGTTCCGTCCGCTCCTGTCTGATCCCAACCCGCCCCCGTTTGACCTCGTTTGCGCCCTGGGGCGGCGGCCTGCTGGACGGTACTACCGAAACGTGACGCGACACCGCCCGTATCCCAGCGACCTGTCCGATGCGCGCTGGGAACTGATCGGCCCCACACTCACCGCCTGGCGAGCCGACCGGAGAGGCAAGGGTTTGGACATCGGCCGCCCGCCCGACCACGACCTGCGTCGCATCATGAATGCCATCCTCTACGTCGACCGCACCGGCATCCCCTGGCGCTACCTGTCGCACGACTTCGCACCCTGGGAAGCCGTCTACGGCTACTTCGCCACATGGCAGAAGGAAGGTGTCTTCGACCAGCTCAACGGTCTCCTGCGACGCCTGGCCCGTCGGGCCGAAGGCCGCGACGGCGAGCCGAGTGCCTGCGTGCTGGACGCGCCGAGCGTGATGACCTTCAGCAATAAGCGGCCAGCCAGGGAATCGATGCCGGCAAGAAAATCGCAGGCCGCAAGCGCCATATCGGGGTAGACACCCTCGGCCTGCTCCTGACCGTTTGGGTCACCGCGGCGAGCGTTTCCGGCAACGTCGGCGGCATGCACCTGATGTCCCACATCGCCGCCACCCACCCGCGTGTGACCAAGGCGTGGGCCGACACCGGCTACCGCACCAAAGCCATCGAGCACGGCGCCCACCTTGGCATCGACGTCGAAGTCGTCCAGCGCGAGGCCGGCATCAAAGGCTTCAAGGTGATCCCCCGACGGTGGGTGGCCGAGCGGACCTTCGGCTGGCTCATGCACCACCGCCGACTCGCCCGCTACTACGAAACCCACCCCCCAACCGCTCCGAAGCTATGATCCACATCGCCATGATCGACCTCATAAGCCGCAGACTCACCCGAGAATCCACCCGAACTGGCGCGACACAGACGCACAACCCGGCCGCGTGCCACGTCACGTCTGGGTGTTGGCGCTCTCATCGGCGTCACTCGCGTCCAGTGCATGTGGCACGACCACGATCTGCACGTCGTCCTCGTAGATGACGCGCGCCGGGTCTACGGAACGCAGAGCCCGGCATTCGACGCCGTGCGCGGACAGGATCTCCAGATAACCGGAGACGCGAGCGAGGAGATGAGTGGCCGACGGCTTGAACCATGCCGCCGCGCCAGGGTTGATCTCATCGTCGTAGACGTGGGGGTCAACGTAAGCACATCTTGTCACTGAGCCTCTTCCATCTTGATCAGCTGGCGAGTTCGAGGGTGACGACCGCTCGGACGATCGCGGTGATTCGGGCGGTGCTGCAACGGAGCTTCCGCAGGAGTCGCCAGCACTTGAGGATCGCCATGGCACGTTCGCCGAGACTGCGGATACTGGAGAGTGGTCCCGGTTGTGACGCCGGCGCCAGGCGCGAAGGTTCTTGCCCCGAAACGGGACGCGGAAGGCAGCACCCGCACCTTGGTAGGCCTTGTCCGCCCAGCACTTGACGCCGTCAGCGGCGAGAGCGGCGGGAATGCCGTGGATCCGGGCCGCGGTCAGATCGTGCGTGGCTCCCGGCAGCGCGTCCGATGCCCAGATCAAACGCCCGGCCGGATCGGCGATGACCTGCACGTCCATGCCGTGGTGCTTCTTCCCCGAGTAGTACGGCTCCTGGCGGGCCGGTGATCTTGGTCGTGAACCCGTCTACCAGGAGCTTTCTTCATGCCCCCGCCGGGGACACCGATCCAACCACCCATCAGGTTGGCCGAGGTTCAGTGCCCGGCTTCTGCAGAAGATCTTCGTAATCGCAAACGGGGACGGCCCGGTAACCGGCCCCCCGGCCCGCTTCCAGAACCGTTGCCGTGTCCGACACGACAGCAGTTGTTGTGGCGTCGCGATGAGGTTGGCACACAAGGAGCGAGTGCCAGTCCAGGAACTCCACGTGAGCGCCAGTGCCTTCGTAGTCGTTATGCTCCCACTCCACCTCGACGCATCCGTACGAGATCATGTGATCTGGTCCGAGCGACACGCTCAGTGCCGCTGCCAGCCGCTCCATCAACCGATCACGGTTGGGAGCGGCGACGTAGATCTGGCACTCAAGGCCTGCGTTCGCCCCGGCCGACCCAAACGTACTGTCCCCCATGAGCGGATCCTCCCAAGTCAGCGGCCCCTGCATAACCCGCTACAGATTCGACAGCGCCACCCACGGGGTGAGTGCCGACCTAGAAGCGCGACGTGAAGTTGGAAAGGGCTCAGTAACCTGGGCCCGCGACTCGTCGTCGGCGTTTCAGCGTACGTTTGTGTGGCGAGGAGCTTCGAGTCTCGGCTGGGGTTGGCGGCGGATGGCGAAGGCGGCTCCGAAGAGCTGGACGCCGCGCGTGGTGCGCGGGTCTAGGCCGGTCAGTTCGGTGGTTCGGGCAAGCCGGTTGTCGACGGTGTTGGGGTGCACGCCTAGTGCATGGGCGGCGCGGCGTCGGTCGAGATCGCAGTCGAGGAAGGCTGCCAGCGTCACGGCTAGTTCAGGATGGCGATCAAGCGGTTCCAGAATCGCTGCCAGTTCGGTGGCGCTGTCCGCGGGGCGGGCGATGCAGTAGTCGAGGAGGACGTCCTGGAGCTGGTGCACGCCGGGCCGTCCGGCGAGTGTCGCGATGAGGTCGGCGCGTTCGGTTGCGGCAGGTACGTCGCCCGGAGTGGCGGCGGGTGCGGCGCCGACGACCGGGGCTTGCCCAGGCCCGGTGGCCAGACGCCGTGCGATGTCCTGCGGTGGGAGGCCTGCCGGCAGCAGTACGTGGCCGCCGAACTCGTTCTGGAGGCTCAGCACGCGACTATCGGTCAGCGGAGCCAACTGTGCCACAACCTGGCGCAGCAGTCGTCGCGCGATCAGTGGTTCGGGAGGCTCGGTGGTGCGGATGCTGAGCACCAGGTAGGCGGGTTCGAGTGCCAGACCGCAGCGCGCTGCCATCTCCTCGGGCTGCTCGCCGCGGATCAGCGCCCAGGCCAATTCCCGCATGGAGGCGTGTTCCACAGCAAGTCCTGCAAGATATGCCTCGGTGACCTCCTCGACGGTGACGTTGAGTGCCCGCAACAGGTGCCGGACGAGCCACAGCAGGTCGGCCTCCTCACCGGGGTGGGTCTCCGCGCTCAGTGCGTCCAGTAGCACCTCGACGCCCACGTGGTAGGTCCGGAGCAGTCGGGCCAGGGGTATGCCCTCCTCGGCGCGTTGGACGGCGCGCCTGCGGAACAGTTCGGTGTCGGCATCAGGTTGGCCCTGGATGCGGTCAAGGAATCCGCGGACTGCGTGGCGGGCGGTCGCGGCAATCTCGAGATCCTGCATGCTGCTGGGCAGCCGGTCAAAGCCGGGCACTTCGGCTCGTTGGCGTTCGACTATGTGCCGGGCCAGGCGGTTGACCTGTGGTTCGATCCGGGCGGCCAGCCGGGCCACCCCCTCGGGCACCTGTTGTGACATGTCACAAGGATAGGTGGGAGCGGGTGTCGTTCCGGGTGGTTGGCCGGGCCTCTCGGTTGGGTGAGGGTGGGGGCCCAAGCGGACATTCACCGGGGTTGCCCGGCCTACTGCATCGGGAAGTGGCATGAGTCTCTCCCTCACGAATTACGCCGACCAGGTTTGGCGTGGGACTGCCGATGAAAGCATCGTGCACACGGGGCTGGCTGGCGCCGGGATACTGGAGGTGATGGACGGCGTTGGCTTCCACCCCGGCTTTGGAAACGTCATTGCCTTCCAGGGCGACGGCGAGATCGTTCTGTTCGACAGTGGAAACCCGTTGGGCGCCGGTGCGCTGCACAGCGCTGTCCGCGCGTGGAGCACGCTCCCGGTGAGCGCCGCCATTTTTTCGCACGGGCACATAGACCACGTCTTCGGCATGGCGCCCTTCGACGCGGAGGAACATGCCCGGCCGATGGTGGTCGCCCAGGAAAGGATCAGCGAACGCTTTGATCGGTATGTGCTCACCAACGGCTACAACGCGGTGATCAACCAGAGGCAGTTCCAGATGCCGGAACTGACCTGGCCGGGCGAGTACCGCAGGCCCGACGTCAGTTACCGGGACGCGATGACCCTGACCCGGGGCGGCCTGACCTTTGAGCTCTTCCATGTCCGGGGCGAGACCGACGACGCCACCGTCGCCTGGCTGCCCGAGCAGCGCATCCTCTGCCCCGGTGACATGTTCATCTGGGTGACACCGAACTGCGGCAACCCGCAGAAGGTCCAGCGCTACCCGCGCGAGTGGGCCCTCGCACTGCGCCGAATGGCGGCACTGGGCGCAGAGATCATGCTGCCCTCACACGGCGCACCCGTCTTCGGCGCTGACCGGATCTGTCAGGCGCTCACCGATACCGCCGAGTGGCTTGAGAGCCTGATAGAGCAGACTCTCGCGGGCATCAACTCCGGTGCCCGGCTGGACGAACTCATCCACTCAGTGCGCCCGCCGGCGCACCTCGCGGACCGGGTGTACCTCCAGGCCAAGTACGACGAGCCGGAGTTCATCGTCCGCAACCTGTGGCGGCGCTATGCCGGCTGGTACGACGGAAACCCGGCCCATCTCAAGCCGGCGCCCGACGCTCGGATCGCCGCCGCCGTCGCCGAGCTGACCGGCGGTCCGGCAATCCTCACTGACGCCGCCCGCCGCTACGCCGATGCCGGTGAGCTCCGGCTGGCTGGTCACCTGGCCGAGCTGGCGGTCCAGGCAGCTCCGGACGACCCGGCCGTGCATGCCGCCCGCGCCGAGGTCAACGAGGCCCGCGCCGCAGCCGAGGCCTCTTTGATGGCGCGCGGAATCTTCACCTGGGCCGCCGCTGAATCGCGTCAACGCGTCGGTGATCCCGGGACGATGGCTGCTCCGACTGCTCGGCTTGTGAGCCTCGAGGCTGAAGCGGCGAGTGCCGCCCGGGAGATGGCGGGCGAGTAGTCCACACCCGCGCTCGCCAGGGAAGCCGGCTGTCGGCCTCTCCCTCGGGTGCACGGCTCGGCTTCCCGCGCCTCTGCGGCGGTCATGCCGCGTTCTGTCTCCTGACCACCTTTCTGTGGGCTGAGTGCACGCCCGCTCCCGCGGTCCCGAACGAAGGAGTTGCCATGGCGGGTACGGACCCGGTGCTTCGGGTGAGGTCCAGCCGCAGATACCGCCTTCTCTATCTCCTCGCCGGCGGCTACTTCGGCTGGCGCTGGGCCTTCGATGCCCACGGCCCGGCCTGGGAACACGCGGCCGGGGTACTGGTCCAGATGCTGGTGTTGTCGGCGGTGGTCCAGTTGCTCCAGCGGCGGGCTTCCCGGCGGGGGCAGGGTAGGTCTGGAGGCGGTCAGCCGTTCCGATTGCCGCTGCGGCAGCTGGTCCTTGGCAAGCTGCTGCTGGTCGTGGCCGCTCTCGCTGCGGAGTATCTGCTGCACCGGTGGACCTCGAACGCACATCTGGTCATCGGTGCCGGCCTGTTCCTCGCGATCGCGCTGGGCGGGCCCGTGCTGCAGCGGCGCCATGAAGCCGGACACGCGGAAGTCCACCCCTCGCCGAGGCGCACTCCCGGCCGGTAGCAGCGGAACCCGCCGGTTGAACCCGTGACTGGTGCCGTCAACCCGCATCCGGCACTACCCGGCAGAGCGTTCCCACCACGTGGCACCCGGCACGCGCTACCTCTCCAGTACCGCGAACCCCTTGCGTACCAGGTCGACAACCTCGGCCGAGTCGCGTTCCGCCTCGGGCAGGCGACTGAAGGCAAGCCGGACCGCGCGCAGGACTCCCACACCCGCGCGGGCCAGCACGGACGCTCGGAGCAGGCTCTCGCGATCCGCCGGATCAGAACCGGCGGCGGCGAGCCGGTCCAGGAAGGCGGCTGCGAGCACCTCCTCCAGATCGAACAGGAGGAAGCGCTCACCGCGGCCGGGCGGGCCGGGCGGCTGGACGCCGGTGAACAGGATCGCCGGGGCGCTCCCGCGGCGCGCAGCGAGTTCCAAAATGGCGTTGCGCAGGGCGACCAGGGGCGGCTCCGTCGCCGGGCGGGAGCGCAGCTCGTCCCCGACGAGCAGCACGAGGTCCTGAGCCTGCTGCAGGATCAGGCTCTCCTTCGAGGGGAAGTAGCGGAAGAAGGTGCGTTCGCCCACACCTGCGACCTCGGCAATATCACGCACGGTTGTTGCCTCGTAGCCCTTTTCCTCGAACAACCTAGCCGCCGCCCGTTCAAGGGCCTGGCGGGTGCGCCGCTTGTTCAGTTCCCGGCGTCCGGGGTCGGTTGCTGACGTCTCCATCCCCGGATGATCCCAAGAATTGGCAGTCCTGTCACTTCTGTTAATGTGGCAGGACTGCCAGTTTTTGAGACCGGCTCACCACCCCTGCTACGGAGACCGTCATGCCCGCATTGCTCTCACGTCTGGGACGCCTGGCCTTCCGCTATCGACGACGCGTCCTCGCGCTCTGGCTCGCGTTGATCGCCGCCGTCGTCGGCTGCATGATCGCCTTCGGCGGTACCGACAAGCTCGACGACACCTTCTCCGTCCCTGGCTCCGAGTCCCAGCAGGCACTGGACCGGATGAAGACCGACTTCCCCTCCTTCTCCGGCACCAGCGCGCAGGTCGTGTTCACCACCCCCGCCGGGCAGAAGGTGACCGACCCCGCCAGCCTCGCCGCGATCAACACCGCCCTGGACGCCGCCAAATCCGCACCCCAGGTCGCCAAGGTCATCGACCCCGTCTCCGCCCACACCATCTCCGCCGACGGCTCCACCGCCGTCGCGCAGATCCAGTACGAAGTACCGCAGAGCGGCCTGCAGACCGACTCCGTCGACGCATTGAAGACCGCGGTGAGCAGCGCACACACGTCCGGGCTGGACGTCCAGGTCGGCGGTACGGCCCTCGGCTCGGCCACGTCGGAGTCCAGTAGCTCCGAACTCATCGGCATCGGAGTCGCGCTCATCATCCTCGCACTGACCTTCGGCTCGTTGCTGACCGCCGGGATACCGCTGGTCAGTGCTCTGGCAGGGGTGACCACCGCCATCGCTGGGATGCTTTCACTCACCGGCCTGACAGCCATCTCCTCAACCGCGGAGAGCCTGGCCCTGATGATCGGACTGGCTGTCGGCATCGACTACGTGCTGTTCATCGTCAGCCGCCACCGATCCCAGCTCGCGCACGGAGCCGAGCCCGAGGAATCGGCCGCCCTGGCCGTCGGCACCGCCGGAAGCGCCGTTGTCTTCGCCGGGCTGACCGTGGTCATCGCCATGGCCGGACTCTCCGTCGTCGGCATCCCGTACCTGACGGTCATGGGACTGGCCGCTGCCGGAGCCGTTCTCACCGCCGTCCTGGTCGCCGTCACCCTGCTGCCCGCGCTGCTCGGCTTCGCAGGGGCACGCCTGACCCCCAGGCCCGGCACCCGCGCGCTGCGCCGCGAGCAGGCGCTGGCTCGCACCGACGGCAGGCCCGCCAACACCGGAGAGCGCTGGTTCCGGCTGATCACTCGCCGCCCGCTGGTGACCGTCGTAGCCGTGGCTGCCGCCCTCCTCGCGCTCGCCTGGCCCGCACACAGCCTGCGCCTGGCACTGCCCGACAACGGCACCGCGCCCGCCACCTCCTCGCAGCGCCTCGCCTACGACCAGATCAGCCAGGAACTCGGCCCTGGCGTCAACGGCCCGCTCCTCGTCCTGGCCGACACCGGAAACACAACAGACCCCACTGCCGCCGCCGACCACATCGCCACCACGATCCGCGCCCTGCCCGACGTCGCCGCCGTCGGGAACCCGATCGCCAACCCAACCACGCACACCGCACTGATCCAGGTCATCCCCAAGAGCGCGCCCAGCGACGAGGCCACCAAGACGCTGGTCAACACCATCCGCGCCGACGAGGCCTCGATCCAGCAGAAGACCGGCGCCAGCATCAGCGTCACCGGCAGCACGGCCGTCGGCATCGACGTCTCAGCCAAGCTCGACTCGGCGATGATCCCCTTTGCCTCCGTCGTGGTCGGCCTGTCCCTGCTCCTGCTGCTTCTGGTCTTCCGCTCGCTGGTGGTCCCGCTCAAGGCCGCGGTCGGCTTCCTGCTCTCCACCGCGGCGACCCTCGGTGCCGTGGTCGGGGTCTTCCAGTTCGGCCACTTCGGTCACCTGCTGGGCGTGGACCGCGCCGGGCCGGTCAGCAGCTTCCTGCCGATCATCCTTCTGGCCGTCCTGTTCGGACTCGCCATGGACTACGAGGTCTTCCTGGTCTCGCGGATGCGCGAGGACTACGTCCGCACCAGGAACGCGATCGGCGCCGTGCACAGCGGCGCCCGACACAGCGCGCGGGTGGTCACCTCAGCGGCCCTGATCATGGTCGCGGTGTTCGCCGCATTCCTCACCACAGACAACCAGATGCTCAAGCAGACCGCCTTCGCCCTGGCCACCGGCGTCTTCCTGGACGCATTCGTGATCCGGATGACCCTCGTCCCGGCCATCCTCACCCTGACCCGTCACACGGCCTGGTGGCTCCCCAGCTGGCTGGCCCGCCGACTGCCCGACCTCGACATCGAGGGCGAAAGCCTGCACCAGGTGCCGACGGACCGAGGCGCCGCGTCCGCGACCGAGGCACGGCTCGCACCGCCGCCCGACAAGGAACCGACGATGAGCAAATGAGAGAGGCAGCGATGACGGATTCTCCAGGGCCCAGTGCCGGTCGTCGAAGGCCGGATCCTTCCGAGATCACCCCAGAAAGCCCCACCCCGCACGCCCGAACCGCAGCCCGCACCACCCGAGCGGAAAAGTGATGAACCAGCGAACATCCACGATATGGACGATGGCGCGCCGACACCGCACCGCCACGATTACCGCATGCACCCTCCTCGCCGCCGCCATTACCGCCGGCGCCGGCGAACTCGCGGCCCGTGGCGTGATCCACGATCGCGTCGCGAAAGCCGCCCCCGGCTTGGCGGGTAACATGACAGTCAGCATGGGCGGCGACTGGGCGCTGTGGAGCCTGGTGGTCGACCAGCACATCCCGCAGCTCGACATCAGCAGCGACAGCGCCAAGTTCGGGCCCTTGTCCCAGGTCGCCGTGCAGGCACAACTGAACGCAGTCCGCCTCAACAGCAGCAAAGCCACCGTCGACAGCACCCACGTCCAGGTCACCGTCCCCACCCAGTCCATCGCGGACGCGATCCAGGCCACCGCCCCGTCCGTGCCCGTCTCTTCCGTCACCACCGACCCCGGCTCGGGCACGATTACCGCCGCCGTCGGTTCAGGCGGCATCGGACTGCTGACGCTGCACCCCGTCCTCAAGGACGGGAAGGCATCCCTCGCCGTCGACGGGCTCACCGTCTTCGGGCGCACCGTCCCCACCAGCCGACTCGGGATGAAGGACGGCGACCTCGGTAGGGCCTCCGGCGTCAAGCAGACCTACCCCCTCGGCCTCAAGGCCAGCGTCGCAGACGTTCAACCAGACGGCCTGCACATCACCTTGACGGGCGGTCCCAGCACACTTTCCGGCGCCTGAGCGACGGCCACTCCTGCCAGACGCACGGTCGACTCCCCATCCGCTACTTCTGGCAGCTTCGTCGCCAACCGGAGCCCGCCTGGGGCTCTGCGACCACTGGGACCATCGCAGCAGAACCGCGAAGCCTATGGTCCCCGGCCCATCGACTACGTCGGCCCGGCACATCAGCTCACCCGCGATCAGGACGAGTTCTTCGCCCAGATCGACGACGCGACCTCGACCGCTTCGAGGACGTCTTCAAGCTCCTCCAGGCCTGACAGCATGCGATCCCTCGGGTTGGTGTCAGTGGATGGGTCGTGGTCGTGGCTTTTGGGGCTGGTCAGAGAGTTGTCGCTAGCAGGCGCCAGTTCTTCGGGGCGGCCATGACCTGCTCGCCGACGCACCGGATCTTGGCGTGGCTGCCGTTGTGACGTCGCTTCCACCGCTTGAGCCGGCGGCCCCGGAAGGGGACACGGATGTGCGGGCCGGCCCCTTGGTACGCCTTGTCCGCCCGGCATTTCACTCCTGCGGTGGCGGGCGCGTCGACGATCCCATGCTTTCGGGCGGCCGACAGGTCATGGGTGGAGCCTGGCAGGGCGGCCGAGGCCCAGAGCAGTCGGCCGAACGGATCAGTGAGGACCTGCACGTTCATGCCGTGACGTTTGTGCTTGCCCGAGTAGTAGGGCGTGTCCGCAGTGATCCGGTCGATCGGCAGCAGGGTGCCGTCCAGGATCACGAAAGCCTTCTTCCGGACCGCCTCCATCACCTTGGCCAGGGTTGGTGCGAGAGCGGCCAGGATTTCGATCGCCTCGCGTATGTACCAGTAGACGGTCGCGATGCCGATTTTGAACCAGGTGGCCAGCTGGGCGTAGGTGTCGCCGCACCGCAGGTGGGCCAAGGCCAGCAGGGCCTGGCGGCCGGCAGGCAGTCGCCGCCAGCGCGTACCGATCTCCCGTCGCCGGGCTGCGAGTTGCTTGGTCAGGTGCCGAAGCGTGCTGCTGGACAGACCGATCGAGGACGGGTAGACAAGCACGGAAGCTCCTGGCGACACGGGTGATCTTGGTCGAGAACCCGTCTACCAGGAGCTTCGTCGTTGCGTAGAGCCTCCACCTCCAACGCTCAGACATCCCAGTCAGGTTGGGAAAGGCTCACTGCCCCTCTCATGGGCCAATAGCATCCCACATTGAGATAAAACGCGTGAAAAAGGATGAAACCCCCTTAAGGGCATGAGGCGAGGCGAGCGTGTGCGGCTGCCGATCTGGCGGTCAGCGGCTGGAGTCGCTGATGCCGGAGGCGAGCTGTCCCACGATGCCCAAGACGCCCTGCCCGAACGCGGTCGGGGCAACGAGGATGCCGAAGACCAGAACGATCAGCACGGTCAGCACGGTCAGCTTCTCGTCAATGCGGCTGCGGGCCTGAGTCCGCCGACGCAGCCGCACCACGATGATGACCGCCAGGAGCACCGCTACGTTGACCGTCAGCACACCCGACCCCCTGAAGAGAACGACCCCCAGGGAGGTTGTAGCCAGCACGCATGGCCGAGACCTCAGCGTTCCGTGAGGATGGCTGCACATATCCCACAGATCGGCCGGATCGGCCGTCTTGCCACCCCCGCCGGATCATCCAGGCCTGTGCTCAGCACGCGGGGACGTGCAGCATCTACCACAACCCTGACCACGCCTCCGCTACGCGCCGAACAGCGGCACGGATCCTGCGGACAGGTCGGGGCGTGTCCGGTGCGTGGCAGTCGCCGTGGACGTCGCCCGCGATGCGGCCGGCCGGTGGCGCCACCCGGTACGCCCCAGTTGCGGGGCGACGAGTGTGACCTCTAGGACGTCTCGGCTGCCCCACCCAGCCGTTTCTCTGTCAAGTTGTACGTGCTGAAGAGCATGCGCGATGCCGCCGCTCTATGAACCTGGCTCATGCCACGCATTGCCCCAGCTCAACCAACCCAGGCGGAGGGAACGGGGTCGCTGACACAATCACTGGATGACCAGCCATGACATCCGGTTCGACTGCCAGCACCGTGGCGACGGCGGCCCGCTCGTGATCGTCTCCCGCATCGACGGAGCACCACTGACCGAGCTGATCGACGGGTTCGAGATCGCCGCCGGGATGCAGCCAGCAGGCGACGCCTACGGCGGTCTGATCCCGGAGTTCTGCCGGTTCGGACCGATGCAGGATCACTTCCTCGGACGGTCCACCACCGCGATGGGGCCGAAGACACCCGGTCTCGGTTGTGAATGCGGCGAGTGGGGATGCTGGCCCCTCATGGCCCGCATCACCGCGACGGCCAACTTCGTGACCTGGGACACCTTTGAGCAACCTCACCGCAAGGCCCGCGACTATGCGGCATTCGGTCCGTTCCAGTTCGGCCGTCACCAATACGATGACGCTTTGCAAGCCCTGAGCGCCGTGATCGGCTCCGACATCGACGACGCGCGCGCATGAGCGCCACCAGGCGCGGCCTGCCGGGCTAAGGGATGGGGAAGCGGTTCATGGGAAGATTCGAGACAGAGAGTCTGGCGCTCATGCCTGGCCAGAAGGTGCAGGCCAGGGTCCTCAGCCATCACCCATGGGGTGTGCTCGTTGAGATTGTTGGTTACGAGAACGCTGGCCTGTCGGCCTCTGTCGACATGATCCAGC
Organism: Streptomyces sp. NBC_01723; assembly: GCF_036246005.1. Lineage (NCBI taxonomy): Bacteria > Bacillati > Actinomycetota > Actinomycetes > Kitasatosporales > Streptomycetaceae > Streptomyces > Streptomyces sp. NBC_01723. The sequence continues at coordinate 152,628 of NZ_CP109171.1, forward strand.
AGTTCTCCCAGACCACGAGCAGTCACGACGAACTACTCGCGCTCTTTCCACCCATCGGTTCACAGATCGATGCAGTGATCGAGCAAATCCACCGCTGGCATCCGCCGGTGTCAGTGCGGCTCAGCATCCGACCTGCCGACCTGGAGTCGCTGGTCTGGAGCTGCGACTTCTGTGGTGAACCGATCACGTTGGGCCCAGGTGGAGACGCCCTCGTCCTGGACTCGCGCAGCAGCGACGGTCCAGGAAGCCACACCATCATCTCCCACCGGCACTGCCTGGCCGAGCGCATCCGCCCGGAGAACAGTGGAGAGCGGGCGCGAGCATTGAAGATCGGGAAGATGTGCTGAAGTCGTGAGGCCCGCGCCTACCGGCATGGATGAGCTCGACAGCTCATTCGGCGGAAACCAAGCGATAGTTCAGAGAAGCTTGTGTCCGGTGCCCCGCCCTGATCGTCCACGCGACAGAACGTCCCCGGCTTGTCGAAATCCGCGACAACCTCCTCGGTCCCGCATCAAGCCCAACCGCATGAGCGTCATCGCCAGAGCCGTCCTCACCCTGCAGAGGCAAGGCTGAAAAGACTCACGGATTTTTTGTCGTTTGCGGGACGGGTTGCATTGTGTGCGTCCAGCATTGGGTGAGTTTCGTTGGTTTCCCTGTTGAGTGTGCTGGTGTGGTCGTCGCAGGGTGTGCGAGAGAGGCGGACGTGCCGTGGCTCGTGTTGTCCATGAAGACGAGCTGATCCAGAACCGGGTGCTGGCCCGGCTGTGCGACGGCGAAGACCTCGTCACCGGCGCGGAGCTCGTCGGCCACGCCTGCTGGAGAACTTGAGGGCCTGCAACCAGCCCACCGACGACGAACGCAAGGTCTTGAGCCACGTCGACCGACCACCCGAACTGTACGGAAGTCGACATCGGCAGGACCGCTGCCGAGAACTCGGCGAAACCGGAAGATCACCGATGAGAGCGAGAGGAGCGCCCGATGTTGACCGAAGCCCTAGCGGCATTGGCCGCCAGCGGCGGGACGGCCCTGGTAGGGGCCATGGCTACCGATGCCTGGCAGACTGCCCGCGACAGCACGGCACGGCTGTTCGGCCGCCAGGGGGCCCAGCGTCAGACAGCCATCGAGGCGCAACTGGACGGCAACGTCATCCTGGTGGAGCGGGCCGACGATCCAGACCTGGCCCGGCAGGCGCTGGTGCCGCTATGGCAGATGGAACTGCACCGGCTACTGGAAGAGCACCCCGGGACCGAGGCCGAACTGCAGGAACTCATCACCCATGTACGTGATGAGCTGCCCGCCCCTCAGCAGCAGTGGGTGCAGAACAACATCGCCCGCGACAACTCCCGGCAGTTCGCGGTACAAGGAGGCGACATCATCTATCACGAGTCCCCCTCCTCCGCGTTCGGCAGGCAACACTCCGAACAGCAACCGGGTGCGGCAGACGACAGCTCGGACAGCCAACCGTGACTGTGTTGGACGGCGCGTTCGGCCCGATGGGGCGACCACAGGGCGTACACCAGCAAGTGTGGGTCGAAAGCGGCTTCGGCTACGGAGTGATTGGCGCGGACCTGCATGTCTTCGGCGACGGCAGACCGGTCTACCTGCTCAAAGAGGCAAGTGGGCAGGCGGACCTGAGACTCGCGACGGACGGCCAGGGCCTGCCGGCCCAGCCGAGCCACCTGCTCAACGCCCGTCACGCCGTCGTGGACTTCACCGGCCGGGGCGGCGAGGTCGGCGATCTGACCGCCTGGCGGGACAGCGGTGGGCGTGCGGTCCGCTGGCTGCACGCCCTCGGCGGCCAGGGCAAGACCCGCCTGGCCGGCCACCTCGCCGGGTTAGCCGCCCATGACGGGTGGAAGGTGATCGTCGCGGAGCACACGCCGGCCCGGGTGGTCGACGCCAAGGAGCCGACCAACCACGACCTGCGCGTCGGGTCCGCCCGCGGGCTGCTCATGCTGGTTGACTACGCCGATCGTTGGCCACTGACCCACCTGACATGGCTGTTCAGCAACAAGGTACTCAACCAGAACGTGCCGGTGCGGGTGCTGCTCGTCGCGCGCAACGAGCACGTGTGGCCCGCCCTGCGCCACGCTCTCACCCAAGCCGGCTGGCCGCCCGAGGCCAGCACCAGCCAGTCGTTGGGCGCTCTGCCCAGCGCCCGGGACGCTCGCAGCAGCATGTTCGTCGCCGCACGCGACTGCTTCGCCCGCCACTACGGGCTACCGGAAACGGTGCCGATCGGCGTTCCCGAATGGCTGGACCGAGAAGAGTTCGGCCTCACCCTCACCGTGCACATGGCGGCGCTGGTCGCTGTTGACCGCCACGCCCGCGGCGCGCCCCAGCCGCAGGCGTCGCGCGAGGACATGATGGCCCTGACCGCCTACCTGCTGGAGCGGGAGAGCCTGCACTGGCACACCCTCCACGGCACCGACGACACCTTGGCGGGCGGGCGCACGGCGTTCAACACCCCGCCAGTCCAAATGCGCCGTACCGTGTTCACCGCCGCCCTCACCGGCCCTCTGGGCTACCGGGACGCCAGGGCCGCTCTGGAAGCCGTCGGCATCGGTGGCGAGGTCGACCGGGCGCTCACGGACCACACCTTCTGTTACCCGCCCACCGACCCCCGCACAGTACTGGAACCCCTCTACCCCGACCGTCTCGCCGAGGACTTCCTGGCCTTGTGCCTGCCCGGCCATGACCTGCCCCACCACAGACCTGACGCCTGGGCCGACAGCGCCCCCGAGGTGTTGCTCACCCCGTCGGCCGGCGAGGGGGCGCTGCCGCCGTATGCCGCCCGCGCGATCACGTTCCTCACCGCCGCCAGCGAACGCTGGCCCCACCTGATCGCCACCCTGGAGGGACTTGAGCGCCTCCTCCCGCAGGACCCGAGGGATGCGGTCGGCGATCTCACTGTCGCCGCGGCAGATCTCACCGACCGCCTCACCCGGCACCGGCTGCCGACGGTCGCCGACCCCGCCGACCGCGCCAAGCTGCACGACGTCCTGGGTCACTGGCTCGACCGGGCCAACCGGCAGACGGAGGCAGCCGCCGCGCTCAGGGAGGCCACACAACTGTACCGACCACTGGCCGAGGCCGACCCGCAGGCATTCGAGCTGAGGCTCGCCTGGTCGCTGCTGACCCTCGCCCAGATCCTGGTCACGTTGGGCATGGTGCACCTGCCGGACGAGCTTGCCACGATGCCCCTGTCGGTCGGCGGCGATGCGTTACGGCCCGCCCGCGCCCGTCCGGACGAGGCTCTGGCGGCGTTCCACGAGGCCGTCGCAATCTTCCGCCGGCTGGCCCACGACAACCGCGACGAACACGAGGAGGCCCTCGCCGCCGCGCTTGCCGTGACCACCGTCTTCGGTCCGCATCTGGGAGCGGCGGACGAGTCGTTGGCCCTCGCACGCGAGTGCGCCGACATCTGCCGTCGACTGACGCACAAGGACCCGGGCAAGTACGCGAGCGCAATGCCGATGACGCTGGTGAACCTCGCGAGCAACCTGGCGGCGTCGGAGCCGGAGCAGGCTGCGGCTCTCGCCGGCGAGGCGGTTGACGGCGCCCGGCTGCTGGCCCGAGACAACCCCGCCGAACAGGAATACGAAGAAGTGCTTCACTTCACGCTGGCCAGCCAGACAGCGACGCTGCTGCGACTCGGGCGTGCCGAACCGGCCTTTGCCGCTCTCGACGAGGCAGTGCGGACCCTCCGCAACCAGCGGGAGAGACCGCATGACAGCGACGCCTGGAGCGAGACGGTCAACCTGACGCTCGGTTTGGTCTGGGTGCAGGGCTCCGAAGACGATACGGCGGTAGGCATGGAGGGGCTCCTGCAGGCGCTCCTCGGCGAGGCGCGGGCCAACCCCGCTGCCACCGGGCCGACGCTGCTCAACGCCTTCTTCGTGACTGACGAGTTGCTGCGTCGGTTGGAACGATGGGAGCTTGTCCTCGCCGGGCAGCGTGATGTCATCGGCTGGCTCCGATCCTCTGACGACGGCACCCTTCGATACGACTACCTCACCGGCATATTGGCAGCCAGGGGCAGCATCCTGGTGATGCTGGGCCGGTGTGACGAGGCTCTGGACGTAGTTGGCGAGCTTGCCGAGGAACTCCAGCGGGATCACGCCAGTAGTCGACTGCTGGAAGCGTGCCTGGGAGCGACGTTGGCGTTGGTGGCAAACGACGGGGCAAGCCTGGCGCAGGACGAGCGGCCTGACGACGCCTACGGGGTGGCGCAGGACAAGACCGTCGCCATGCTGAGCCGGATAGCGGCAGCGTACCGTCAGCGGCCCTGCGGCGACGCGCATAACCGTGACCAGGGCCTGGCCGTCACGCTGAAGCTGTTGAGCGAGGCGCTGTGGAACCTGGGCCGATCGAGGGAATCTCTGGCCGCTGGTGCAGAGGCAGTCGAGATCCGCCGTCGGCTGGCACTCGGTAAAAGTGCGGAGCACCACGATCACCTCGCGCTCGCGCTGAAATACCACGCCGAGAAGTTGGAAAGGTGCGGCCGGTACACAGAGGCGGCAGCCGAAGCAGAGGAGGCGGGTTACATCTACGGGCGTCTCGCGCGGGACGACTTCGCCAAGCACGGGCCGGCCCTCGCAGCGACGCGGCACCTCCTGGCGGTCAACCTCCGGCGGTTACGCCCGGCGGATGCCCTGCAGCCTGCACGCCAGGCCGTCGAGATCCTGGGCAGGCTGGCACGCGACCAGCCGGCCAGACACGAGCCCAACCTCGCCATCGTGCTGGACACGCTGGCGCAGGTCCTCCACGAACGAGGGCGGGAGGAGGAAGCACGCGCCGCGATGAACCAAGCAGCCGAGGTACGCGTTCGACTCGCCGCCCGCGACAACACGCCCCCCTGAACCTCAAGAGCCAGAGGCAGGAAGCCACCTGCGGGGAGCTGACGCACACGCTGTCGAGCCGGGTGCTGGATGCCGCCGCGGCGACCGTCCGGGAGCTGGGCCGCACCCAGCCGACACCTTCATCCATGGTGCCCGGAACATCCTGCGTGCCAGCGGCGAGCCCCTGACAGCCGTCGCCCCCGAGGGGTAGGCGGGAGACCCCGTCCACGGCGGCGGTACGCTGCTGAAGTCCCGCGCGCTGACGCGCCTCGAAGCGGACGACCTGCTCAGGGCTGGCCACCGCATCGTGGACGTGTTCGCCGAGGCGCAGAACTCGACCGCGAACGCGCCAGTGGGGCCCTGTTCCACGCCATGCAGGCTGTGTTCTGAGCCCGCCGCCACAAATTTTCGTATCGCCCGCACCAGAACGGGGCTTGAGCCGACCAGACTCTGCCCGTCGGCGCGCGGCTCCGACCACAGCTGGCCGGGGCCGGCGGTTGGGTCGGCGGGGCGCAGGCTCATCCGGGCAGCCAGCTCGACTCGCTCTCCCAGCGGGTCAGTGTTTGCAGAGACCTGAGCCGCAGCCCGAAGTTGAAGGTGCTGAAGGACATGGCGAGCTGGGTGCCTTGCATGGTGAGCCATGCAAGGCAGGGCTTCGGGCCGGGGCCCGCTCGTACGGCCCAGAGGAGAATGACTTGCAGGACCGCCAGGTCGACCACGATGGTAAGCCCCCCCCCACAGGGCGTAGAGGGCCAATAGGCGGCGGTGCACCGCGCCGCGGAGCAGCATGTACAGGCGTACTCGCCCAGCCGCGGTCCGCCGCCTCGGCGGCGGGATGGGAACGCCGGTCCGGTGAGCCATCGCGCTTTCTTTGAGGTCGTCAGCAGACGTCATATCGAGCTTGTGACGCTCTGTGCCGAGTGACCGAGAGATGTGCACGAGTTCGACGGCCCCGACAATCAACGACCAGCTCATCGCCCTCAGCATGGAAGGCCAGCGTCGTACCCGCGTCGCCGACGAACTGCGCCACCCGTGGGCGTCCGGGCTGCCCGGAGTCGCGTCCGTCCCCACCGTCGCACGGCGCGCGTGAGGGCCGCGGGTGCTGCACCGGCGGCCCAACGGCGGGAGACCGTTGGCGGCACGGGACGCTGGTCGGCAACGAACGCCACCATATGATCACCGATCAGCAGCTGTGGCGCATGCCCGCCTTCAGGGGCGTTCCCCTCGAGGAACGCACTCAGCTCCGCACAGCCCCATATCGTTCGGTGCAAGAACCCGGCGCTGCGCAGTGGATTAGCCAGAGCCTTGACCGGGGCGACCTGCAAGGCGGTGAAGCGGGGCGGACGGCCGGAGCGCTTGCGGTCGGCTAGACCAGTGAGTCCCAGCGCAGCGAATCGGTTTCGCCGGGTCCGCACGGTGTCCAGGTGTAATCCGGTCTCACGGGCGATGCGCGCGTTGGAGCGCCCACGCGCCGCGTGCAGGGCCACTTGAGCCCGCATGCGCAGCCGGTGCTCGGCTTTTGACCGTAGGCCATTCTCTTCAGCCGCTCGCGCTCGGCGGGGGTCGGGGCTATCGCAGGCCCTTTTTGCCCGCATCTTGGGAGGGCCTGCTTGTCGCATCGCCGGAAACCCCGCCGGTTCTTCCGTCAGTGGTGGACCCCGAGGATGACCGGGAGGAGCAGGGCGCGCTGTGGCTGGTGCGCGCGTCGGCGTGTCCTCCCGGTCAAAGCTCCACCCGGGAGGACACGCTGCCGCTGCTCGCCGCCGCTTGCCCAGGACGGCCCAACTTGGAGTACGGGCTGTCAGTCGGTGCGGAAGCCGGCCATCACCGAGGCCGGGTAGCGGCTGCCTGCGGATCCCTGAGGGAGGACCTCCCGGATACGGGCCAGGTCGGCCTCGGTGAGTTCTACGTCGGTGGCGCCGACATTCTCCTCCAGACGTGTGGCGTTGCGGGTGCCCGGGATCGGGACGACGTCCTCGCCCTGGGCGAGCAGCCATGCCAGGGCGAGCTGGGCGGGGGTGATGCCCTTGGTGGCGGCGAGCTTTCGGAGCTGCTCGGCGGCGTTCAGGTTGTAGGCGTAGTTCTCGCCCTGCCAGCGCTCGTCCCAGCGGCGCATGTCGTCCTCGGCATACTCGTCGGCGGGCTTGACCACACCGGAGAGGAAGCCGCGTCCGAGCGGCGCGTACGGCACCAGGCCGATCCCCAACTCCCGTAGGACCGGCAGGATCTGGTCCTCTACCTCGCGTTCAAAGATCGAGTACTCGTACTGAAGGGCTGTGACCGGGGTGACGGCGTGGGCGCGGCGGATGTACTGCGGGCCGACGTTACTCAGGCCGAAGTACTGCACTTTGCCTTCGGTGATCAGGTCACCGACAGTGCCGGCGACCTCCTCGGCCGGTACGTCGGGGTCGGAGATGTGCTGGTAGAAGAGGTCGATGCGGTCGGTCTGGAGGTAGCGCAGGCTGTTCTCGGCGACCTCGCGGATGTTCTCCGGGCGGCTGTTGACGCCGCTCCCCAACGTCTTGCTGGTCATGTCGAAGCCGAACTTGGTGGCCAGGACGACCTCGTCGCGGAAGTCGTGGACTGCGTTGCCGAGCAGCGTCTCGTTGCTGCCGGTGCCTTGGCCGTACAGCTCTGCGGTGTCGAAGAAGTCGACTCCGCGTTCGTGGGCACGGTGAATGGTGGAGGTGCCGTCCTCGTCGTTCGAGGGGCCGTAGGCCAGGGACATCCCCATCACGCCCAGTCCGAGCGCGGAGACGCGCAGTCCCTGCTGTCCCAGAGTGCGGTACTGCATGAGATCGCTCCTCGTGTCATGTCGGCAGCCCGTGGCCGACCAAACCAAACTGTTTGGTGTGACCCTACGCCTGTCCGAGCGCCGCGCAAAACCGAACGGTTCGGTGGCCTATCCTGGGCTCATGCCTCGCTCCACCAGCCCTGGCCAGACCCCGGACGCCGCCGCCTCGGGCGAGTCCACCGACTCCACGCGCCAACGGATCGTCGCCGCAGCCAAGGATGAGTTCGCCCGGCACGGGATCGCTGGCGCCCGCGTGGACCGCATCGCCAAGCAGGCCAGGACGAGCAAGGAACGTGTCTACGCCTACTTCCGCAGCAAGGAAGCCCTCTACACGCACGTCGCCGAACGCGAGACGACCGCACTCGTCGAGGCGACTCAGCTGGATCCGGCCGACCTGCCCGGTTATGCCGGCATCCTCTTCGACCACTTCACGGCCCGTCCGGACCACTACCGCCTGATCACGTGGGGCCGCCTGGAACTGGCCGAGTCCACAGACAGCACCACCAGCCCCCTCCAGGCCACGATCACCGGCAAGCTCGACAAACTCCGCGACGCTCAGCGCACCGGGCTGCTCGACCCGGGCTGGGACCCGGTCGACGTCCTCGCCCTGATCAACCAGATCGCCATGACCTGGGCAGGTCAGCCCGAAATCGCCGCCGCCACAGACCAGGCCGTGGACCCCTCTATCACCGCCCGCCGCGCCGCACTGGTGACCGCAGTCGAGCGCATATTCCCTCGTCCGGACTGAGACAACACCCAAACCGCCTGGTTTGACGCACACCTCCGGGTGCTTCCGCTGAAAATGACCTAGGGGACGAAAGCGCGGTCCGCCGCCGCAGGAGTGATGATGTCGAGCCTGCGGCCAGCCAGACGGTCGGTGTGCCGGTACATCGCCGAATGGGTTGCAACGAAGCTGCGCTGGAGCCTGCCGGCCGACGAATCCCGCACCTCAACACCAACAAAACCGACGCCGCTCCCCTCCTCTACACCGTCCACCTGCACCTGCACCTGCACCTGCGCACCTGCTGATCGACTACGCATGTGCGGGTCCGAAGCTGCCTCGCAGACTCGTTGCCAAGGCCCGCCGCATCCGCAAGAACTGAACGGGCTGTCGTGCCATCCGGTGCCGGGCAGGATGCCGTTCCGGTTCCTAGTCACGTGATCCGCCGGACAGTCCTAGCAGTGCTCCGCTTCCTCGAGCGCGTGCAGCTGCGCGACCCGGCCCGCACCCGACGGTGGGTCCACGACGAGGAACGCCGCGCCGCCGAACGGCAGCGCGGCATCGAGGCACGGCCCGCCCCGCCCGACTGGCTCCTGCAACAGGGCCTGAATGGGAAGCCCCGCCCGTCTACGTCCACGCCGGCGACTGCTGGAATGCGGGCAAGAACAGTATCTCGTTCATGACCCTGACTCTCGGAGAGCAAAGACCCGTCCGGCACATCTCCGGACGTTCCGGAGACCGTACGGCGGAGTCCGGGTCGCTCGCCGGACGATCCAACCCTTCACGATCGCCGTCATCGCCCCTCCGGGGTCGAGGTGCCCGTGACCGGCCCGCCATGCGGTGGGGCCCGCCAGGATAGGCAAGATGTCCATCCGCCCTACCGACCCCTGGCATCACTACGGTCGCACCCGTCACGCCACTGACCGCGCCGTGCCCGACCGCTTCTTCTGGAGCTGAGGTCAAGACAGGGCCCGGAACCGAAGCCCTCGGCGAGATCAGCGGCCGCTGCGTCGGCGACCTCGGTGCCGTCGCAGCCCGGCAGGCGCCCACGTCGCCGTGGACCACCATCCAGCCCTGATCATCGCCGTCGACACCTCGCCCGCCCAGCACACAATGGCCGAGGACCTGTACGGCCACCCCGCCTCCCGACTGCGACTGGTCAGCTCCGGCGTACTCCGGCACCTGCATGCGACGGCTGGCACCTACGACGTGCTCTACAGCGTCTTCGGCGCCGTCGACTTCGTCGAGCCGCGCGAGCTGCTGCCTGCGACCGCCGCCGCGCTGCGCCCGGGCGGCCGCCTCGTGTTCTCCGCCTTCGCCCATCACCTCGGCGGCGAGCCCGCCCACCTCGACGTGCAGCACACCGAAATCGGAGCGAAGACCCCCGAAGGCGGAGCCGCCACGATGCACCGCTGGTCCTCCAGAAACAGGTGTGGACCACGCTCCTCGACGAGGCCGACTTTGCCTGGATCAGCACGGAGACGCTGCCCGTCGGGCCCGGGCCGCGCCCCGCTGGCACACACCTGGTGACCACGTTCCGCCGCGGCCAGCCCGCCGCGTCGATGTCGCCTCCGTGTGGGGCACCGCTGCCGCCGACTTAGTCGGCGGCAGCGTCCGGTCATGCGAGCCGGACCGGCCGCGTGACGGACGCGATTGCTCATTCCGAATGACCGTACAACCTTGAACGGCTGTCACGAGTCGCTGTGATCACGGCGCTGGGACGCGCCACCACAGTTTCCAGGAGGACTCCCCTTGAACCGCCTCAACTCCGCCGGTCTGCGCCTCGGCGTTGCCACTGCCGTCGTCCTCGCCGTGACGGCCGGAGGCCTGGCCGCCCCGGCCCTCGCGGCCGGCCCGGCAGTGACCGCACCCGCCACGTCCCTGCAGCGGGCGGCCTCCTTGCCGCCCGGCGCAGTGGCCCTCTCCGGCGGGCCCACTGGCTTCCTCTCGCGTCACAAGGAGGACGGGAGCGACGTCTACACGTGGACGCGGTACGACGGCACCCGGACCACACTGCCGGGTGGCCCGTACGGGGCGAACCCGGGCACGGACACCGTCGTGCGGACCGACGGCACCAACCGCACCTTCCTCGACATGGCCACAGGCGAGGAGTTGGTCTCCTACGACCTCGGCGGGGTGTACGTCGCCCTCCGATTCCAGGGAACCACGCTCATCGCCTCGAAACGCGTGGACAACCGGCAGGAGCTGCACCTGCTCGACAAGGACGCCCAAGGCCGGGTCGTGGACCGGACGCTGACCGGCCTGCCCCAGGGCATGACGTGGCGGGCCCCTGACAACTCGGACCCGGACACGTTGCTGCTCCACGGTTTCAAGCACACGGACGGCGTATGGGAGCAGCGGCTGGCCTTGGTGGACCTGGCCTCGGCTTCGGTGACGGCAACGTATGACGTCCTGAACAACAAGAATGAGGTCCGTCCCGTCAGCGGGTCGCGGACCCACGTGGTCTGGCAGGACCGGGACGCCGAAGGAAAGGCGGTCCTGGCTGTGACCCGGCCAGGTTCTCGGGAAGTCAGCCGTAGCACGTGGGAGGGGATGGTGAAGGGGTCCCCGGGGACGTTCGGCCTGGCGGGCGACTGGGCCGTGTCCGCCGACCCTCACGCCTTCACCGCCCTGGGCCCGGAGGTTCGGCCCGCGCCGACCGCCCGGTCGTTGACGACGGGCGAGACCGTCCAGTTCCTCGCGCACGCCACCTCCCTTGTCCCGACCGCCGACGGCGGTCTGATCGCCACCGGTGGCACGGTCGAACACGGCGAGGGGGTGTACCGGATCACGCCGGGCCCGGACGGCGGGCGGCCCACCGTGTCCGTCCTGGCGACCACCGGAGTCCCCACCGCCGTCACCGGCCTGTCCGAGCCCCTGGCGCCGTCCGGCGTGATCGACCTCGACCAGGCCGACGGGCACGTACCGGTCGCCTGGACACTCAGCCGCGCCAACGCGCGTGTTCACCTGAAGCTCGTGCACACCGCCACGGGCACGTCCCACACCGTGTCGGCATGGTCACCCGAGCCGGACACGACGGAGTTCCGCCTGAACTGGGACGGCCTCCTCGGCAAGTTCCCGGCGTACCGGGGCGCGTACACATGGACGATGCGGGCCGAACCCGCCAACGGCATCGGCCCGGCCCTCGAGCGCACCGGTTCGTTCACCGTCACCCGCGCACCCCGGCCGCACGACTTCGACGACAACGGCTCGCCGGACATCTTCAGCCGCTCCTCGACCGGCGTTCTGTCTCTGTACGACGTCGGGCATCTGCGGCACCTGACGTCCGACGACACGCCGCGCCGGGCCCGGATCGGCGGCGGGTGGAACACCTACGACAGGATCGTCCCCGCCGCCACCGGTCTCGTCGCCCGCGACACGGCCGGCGTCCTGTGGTCCTACGAGGGCAAGGGCGACGGCACCCTCACCCCACGCAAGCGCGTCGGTGGCGGATGGAAGATCTACGACAAGCTCACCAGCGGCTCCGATCTGACCGGCGACGGACGGAACGACCTCCTCGCCACGGACAAGACCGGCGTGCTGTGGCTCTATCCCAGCAAGGGCGACGGCACCTTCTCCGCGCGCAAGCGGGTCGGCGGCGGCTGGAGCGTCTACAACCAGCTGACCGCCACCGGCAACCTGGCGGGCGCCCCCGCCGGAGACCTCGTCGCGCGGGACAAGTCCGGCGTGCTCTGGCTCTACCTGGGCAAGGGCGATGGCACCTTCGCGCCCCGGACACGGATCAGCGGTGGCTGGAGCGGGTACCAGATGATCGGCCCGGGAGACATCGACGGCGACGGCTGGAGCGACGTGCTCACCGTGCCCGAAGGCTACGTCGGCAACGCGACCGTGACGTTCTACTACGGCACCGGTCAGTGGAGGACCCCGTTTCCCACCACCGGCATCCACGGTGCCTGGATACGCGGGCTGGATCCGCTTCTCTGACCGACTGAAGGACCACTGGTACAGCATCTGCCGACATCTCCCGCCCCGGTGAACAAGAACAAGGCTGACCGGTGTGACGAGTACGCCCTCCGGCGCACCAAGGGAGAGCGGTGGAGCGACTGGGTCGGGGCTGTCGGTCTTGTCAGCGGCCCCTCTCCCGTTCGCCGTCCAGTGGTCAGTGAGGCCGGCCGTGGCGTTGTCCTCCCAGCCGTCGACCCGCTGGAAGTAGCCGTTCATGGAGCGGGAGTGGCGGGCCCATCCGCCCTGGTCGGTGATAGCCACGGCGTCCTTTCCCTTCTTGTGGGCGGTCGTGGCCAGGCCGATGCGGAGGAGTGGCCGGTCCAGGCGAGCGGGATGCCAGCGCGGGCGCTGATCCGCTTCACGGCCCGGGTGACGGAGTCGGGGCCATGCCGCCGGTGACGTTGCCGTGCCGGTCGACGCCGACGAGCGCCGGCGCGTCGGGCTGCGACCAGCGCGGCTCGGCCTCGGCGGCGATGCAGCCGCGTGTCACTTCACGCGAAGGCCCTCGCGGTCTTCGAGGGCGCTGATGGCGGTGGCGGTGAGGCTGTGGGTGATGTGGCCTCGCATCAGCTGGGCAGCTTCGGCGGCGCGGCCGTCCACGATGTGGGAGACGAGTTGGTGGTGCTCCTGTAGGTCCCGGGTCCGGGGTTCGTCACCGGGTGGGAGTTCGAGGCCGAGGCGCCGGTAGCGGTCGGATTTGTCCCACAGGTCGTCCAGGAGACGGATGAGGACGTCGTTGTGCGAGGCCCGGTACAGCGCCTGGTGGAAGGCGCGGTGGGCCGTCAGTGCCTCTTCCCCCCATTGGCGGGTGACGGGGAGGAGCTTGTCGACGGCGGCCTGCATGATGGCGATGTCGTCGTCGGTGCGTCGCTGGGCGGCGAGTTCGGCGGCGGTCGGGTCCAGGGACAGGCGGACTTCGAAAAGCTGGCGGGCCTCGTTCGAGTTCATGACGGAGACCCGGACGTCGCGGTGGGTTTCGACGGTGACGAGTCCCTCGCTGCTGAGGCGTCGGATGGCCTCGCGCAGGGGCGTGATGCTCATGTTGAGGGACTCGGCGAGGTCGTACTGGGCGAGCCGTGACCCGGCAGGCAGCGTGCCGAAGAGGATCCGATCGCGGAGTTCTGCGTAGGCGAGGTCGCTCTTGCTGAAGAACAGGTTCTGTCCTGCCATAGCCCCTGACCGTTCCCTTTCCGGAGCTGCTCCACCCCTTGACATCCCGCAGCGAACCAGCTCACCCTAACAGCCGTCGCATCTTATAAGATATGAGAAAGGCTCGCAGTGAAGATCACCAATGTCTACGAGGGCGTCGTTCCGATCAGCTCCTCGATCCGCAACGCCTGGATCGACTTCAGCTCCATGGACTGTTCGATCGTGGCGATCGAGAGCGACGTCATCCGGGACGGCAAGCCCGTGGTGGGCTACGGCTTCAACTCCAACGGCCGCTACAGCGCCGGAGAGATCCTGCGCCGCCGGATCCTGCCCCGCCTCCTCGATGCCGAGCCCGGCAGCCTGCTCGACGAGCAGGGCGGCCTCGACCACGCCAAGGCGTGGGACGTGATGATGCGCAACGAGAAGCCCGGCGGGCACGGCGAGCGCTCGGTCGCGGTCGGTGTGGTGGACATGGCCCTGTTCGACCTGGCCTCCAAGATCGAGGGCAAGCCGCTGTACCGGTATCTGTCCGAGCGCTACGGCGACGGGCAGCCCGACGACTCCGTCTTCGTCTACGCCGCCGGCGGCTACTACGCCCCGGGCAAGACCCTCGCCGGCCTTCAGGACGAGATGCGCGGCTTCCTCGACCTGGGCTACGACGTCGTCAAGATGAAGATCGGCGGCGCCGACCTGGCGGAGGACCTGCGCCGTATCGAGGCCGTCATCGACGTGCTGGACGGTGACGGCTCCCGGCTGGCCGTCGACGTCAACGGCCGCTTCGACCTCAACACGGCCCTGGAGTACGGGCGGGCCATCGAGCCCTACGGCCTGTTCTGGTACGAGGAGATCGGCGACCCGCTCGACTACCATCTCAACGCCACCGTCGCCGAGCACTACACCGGCTCCATCGCCACGGGCGAGAACCTCTTCTCCCTCCAGGACGCCCGCAACCTGATCCGCTACGGCGGCCTGCGCCCCGACCGCGACACCATCCAGGTCGACCCCGCGCTCTCCTACGGACTGGTGGAGTACCTGCGCATCCAGGACATGCTCCGTCAGCACGGCTGGTCCTCGCGCCGCTGCATCCCGCACGGCGGGCACCAGTTCTCCCTGCACATCGCCGCCGCCCTCAAGCTCGGCGGCAACGAGTCCTACCCGGGCGAGTTCCAGCCCACCGGTGGCTTCGCCGACGACGCCGTCGTCGACAAGAGCCGCGTCGGCCTGACCGACACCCCCGGCATCGGTTTCGAGAGCAAGGACGCCTTCTACAAGGTGCTGCGCGCCCTGCACAGCTGACCGCCACCCCACCGCGGACGCGCCCGCCACCGGGCGGGCGCCGTCGGCCGGCGCCGCGGAAACGGGCGCCACACACGAGATCGGGGGCGCGCGAGCCGCGTCGCCGTCCCCGCACCCCCCACGGGACAGGGCTACACACGATCGTCGTGCAAAGGAGCACCAACGATGACAAGCACCACCACCTCCGGCCGCCCGCAGCGGTCACGGCTGAGCCGTCTCATACGTGAGCTGTGGTTCCAGGTCGTCCTGGCCGCCGTCCTCGGCATCGCCGTCGGCATCCTCGCGCCCGGGCTGGGGGAGGACCTGAGGCCGCTCAACGACTGGTTCATCGCGCTGGTCAAGATGATCGTGATCCCGGTCGTGTTCTGCGTGGTCACCACCGGCATCGCCTCCATGGACAACCTGCGCAAGGCGGGCCGGATCGGTGTGAAGGCGATCGGCTACTTCCTGGTGCTGTCCCTGGTGTCCATGCTGATCGGGCTGGTCGTCGCCAACATCTTCCAGCCCGGCGCCGGCCTGCACGTCGACCCCTCGTCGCTGAACGCCGACGACGTGCCCAAGACCGCCACCGAGCACGCCACCTTCACCGGCTTCGTCTCCTCCCTCATCCCCGCCTCCCTGCTGGGCGCGATCACCGGGGACGCCATCCTGTCCGCGCTGATGGTCTCGATCGTCTTCGGTGCGGCCCTGAACATGGCCGGCGAGGAAGGGGCACCGCTGACCCGCGGCATCAAGGCGCTCTCCGACGTCGTCTTCCGCATCGTGGGCTGGGTGATGCGCCTCGCGCCCCTGGGCACCTTCGGCGCCCTGGCCACCGTGGTCGCCACCTACGGCGCCGAGAGCCTCAAACAGCTCGGCTACCTCATCGTCCTGTTCACCGCGACCTGCGTCGTCTACGTCCTGGTCGTCCTCGGCGCCATCATGCGGGCCTGCCGCCTGAGCCTGTTCGGCCTCATCCGCTTCCTCAAGGCCGAACTGCTCGTCGCCCTCAGCACCTGTTCCAGTGAGGCCGTCTTGCCCCAGCTGGTACGCAAACTGGAGATCCTCGGCATCGGCCGGCCCGTCGTCGGCATCGTCATCCCCTCCGGGTTCTCCTTCAACCTGGACGGCTCCGCGGTCTACCTCACGATGGCCTCCCTCTTCCTGGCCCAGGCCGTGGGCATCGACCTGTCCTGGCAGCAGCAGCTGATCATGGTCGGCGTCATGATGCTCACCAGCAAGGGCACCGCCGGGATCGCGGGCGGCGCGTTCATCGTCCTCGCCAGCACCGTCACCGCGGTCGGCCACATCCCGCTCGCCGCCCTCTCCCTGATCGTCGGCATCGACCGCATCCTCAACGAGGGCCGCGTGTTCATCAACGTCCTCGGAAACGCCGTCGCCACCATCGTGATCGGCAAGTGGGAGAACGACTTCGACACGGAACAGGCCCGCAAGGTCCTGCACTCCCGCAGCACCACGCCGCCGCAGGCCGAGTTGGACACCGCCAAGGTCGACGCCGACAAATAGCCGTGGCCGTCGACAACGCGACCACCTCTTCGTCCTCATCGGCCACAACGCCCCGGCCCGCTTCCACCGCTCCGAACATGTCAGCCCGCCACTGATGCGGGTCCTGGACCGCCTGGACGACTCCCCGGCCCTGGTGCAGACCGACCTGGTCGACACCCTCGCGATGACCCCCTTGTCCGTCGCGCTGCTCGGCGACCAGACCCGCCACACCGGTCTGGCCCGCAGCGGCTGCTACCGCTGGTTCATGGACCCGGCCGAGCACCTGATGGTTCCCGAGGAGGCCCGCGAACGCTACGGCCGTGCCCAGGCAGCGCGCCTTTGGGCCGCGCCGACAGCCGGCAGCGACACCCCGCGAGCCGCCCGGATCCTCGCCGAGCTCCAGGAACACAGCCCCGAGTTCGTCCGCATGTGGGAACTTCAGGAAGTCGCACAAAGCTACGACGACGGCAAGACCATCCTCCATCCCGAACTCGGCCGCATCGACGTCGATGCCCAGATCCTGTTCACCGAGAACCGCGCCCAGTCCCTGGTGGTGCTGACCACTCGCCCCGGCACGGAGAGCCACAGCAAACTCGAACTGCTCTCCGTCGTCGGACACCAACAGCTCACTTCCTGACGTCCTGGGACGGGCAACTGGGCCGGGCTCGGCGCTGGAGGGGCCGGACATGGGCACCCTGAAATGGTGCAGTCCGATCGGCTTTTGCCCCGCGCATTACGGCCAAATGTGTCGGTCCCCTGCGATGTCCGGGCTCCGCGCTCAGGCCTCCCATTTGACCGGACGCTGCCTCCGTTTTACTCTCGACCAAGTACGGAGGCAGCATCCGTTTTGCTGCGGCCGCAGGATCACGGCAGGCAGGAGGGCGCATGAGTGCCGGCGAACAGCGGGGACGCAAGCCTCGCGCGGACGTTCAGCGCAACCGCGCAGCCCTTGTGGAGACCGCGCAGCGTCACTTCCTGCGGCACGGGGTCGGCACCTCCCTTGAGGCGGTGGCCAAGGAGGCGGGTGTCGGGCCCGGCACCCTGTACCGGCACTTCCCCACCCGGGAAGCGCTGCTGGCGGCCGTGCTGCAGACGCGCTCCGAGGAACTGGTGGCCCGCCAGGCGGACATCGAGCAGCTCGGCGATCCCGCCGAAGCGCTGGAGCAGTGGCTGCGGGCGATGGAGGAGTACTTCAGCGCCTTCAGCGGGCTGCCGGACCCGCTCATGGCGGCAGCCCGGGCGCAGGAGCCGGACAACCCGCTCACGATTCCCTGCGACATCCTCATCTCCGCCACCGATCAGTACGTGCGAGCCGCGCAGCTCGCGGGGCGCGTGCGCGCGTCGGTGCGAGGGAACGACCTGTTCCTCGCGGCCTGCTCCGTCGCCTGGATCAAGGGCACCGGCACCGAAGAGGAGTCGCTCGACCGGCTCCGCACCCTCATCGCGAGCGGCTACCGCCAGCAGGACACCCAGGCGTAAATCGCCAGGCACCCCGCCCTGACCCCCGCAAAGCCAGGCGGCATTACCACCCATCCATCACATCGTGCTGCCCCCAGGGGCGGCATAACCTACTAAGGGACAAATCATGAAAATTACTGCCATAGGCGCCGGAGCCATCGGCGGGAACCTCGCTGCCAAGCTCAGCACGGCCGGTCACGACGTCCAGGTGGCCGACGCCCGCGGCCCCGAGGCCGTCCGGGCGGAGGTGCTGGAGTCCGGGGCCCGCACGGCGGACCTCGCCGACGCCGTCCAGGGCCGGGACGTCATCGTCCTGTCGATCCCGTTCGGGGTGGCGGGCCAGCTGGCGGACCTGTTCGCGTCGGTGCCCGACGACACGGTGGTCATCGACACCTCGAACTACTACCCCGGAATGCTCAGCGAGCCGATCGAGGCGGTGGACGACGGCCAGGTGGAGAGCGTGTACACCGCCGAGCTGCTCGGCCGCCCCGTGGTCAAGGCGTGGAACGCCGCGCTGGCCGAAACCCAGCGGACCAAGGGTGTTCCGGCCGGAACGCCCGGCCGCCTCGCCATCCCTGTCGCCGGAGACTCCGAGGAGGCGCGGAAGGTGGCCATGAGCCTGGTGGACGACACCGGCTTCGACCCCTACGACACCGGCACACTGGCCGACTCCTGGCGCCAGCAGCCCAACAGCCCCGCCTACTGCACCGAGCTGACCCTCGACGAGCTGCCGACGGCCCTGGCCGCGGCCGACCGCGTCAAAGACGCGGCCATCCGCGACAGCCTCCCGGAACGCTTCGCCGCCCTCGGTGCCAACCCCACCGTCGACGACGTCGTCGAGATGAACCGCGCCGCCCACCGCTGAACACCCGACGCGGCTCTCGTGCACCCAACGGCACGAGGGCGGCAGCGCTGGGCGCCACGAACACACAAAGACGAACACGAAGAGCGCACAGTCCCCCCACGCTGCAGCCTCGGCACCCTGCGGCCTGCGAACATCCGCAAGCCTGCAGGTACCCGCAAGAGTGCATCTCGCGTCCGGCCCTTACTTCGGCTGCCGCCTCGCATGGCCTGCCGTACTGCGCTGTGCCGCGGCGGCCGTGACGGCGACTGAGCGCCATGGAGAGGAACCGCCTTGCCCGGCACCACGTCAGCCTTCACCGACATCGCACACTCCCGACGCTCTCCCCGGCAGTTCCTGCCCACCGCCCTGTCCCCTTCGGACATCCGGGGCGTACTGGAAGACGCACAGACCGCCCCCTCGAACAGCAACACCCAGCCGTGGACGGTGCACGTCGTCTCGGGTGCGGCGCGGGATGCCCTGGCCAAAGAGCTGCTCCGGGCCGAGGAGGAGGGGCGGACCTCCCCGGATTTCACCGATGGCTACGGCGAGGGTCTCTACCTCCAGCGGTCGCAGGCCCTGGGCGCGAGTGTCTACCGGGCCCGGGGTGTCGAGCGCTCGGACCGGGACGGCAGGAGGGCGGCGGTCCGCGAGAACCTGGAGTTCTACGGCGCTCCCCATGCCGCCTTCCTGTTCATGCCGGCACTCGGCGACGGGGTACGGACGGCCGGCGACATCGGCATGTACGCGCAGAACTTCCTGCTCTCGCTGGCGGCCCGGGGGCTGGCCGGCATCCCGCAGACCGTACTCGGCGTCTACGCCGACACCGTCCGCGAGTCTCTGGGTGTCCCCGCGGAACTCAAGCTGCTGTTCGGCATCTCCTTCGGCATGGCCGACCCGGCGGCACCGGTGAACACGCTCCGCACGGAGCGGGTTCCGCTGCGGCGGAGCGTGGTCTTGCATGACACCTCAGGAGTCCTCGACGGGCAGTAGTTCCTCCGCCCGCAGGACAACCGGCACCTGGGCCCGGGCCGCCACGCGCCCGGCGCCCGCAGGGCCTTTGATAAGACGGAGGATGCCTCCGTCTTATCGATGAAGTAATCGGAGGCAATATCCGTTTCTCATTGCCTGATCTGGAGAGGTAACCGTCACAAGCCGACAGATGGTCCTGGGGATGCAGTTCAGCGGTGGATACGGGGCCGCACCCGGGGCCTGGCGGCTGCCGGGTGCGAACCTGAGCAGTTACACGGACATGGGCCAGTTCGTGCGGTACGCGCAGGCCGGCGAGCGCGGCAAGATCCAGCTGCTGCTCATCGCGGGCACCCCGGTCCTGGACGTCGACCTCGACCACCAGGCCCCGCATCCACATGCTCGACCCGCTGCTGATCCCGACCGTCATCGCGCGCGAGACCGAGCGGATCGGCCTGGTCACCACCGCCTCCACCACGTTCACCGAGCCCTACAATCTCGCCCGCCAGTTCAAGGCCCTGGACGTGATCAGCCACGGCCGGTCCGGCTGGAACGCGGTGACCACCTCAGACCCCGCCGCTGCGGCGAACTTCGGCGCGACGATCCCGCCGCGCGCGGAGAAGTACGAGCTGCCCACGAGGCATCCAGATCGTCCAGGGGCTGTGGGGCAGCTGGGAGAAGGACGCCTGGCTTCTCGACGTCGACGGCAAGCGGTTCGCCGACATGGACAAGATCCAGCCGGTCAGCCTTCAGGGCAAGCACGCCGCCTCCCGCGGCCCGCTGCCCATCCCCCGCCCGAGCAGGTCCAGCCGGTCATCTTCCAGGCAGGTGGCGGCAGTTACGGCCTGGAACTCGCGGGCCGTTACGCAAGCGGCGTCTACGCCAACTCGTACACCGTCGAGGATGCCCGGGCCCAGCGCCAGGCTCTGCGGGACGCCGCCAAGCGCGCCGGACGCGACCCGGACGAGGTGAAGGTGCTCGCCGGCTTCATGCCGACCATCGCCCCCTCCCGCCAGGCCGCCCATCAGCGGCGCCGCTTCCTGGATGAGGTCGCCGACCTGAACCAGCGCGTCCGCTACCTCGGTGCCATGATCGGCCTCCCGCTCGGCCCCGGCCAACTCGACGAGCCGCTGACCGCGTACCAGTTCGCCGACGCCATACCCAGCCCACGCGACCCACGCTCCGTCCGCGCCCTCGAGTTGGCCCGGGAAGGCTGGACCCTGCGCGACGTGCTCTCCCACGGCGTCATCGACTACCGCGACCCGCAGGTGTTCCACGACGCCATGGCCGCCGTGGTCACCGTCAGGACGGCGATCGCCCTCACGGCACCACGGTCAGCCCCTTCGCCTCCCATTTCTGCCCCCCGATCCGATCTGGACGATCTCACCCTTGAAGAGGACTTCTACGCGGACGCCCTGGAGGACGTGTGACGACGGGGACTCTCGCGGGCCTGGGAAATCTGGCCCTGTCCAGGAAGGAAGGCTTCAAGACGTTCGTCGACGCTCCTCTCCGGACACAGCCCGCACAGCTGGCCCGACAGGCTCTCCAGGCTCTGGATGAAACGGCGCGGCCGGCCTACGAGCACGACCGGCGGACATGGCACGCGAACCTGGGCCCCCGTCAAGACCCCTCAACTGGTGTACCTCCACGGGGACTTGTGGGACATTGTCGACAGCAACCAGCAGGACGGCGACAAGGCCAAGGGCGCCGTCGCCGTCGACGCGTTCCCCGGCTTGGGGAAGACCACAGCGGTGCTCGCCTTCGCGCGGGAGTTTCACCGCCGGGAGATCGCCGAGCACGGCGCGTTCACCGCGCAGGGACATGAGCGATGGCCGGTGTGCCGGGTGGGGCTGACCGGCAACACGGGCATGAAGGACCTCAACCGAGTGGGCCCCGCGCCTCTCCCCCGCCGCCCTCCGCCCACTGACCCTGCCGGCCCTGACCCGGAGAGCATCACCGTGGCCCGGCTCCACGAGGCCGTTCCCACCCGGCGACTTCTCCATCGCCCAGGTCGTCCAGAGGCTCAACACCACCACAGCGCACGTCATCTACCTGCTGTCCCGACACCCGGTCGACTGGAGCCCTCCCCGGTTCCGGCGCACCCAGCACACCGCCACCCGCATCGGGCAATGGCGCACCTGGTACGAACACGACCATCTGCCGCTCCAGGACATCGCCGACCGCGAGGGAACGAACCTGGCCACTGTGCGCCTCGCCTTCCTCAAGAACGGCGCCCCGTCCGCCCGCCAGGAAGCTTCCGACGCCGACTGTGAACAGAGGATGGCTCACAGAAGACCCAGCGCCGGCCCTGTCGGCGCTGCCAGCCCTTGATGATCAGCTGATCGCCGACTGTTCGGTGTCCGGGTTGGCTTCCTGGGTGGCGGCCCAAGTGGCGAGGAGGCGTAGCCCTTCTTCGGAGGGGGAGCCGGGCTCGGCGGCGTAGATGGTGAGGGTGAGGCCGGGGGCGGCGGCCATTTCCAGACCCTCGAAGGCGAGGGAGAGGTCGCCGACGGCGTGGTGGTGGAAGTGCTTGGTGCCGGTGCCGTGGTGGCGGACGTTGTGTGCACCCCACCGGGTACGGAACTCGTCACTGCGGGTGCACAGCTCGCCGACCAGGTCGTGCAGGTCCTTGTCGTGCGGGTTACGGCCGGCTTCCGCACGCACGATGGCGACGGTGATGTCGGCGAAGGCGCCCCAGGTCGGGTAGAAGCGGCGGGCGGCGGGGTCGAGGAAGGTGAAGCGAGCCAGGTTCTGCTGGTTGCCGGGCGTGGCGTACAGGTCGGTGTAGAAGGCGCGGAAGAGCTGGTTGGCGGCGAGGACGTCCATCCGCCCGTTACGGACGAAGGCCGGCCCTGCGGTGATCGCGTCCAGGGTCCATTGCAGGCTGCGGTGCGGCTTCCACTGCTCCTTGGTGCGCCGGCGGCGAGGGCGGGTGAGCGCGTCGGAGCCGTCGGCGGCCTGGACCAGGTTCACCAGGTGGGCGCGCTCGGCGTCGTCGAGCTGGAGGGCGCGGGCGAGAGCTTCGAGAACGGACGGGGAGACCCCGGCTAGGTTGCCGCGCTCCAGTTTCGAGTAGTACTCCACGCTCATGTCAGCCAGGGCCGCGACCTCGCTGCGGCGCAGGCCCGGCACACGGCGCCGGGAACCTCCGGGCAGTCCGGCCTGGTCAGGGGTGATCTTCGCGCGCCGCGAGGTGAGGAACTCGCGGACCTCCTCACGGTTGTCCATGCCTTCGACGGTACGTCCCGTACACGGCCATAGGGATGTACTGCCAGTACACCCCTTGTCAGTGACTCGCTGCGCGCGTGAAGAGGGCGTTACCTGGAAGGCGTGGTGCTTCTCCTTCGGCCAGCAAGGCGGGGAAGGAGCAGCTCCACGCCCCGCTCGGGCGGTCCGCCGCCCGAGGCTTTGGGGCCCGCACCTGCAACCCGTAGGCAAAGGAACCTCTCATGCGCGGCGCAGTGATCCACTCCCCTGGCGACATCCGCTTCGAGACTCTGGAGGACCCGAAGATCGAGCACCCGACCGACGCGATCATCCGCACGGCGGTGACCTGCGTGTGCGGGTCGGACCTGTGGCCCTACCGGGGCGCGGAGCCGACCGAGCACGCCCATCCCATGGGCCATGAGTACGTCGGCTTCGTGGAGGAGGTCGGCTCCGACGTCACCTCGGTCAAGCCAGGCCAGTTCGTCGTCGGCTCGTTCGCGACCTCCGACAACACCTGCGCGAACTGCCGCAACGGGTTCCAGTCGAACTGCCTGAACCGCGAGTTCATGTCAACCTGCCAGGCCGACTACGTCCGCATCCCCAACGCGCAGGGCACCCTCGTGGCTACCGACGGTGTGCCGGACGAGCGGTTCTGGCCGGGGCTTCTGGCCGTCTCGGACGTGATGGGCACCGGCTGGTGGGCCGCCGACGCCGCCGAGGTCAAGCCCGGCTCGACCACCGTGGTGGTCGGCGACGGCGCGGTCGGCCTGTGCGGCGTGATCGCAGCCAAGGAGATGGGCGCGGAGCGCATCATCGCCATGTCCCGCCACGAGTCTCGGCAGCAGCTCGCCCGGGAGTTCGGCGCGACCGACATCGTCACCGAGCGTGGCGAGGAGGGTGTCGCCCGGGTCAAGGAGATGACCGGCGGAATCGGCGCGGACTCCGTGCTGGAGTGCGTCGGCACCGCCCAGGCCATGCAGCAGGCCCTCCACTCCGCCCGCCCCGGCGGCAACGTCGGCTTCGTCGGCGTCCCGCACGAGGTCGCCGTCGACGGCCAGGAACTGTTCTTCTCCCACGTCGGCCTGCGTGGCGGCCCCGCCCCGGTACGCCGCTACCTGCCCGACCTGATCGACCGCGTCCTGTCGGGACGAGTCGACCCGGGCAAGGTCTTCGACCTCACTCTGCCCCTGGACCAGGTCGCCGAAGGCTACAAGGCCATGGACGAGCGCCGCGCGATCAAGGCCCTCCTCAAGCCCTGACCTCCTCTCTATACACGGAGCAACTGTGCATGTCACCCGCAGCTCGATCGACACCGTCAAGGGTCCGGCGGACTGGTTCACCGGCGACGTCTACATCGACGCCGTCGCCGCAGCCCCCTCACCGTCCCGGGTCACCGCGTCCTTGGTGCACTTCATGCCCGGTGCCCGCACCCACTGGCACCGCCATCCGCTGGGCCAGACCGTCTTCGTCACCGAAGGCGTCGGCCTGTGCCAGCGCCGCGGCGGACCGATAGAAGTCATCCGGCCCGGCGACCGCGTCCTGTTCGAGGCCGACGAAGAGCACTGGCACGGTGCTGCCCCGAACCGGCTGATGGTCCACCTGGCCATCAACGAGGGCGACGACGCCCACGACGTCGTGCACTGGCTGACCCCCGTCACCGACGAGGAGTACGCCCAAGCCCCGGCCACCGGCTAAACCCGGGGCTCCCTGGCTCAGGTTCGCCGAGGGCCGCACACCCGCGGAGGAACGCCGCGCTGTCGCGGCCCTTGCCGTGATCCACACCGCCTTTCCCCCCGGGGCCCGATGTGGCCCGCCCCCCATATCACTGAGGAGAACACCCGTGACCACCTTCGCCATCGTCGGCGCCGGCCCCGGCCTCGGGCTCGCCGCCGCCCGCCGCTTCGGGAATGCGGGCCACAGCGTCGCCCTCCTCTCGCGCAGCGCCCAGCACCAGCACCACCTGGCCGCCGAACTGGTGAGGGAACACATCAACGCCCGCGGCTTCACCGCCGATGTCCTCGACCCCGCCTCCCTCACCGCAGCCCTGCAAGAGGCCGCGGACATGCTAGGGCCCATCGAGATCCTTCAGTTCAGCCCGGTGCCCCGCGGCGACTTCATGAAGCCGGTCCTGGACACCACCGCAACCGACCTGGACGATCCGCTGGCGTTCTCCGTCAAGGGGCCCGTCACCTGCGTGAACACCGTTCTGCCCGGAATGCGGGAGCTCGGGCGAGGCACACTGCTGTTCGTCAACGGCGGCAGCGCGGTACGCCCGAAGGCCAGCGTGGCCGGTACCTCGATCGCGTTCGCCGCCGAAAGCGCGTATGCGGCGATGCTCCACACCGCGCTCGCCGACGAGAACATCCACGCCGCACAGCTCATCGTGCCCGGGGCGATCAGCCCCGACTCCGAGCACTCCAGCCCCGAGGCGCTGGCCGAGCTGCTGTACGGCCTGCACACCGGCCGGAAGGGTTTTCGCCACTATGCCGAGCCCATGCCCGAGCCGCAGGACGGCACCCCATGACCTTGCCCGTTCGCCGGGCTCTGACTGCCACCGCCACCACCGGTCTCCTGCTGCTGGCCGCGTCCGCCTGCTCCGACGACTCACCCGCCGAGCAGACACCGGCCACCGACTCCACGTCGTCGGCGTCCGGGCAGCCGCAGACCTCGGTGTCAGCAAGCGCGTCCGGCTCAGACAGGAGAACTCCGATGGACATCCGCGTCACCATCGACGGCCGACCCGTCGACGCGACTTTGAACGACAGCCCCGCTGCCCGCGACCTCGCCTCCCTGCTCCCGCTCACCCTGGACCTGGAGGACTTCCACGGAACCGAGCGGATCGCCGACCCGCCCAGGAAGCTGACCACCGAAGGCGCCCCCGAACCGGCCGCGGCAAAGGTCGGGGACATCGCCTACTTCGCACCGTGGGGAAACCTCGCCATCTTTTACAAGAACGGCCCCTCCGCCTCCCAAGATCTGCTGATCCTCGGCCACATCGACGCCGGCGCCGACCAGTTGTCCGGGGCCGGCCGGATCACCATCGAGGCCGCCTCCTGACCTCGCCCGCCCCACCTCCTCGTACGGGAAGAAGTTTTCGCATGTCCTCCGCCACCGGGTCCGCCCCCGGCAAGCTGCCCTCCGTCGTCTGGGTGCTCGCCGCCGGCACGTTCCTGATGGGCACCACCGAGTTCGTCATCGCCGGT
Organism: Streptomyces sp. NBC_01723; assembly: GCF_036246005.1. Classification (NCBI taxonomy): domain Bacteria; kingdom Bacillati; phylum Actinomycetota; class Actinomycetes; order Kitasatosporales; family Streptomycetaceae; genus Streptomyces; species Streptomyces sp. NBC_01723. Next base: position 178,558 of record NZ_CP109171.1, read on the forward strand.
CTGCTGCCCGAGATGGCGGCCGACCTGAACGTGAGCCTGTCGCATGCCGGCCTGTTGATCACCGCGTTCGCCGTCGGCATGATCGTCGGCGGGCCCACGATGGCCATGGCCACCCTGCGCCTGCCTCAGCGCCACACCCTCATCGGCGCCCTCGCTGTCTTCGCCCTCGGGCACGCCGTCGCCGCGCTCAGCACCTCCTTCACCGTCGTGCTGATCGCCCGGGTGGTGACCGCCCTGGCCACCGGTGCGTTCTGGGCGGTCGGCTTCGTCATCGCCACCGCCGCCGCCGGCCCTGCGAGCGCCACGCGGGCGGTCAGCGTCATGATGGGCGGCCTCACGCTGGCCAACGTCGTCGGCGTGCCGATCGGCTCGTTCGTCGGTCAGTACACCGGCTGGCGCGGCCCGTTCTGGGCGCTGGCCGTCCTCGCCGCACTGGCCGCCGCGTTCGTCGGCCGGTTCGTCCCCCGCACCGAGCAGCGGGCCGAGGTGTCGGTGCGGGCCGAGGTCCGCGCCCTCAAGCAGGGGCGGCTGTGGCTGGCGCTCGGCGCGGCCGTGCTGATCATGGGCGGAGTGCTGGCGACGTACACCTACATCACTCCGCTGCTGACCGACCGGGCGGGCATACCGGAGGGTGCCGTGCCGCTGGTGTTGATCGCCTTCGGTGTCGGTGCTTTGGGCGGTACCGCGATCGGCGGGCGTCTGGGGGACCGCCGCCCGATGGTCACGACGATCACCGCGTCGGCGGCCACCGCCCTCATCCTGCTGGCCCTGATTCCGGCCTCCAGCAGTCCGTCGGCCGCCGTGGTCCTGGTCTTCGGTATGGCCGCGGCCGGGTTCACCGTCAACCCGGTCGTCACCTCCCTGGCCGTCCGCTTCGCCGGGGAGGCCCCCACCCTCACCTCGGCGCTGACCACCTCCGGCTACAACACCGGCATCGCCGCCGGCTCCCTCGTCGCGGGCCGGGCCCTGGACTCCTCGCTCGGCCTGACCGGACCGGCCCTGGTCGGCGCTGTCTTCGCCGTACTCACTCTGCTGCCCTTGATCGCCCTCGCCCTGTGCGGCACCGCCCCCTTGCGGATCGTCGCCCACCACACCACCGACACCGAAGTACTGCGGCAGACAGCTGAAGCCGCCACGACGACCGCTCGCTGAACCCCACGCCCGTACACCTTCGTTGGGAGCAACCGCCATGAACCCCACCTACGACTTCACCGGACAGGTCGCCTTCGTCACCGGCGCCTCCTCCGGCATGGGCCTGGCCACCGCCCGCGCTTTCGCCGAAGCCGGGGCCGCCGTCGCGCTCGCCGACATCAACGAGGATGCCGTGAACGCTGCGGCCAAGCAGCTCGCGGACGACGGCCATCAGGTCCTCGGGCTGATCTGCGATGTCAGCGACGAGGACCAGGTCGCCGCCGTGGTCGACCGCACGGTCGAAGCCTTCGGCCGGCTCGACATGGCCTACAACAACGCCGGGATCATGCCCCCTCCCACCGACGCCGCAGACGAGAGCGCGGACCAGTTCGACCGTGTCCAGAACATCAACCTGCGGGGCATCTGGGCGAGCGTGAAGCACGAACTGCGCCACATGCGCACCCAGGGCAGCGGGACGATCGTCAACTGCTCCTCGCTCGGCGGGCTGGTCGGCAACCCTGGCCGCGCCGCCTACCACGCCACCAAGCACGGCGTGATCGGCCTGACCAAGAGCGCCGCCCTCGAATACGGCTCCCGCGGCGTCCGGATCAACGCCGTCTGCCCCGGCACGATCAGCACCCCGATGGTCGACGCCATGGTCGCGGGCGGAGAACTCGACCGCAGCCAGGCCGAAGCGGGCCAGGCCATCGACCGGCTCGGCACCGCAGACGAGATCGCCCAGGCCGTGCTGTGGCTGTGCAGCGACGGCGCCAGCTACGTCACCGGCATCGCCCTGCCCGTCGACGGCGGCTACACCGCCCAGTAACCACCCCCGGGCCGCGTACGACACGACGCCCGCGCCCCACTCTTCAACGAACCGAACCCGCGTAAGCCTCCTGGCTGCCAGGAGGCCATCGGGCCATGCCCGCTCCCGCACGGGCGCCACCGCTGTGCTGTTGACCCTGTCCACGACGTGAAGGTCTCCCCACATGCCCACCGAACCCGTCCCGCAAGAACCCGTCGCCATACCCACCGACCCGAAGTCGCGCATGGCGCCGACCCGGCGCACCTTCATCGCCACCGGCACGGCCGTCGGGACCGCCGTGGTCACCGGCACCGTCCTCGGCACCGACCTGCTGTCCGAGTCCAAGGCAGCAGCCGCCCCCTCGGCGCCCTCCAGCCTCCTCACCCTGACCGTCAACGGCACCCGCCACACGGTCACGGTCGACAACCGCACCTCCCTACTGGACCTGCTGCGCGAGCACCTCGATCTGACCGGGGCGAAGAAGGGCTGCGACGCCGGAGCCTGCGGGGCCTGCACCGTCCTGGTCGACGGACGCCGGCAGAACGCCTGCCTCACCCTCGCGGTCCGGCTGGAGGGGGCCGAAGTCACCACCATCGAGGGACTGGCCGACAGCGACCAACTCCACTCGCTGCAGCAGGCGTTCATCGACGAAGACGCCTTCCAGTGCGGCTACTGCACCCCCGGCCAGATCGTCTCCGGCGTCGGCTGCATCAAGGAGGGCCATACCGACTCCCCGGAGGAGATCCGGGAGTGGATGAGCGGCAACCTGTGCCGCTGCGGGTGCTACGTCAAGATCGTGCGCGCGGTGGAACAAGCCGCGGGCCGGAAGTGAGGGCCCGGCATCATGTATCCCTTTGACTACACCCGTGTCTCCGACACGGAAGAGGCCCTCGCCGCGGGCCGTCGCGGTGGCCGCTACATCGCCGGGGGCACCACCCTGGTCGACCTGATGCGCGAGACCGTCGAGCGCCCCGAGACGCTGGTCGACATCAGCGGCCTGCCGCTGGACGAGGTCACCGTCACCGAACGCGGCGGCCTGGGCATCGGTGCCCTGGTCACCATGTCGAAAGCCGCCGCCCACCCCAAGGTACGCACCCTCTTCCCGGTCGTCTCCCAGGCGCTGGAGCTGAGCGCGTCGGCGCAGCTGCGGAACATGGCCACCATCGGCGGGAACATCATGCAGCGCACCCGCTGCACCTACTTCCGCGACGTGACCGCTGCCTGCAACAAGCGCGCCCCGGGTTCGGGCTGCGCCGCCCGCGAAGGCTACAACCGCTCCCATGCCATCCTCGGCACCTCGGAAGTCTGCGTGGCGACCCACCCCTCCGACGTCGCCGTCGCGTTCGCCGCCCTGGAAGCCCGGGTTCATGTGCTGGGCGCCGACGGGCAACGGCAGATCCCGTTCGCCGACTTCCTGCTGCGCCCCGGCTCAACACCGAACCGGGAACAGGCGCTCAAGAGCGGCGAGTTGATCACCACAGTGGAGATTCCCGCTCTGCCCCGCCCGCTCGGGTCCGGATATCTGAAGGTCCGTGACCGGCAGTCCTACGAATTCGCCCTGACCTCGGCCGCCGTCGCCCTGCACGTGCGCCGCGGAGTGATCCGCGAGGCCAAGGTCGCGGCCGGCGCCGTGGGCACCGTCCCATGGAAGCTGCCCGCCGTCGAACAGCACCTCCTCGGCGAACGCCCCTCCCCATCCCTGTGGGCCGCCGCCGCCGCGAAGGCCGCGGACGGGGCCCGCCCGCTGGCCCACAACCGGTTCAAGACCGACCTGCTGAAGCGGACCGTCGAACGCCAGCTGCGCATCGTAGGAGGTACGAAGTGAGCCCCCAGCCGCAGGCAGCCGTCGGCGCCCCGCTCTCCCGCGTGGAGGGACGACTCAAGGTCACCGGCAAGGCCCCCTACGCCGCCGAGCACGACATCAAGGGCGCCGTCCACGCGGTCATCGTCGACGCGAGCATCGGCCGTGGCCGCATCGCCTCCATCAACACCAGTGACGCCCTGGCCCAGCCGGGCGTGCTGGCGGTGATCCACCACGGCAACGCGCCGAAACTCCCCTACAAGGACAACCCCGCCTCGAACAACCCGCCCGGCGGGCGCAGGCTGCGGGTCTTCCAGGACGACCAGGTCCTCTTCCACGGCCAGCCCGTCGCCGTCGTCGTCGCCACCACCCTGGAGGCCGCGCAGCACGGCGCGAGCCTGGTCAAGGTCGCCTACGACTCCGAGAAGCCGTCCACCGACCTGACGAAGGCGCAGGCGGACAAGCCGACCGAGTACGCACGCGGTGACGCGGCGGCGGCCCTGCGCTCGGCGCCTGTGCGGATCGATGCGACCTATCGGATGGCGCGCAACCACCACAACGCAATGGAGCCGCACGCCACCATCGCCCGCTGGAGTGGCAGCAAGCTGACCGTGTGGGACAAGACGCAGTGGGTGGTCGGCACGCAGACCGAACTGTCCACCGTCTTCGGCCTGCCCGCCGACTCCGTGCGGGTGATCTCGCCGTACGTCGGCGGCGGCTTCGGCAGCGGTCTGCGCTGCTGGCCCCACACCGTCGTCGCCGCCCTGGCCGCACGCGTGACGCGCCGCCCGGTCAAACTCGTCCTCAAGCGCCGGCAGCAGTACTTCAACACCGGCTTCCGCCCCTCCTACGAGTACCGGCTGAAGCTGGGCAGCAACCGGCAGGGCCGCCTGACGGCGATGGCCCACGAGATGGACGCCGAGACGTCCTCGTACGAGACGTTCACCGAATCCGTCCTGATACCGGGGCAGATGCTCTACAGCACGCCGAACGTCAGCCAGGCGTACCGGACGGTGCCGCTGGATGTGAACACCCCGCTCTACATGCGCGGCCCCGGCTTCGCCACCGCATCGTTCGTCATCGAATCGGCCATGGACGAACTCGCCGCCAAGCTCGGCATCGACCCGATCGAACTGCGCCGCCGCAACGAACCGTCCGAGGACGAGTCGAAGAACCTGCCCTTCTCCACCCGCCGGATGCGCGAGTGCTACACCATCGGGGCCCGCCAGTTCGGCTGGGACCAGCGCCGAGCCAAGCCCCGCTCGCGCCGTGAGGGTGACTGGCTGATCGGCATGGGCATGGCCGCCGGCGTCTACGACACCGCCCGCATGCCCGCCCAGGCCCGCATCCGTCTGGACGCGGACGGCACCGCGGTGGTCGACGCCGCCGCCAGCGACATGGGACCGGGCACCTACACCTCCCAGAGTCAGGTCGCCGCCGACGCCCTCGGCCTGACCATGCGCACCGTCACCTTCCGCCTCGGCGACTCCCTCTTCCCCCCGACCCCGCCGCACGGCGGATCGATGACCATGGCGAGCGTCGGCTCCGCCGTCCTCGACGGCTGCAACCAGGTCCGCCGCCAAGCCATCGAACTGGCCGTCGAAGACCGCGAGTCACCTCTGTACGGGGTGAGTGCCGATGACGTCGTCGTACGGGGCGGGCGGCTGCACACCAAGGACAACCCGGCGCAGGGCGAGACGTACCAGAGTCTGCTGACCCGAAACAGGCGTTCCCACCTGGAAGCAGACGGCGCTTACGCTGGTCCCGCGGCGAAGGAGCGGCACTCCTTCTACGCCTACAACGCCACCTTCGCCGAAGTCGCCGTCGACGCCGCCCTCGGTCTCGTGCGGGTGCGGCGCATGCTCGGCGTGTACGACGCAGGCCGCATCATCAGCCCCAAACTCGCCGAAAGCCAGGCGATCGGCGGCATCACCGGTGGCATCGGCACCGCCCTGCTGGAGCACACCGTCACCGACCACCGCGACGGCCGGATCGTGAACGCGAACCTGGCCGACTACCTCGTCCCCGTCAGCGCCGACGTCCCCGACGTCCAGGCCATCTACCTCGACGGCGACGACCGCGAAGCGGACCCGCTCGGCGTCAAGGGACTCGGCGAAGTCGTCCACGTCGGCGTCGCGCCCGCCATCGCCAACGCCGTTTTCAACGCCACCGGCCGCCGCGTACGCCAACTCCCCATCACGGCCGAAGCACTCCTGTAACCCGTGCACCCTGCGGTGCGCGGCGATCCGTCCGGCAGCACCCACACACACGGCGTCTGCCGGATCGCCGGGTCGCCGCCGCTCCGTCCCCCGTCGGACGGCGGCGGCCCACCCACCTCGTCCGACCACCGTGTTTCACCTGCGGAGAGAGCCCATGCTGAATATCGCGGACACACTGCACCACTGGTGCCGTGAGCATCGCACCAGGGCCGAGGCCATGCTGACGGTCAGGACAGCCCGGCGTGAAACAGGTAGGCGCATGGTGTTTCCCCTTCCGTTTCTCCCGTCCCACCAACAGCGGAGGCCCACGCCCATCCAGATGTCCTCCCCTTGGCCCCCCGGCTGGCCCCCGCTGAAGCCCGGAGGATGCCCACCGGGCCCAGTGGGTCTTGTCGCGTCGAGGGGGCCCTGCAGACAGCTCGGTGTGGGGCCGGGTGCGCTGTACCGGGCACCATGTCCTCCAGCATGATCCGTCGGACAGGGCCTAACCGCAGGGCACCGCGCCTTCGCGCTCTTTGGCCCTTGCACGCGCACGGACAGCGGACTCAGACCACTGATGGTCGCGCCTCACGGCCCCACCCACGCATCAGGCTCACCTCTGCGCTGCGGGCCCGGCCGCCGCGTCGCTCGGCGCCCTCGGTCACCACGCTCACGCCGTCGGCTGTCACGCACGTGGAATCGCGGACGGGCGGTGTGATTCGGCATGGCGCCTGACCTGGCGTGAGCGGTGCCTGCCTGAGCGGGGGATGCGCCCAGCTCGGTACGCCGAGACTGCCGTAGCACTGCTCTATTCCAGGGCCACAGTGCGGCGCTGCGGGTCATGGGTCGCCGGTCACGGGCGTAGCTGGTCCTAGATTCTGTCGTCAAATGTCACGCCCACATCAGGAGTGATGCGAGGGTGACCGCTGCTTCGTAGGACTCGGTGGTCTTGTCATAGCGGGTGGCGATCGATGCCGCGCCACTGTTTCAAACGGTTGAAGCACCGCTCCACGATGTTGCGCTGCTTGTAGACAGTGCGGTCGAAGACTGGCGGCCGGCCACCCCGGCTGCCGCGCCGGGCCCGGTTCCGGGTCTGATCGGCCCGCTCGGGAATGGTGTGCGGGAAGTTCTTGGGGCGGAGCCAGGTGCGGATCGCCTTCGAGCTGTAGCCCTTGTCGCCCAGGACGAGAGCGGGCCTAACCCGTGGCCGCCCGGCGAGGCGGGACACCCGGATCGCTTCCGTCACCGTGGTGAACTGGGTGCAGTCGTTGCTGTTCCCGCTCGTCACGACGAAGCTGAGCGGGCGGCCGGATCCGTCGCAGGCTAGGTGGGTCTTGCTGGTCAGACCACCCCGGGACGATCTGAGCGCCTGGTCACGGAGCCCCCTTTTTTTTCGTGCCCCGGCTGCGTGCTGGTGAGCCCGGACGACCGTGGAGTCGACGGACACCAGCCAGTCGATGTCACCCGCCGCATCCGCTTTCGCCCGAGTGGCCCGCAGCATCCGGTCGAACGTGCCGTCCGTCGCCCACCTGCGGAATCGGGTGTGGAGCGTGGCCCACGGCCCATAACGCTCAGGCACGTCCCGCCACGCTGTCCCGGTCCGGAACTTCCACACGATCCCGTTCAGGATCCTGCGGACGTCCATCCGCTTCCGCCCCCGCAGCAAAACGGGCAGCAGTAGCCGGACGAACTCCCGTTCGGCATTGGACATGGCATCAAACCCTAGTGCAAGGTGGCCGACCATCGGACCAGGCAGTCCACCTCGATCAGGCCAGGGCCCGGAAGTTCGACGGTGCCGCGGAAGGGCCCGTCGCATCCCTCCAGGGGCGTCGCTTCCCCACCACTGAGTGGCCGGTGTGAGAAGCCTGCGTACCCCTTGCCCACCTCCAGCTTCAACGTAGTGCGCTCACCGGTATACAGGAGGACATCCGGATGACGGCCCTCGACGCTCTTCACCAACTTGGGCAGCGAGCCTGCGGCGCGAAAGCCGATTTTCCAGCGGGGAAACGGCGAACCATTGGACATCTTCTTGACCTTGAGGTGCGTGTACTCCCTGGGCACGATCGCCCGTACACGGTGACCGCCGAGGTTGTGCTTCACGAGCATGCGGCCCTGTTCGAGCCGATCGGGAGTGTTGATCAGTCCGTAGACGTAGAAACCGGCGAGAGTCCCGCCCTTGATCTCTACCACTGTGGTCTCACTCTTCGGAGCGTGACTGACGGGAACCGTGCCGTTCCCCCGGCCCTGGTGGGGCAGTTCTATGTCCTGCATGCCCGCAGTCTGCCAGGGCCGGTCCTCCCAACAGAATCTTGGCGCGTTCCCGCCACTCGGACCCACGGCAGCCGAAAGACTGGGTGTCGTCAAGTCTCGTTGGGGGCGTCCAAGGGCCTGTCTTCAGTTGCGATCAAGCAGTCGGGTGGTTGCCGTCACGGACGACAGCCACCCGACCTTCACCTCCTGCCGCAGAGCCGGAGCCCGTGAGGCTCCGGCTGCGGCCGTACTCCGCGAGCGCGTAGAAAGCGGCTTTGGGCTCCCAGGGCAGGCCCGGGTACGCGATTCCGGTGCGGCCGCCGTCGAGGACCTTGACCACGCCGAAGGACGCCTTGTCGAAGTCACGGTCGTCATCGGCGGCCGAGTGCGGGAGGTCATAGCGGGCGAAGGTGTTGACGAAGGCCGCGTCGATCGCGGAGTCGTCGAGGATGTCGATGAGTTCACGCAAGTATGCGGCTTGTTCTCGTTCGTCACGGGCCACGGGGCTGGTGAACCGCACAGGACGGGCGTGGTCGTCCCACACGATGACGGCATCGCCCCGACCGCCGACATCAGCGGCCCCGCTGTAGGTGGTACAGCCGAACTCCGTGACAGCAGCCGGCTTGCCGTGTGCGGTCAATGCCCGCAGGCCGTCGGCCAGCCGGTCGCCGGTCCGCGCGTCGCGGTAGCCGGCGTCGGTGGCGACTATGTCGAACGGTGCCCAGTCCACCCCCTCGAAAGGAAGTGAGGCGTAGCCGATCCGGCCGCCGAACCTGGTACGCACCGCAGCGACCGCCTTGCCGAGGAAGGCGTTGACCTGGGCGGGTATTCCGGGCAGCGCGGCCCGCAATCGCTGCGGGTCGGCGAGGACGGCGGCGCGTTCCTCGAACGTGTCGCCGGGGAGCATGCCGACGGTGAAGAGGGAGATCTCCGAGCCGGCAAGGAAGACGACCTCCGCACCTTCGCGCCGTAGCCGTTCGGCGCGTTCGGCGCCGTCCGTGAGGAAGTCCAAGAGTTCTCCGGCGGTGAGACCGTTGGTGAAGGGCGAGTACCACACCTCCAGTTGAGCATCGGCCGCGTGTCGCGCGGCCGTCTCAAGTCGGTCGCGGTCTCCGCCGGTGACACGTACAGCGTCACAGCCCAGCTCGTTGCGGATGATCTGCATTTCACGGCGAACGACAGCGGGGTCGAAGGGCTCGCGGGTGGTGGTGCCCGCGTTGGTGAAGCCTGTGTCGTAAGTGATGCCGAAGGTGCGCACGACGGAACTCTCCTCACGATGTACGGTACACATCGTACCGTATTAGGTACGCGGCGTACCCTCAAGGTCACGGGAGGGGACGCGCGAGACCGCCGGAAAGTACGCTCCATACCGAGATTCAGATGTGCGGGGCGAGAGAGGACGGCCGGTGGCACAGGCCAGGAGGAAACTGCGGCAGACCACGGTGACCCGGCGACGCGGGGCCGAGCTGGAGGAGGCCATCCTGCAAGCGGCTGCCGAGGTACTGGAGGAGTCCGGCGTCCCGGCCCTGACGATGGACGAAGTGGCCCGGCGGGCCGGAACGAACAAGAACGCGCTGTACCGGCGCTGGCCCAACCGCGTCGCGCTCGGTGCGGCGGCGTACCGCCGGCTGGCCGCGCCCGAGACTGCGCCCCCGGATACCGGCTCGCTGCGCGGCGACGCCCTGGAGATGCTGCGGCGCGCGAACAGCACCTGGTCATCGCCCTACGGGGAGATCCTGCGCGGTCTGATCGCCGCCGCCGGCAGCACTCCGGAACTCCTGACCGAACTGCGCGACCCGATGGCGCAAAGCGCGCACGAGGCAGCCTGGCTGACCATGCTCAGCCGGGCGGTGGCCCGCGGAGACGCCGCGCCCGAGGCGCTACACCCGCGAGTCGCGTACACGCCCATGGCACTGCTGCGCAACGAGTACGTCATGCTCGGACTCCCCACCGCGCCCGACGCCGTCCTCACCGAGATCGTCGACGATGTCTTCCTGCCCCTGGTCCATGGACGAGGCTCCCAGGGCGGCACATCAGCCTTGCATGGCCAGTCGTGATCACGCAGGAGCCGGGGGCTGTGCAGCCAAAGCATCGCCCCCCGCGCAGGTGGAGCCCGGCAACGTAGCAGGTGCCAGGCCGTCTGCCCCCAAGTTCGGCCGCCCCTACATACTGCTGCGCGGGGCGTCCAGGAAGGCTCCCCTCCTACCCCAGGTGGCCATCCAGCTGGACGACCAGCCAGATCCTCCCCGTGTCGGTGGCGCGGCGGCTGGTCCTGTCGGCAGGACGCCCTAGTTGCACAGTCCACGCGCAGCCCCATGCGGCGGCGCCGGCCACAGACGGTCCCGGGCGGCTCATCGAACTCCTGGCGGCCTGCCCGCGGGAGCCACCAGACAGCTCCCCGCGCCGGACACCTACGCCATGACCGAGGCCCGCCGTCTCAGCACGGCCACGACCCCCTTACTCCACCGAAAACGCCTCCCGGTGGTCCTCGGCCCACACCCTGAACGAACGCGCCGGACGGCCGGTAATGCGACCGACCGTGTCATCCACACCGGCCTTGGCCCCGGCACGCTGCCGCTCCGCCCCGGCCACCAGCGCCTCGACGATCTCCGCGCAATGACGCTCCCGCAAACGGGCGCGCGCCAGATCGAGCGTCAACTCCTCAAAGCGCAGCGGCCGCCCCAGCACCCGGCCCAGTTCCGCCGTCTGCTCGACGGCCGTCAGCGGCCGCGGTCCGGTCAGCGTGTGAATCCTGCCTTCATGCCCCTCCCCGGTCAGTGCACACACCGCCACCGCAGCGACATCACGCGGGTCGACGCAGGCATTGGCCGACGTCCCGTACAGCGCGCGCACCACCCCCTCGGAGGCCACCGACCCAGCCCAGGACAGAGCATTCGACATGAACGAGCGAGGCCGCAGCACCGTCCACCCCATCCCGGAATCCTGCAGCAACTCCTCCGCCCTACGCTGCCAACGAGTGATCACGTCGTCCGCACCCCCGTCCGCGACAGCAGCCGCCGACACCTTCACCACATGCCGGACCCCCGCCACACGCGCGGCACGCAAGAAACGCGCGTCATCGTCCCCGCCCACCCTGCTGGTCACCAGGAACGCGCGGCCCACCCCCCGCAGAGCACGGTCCAAAGACGCCGGATCCGCATAGTCACCCGCCACGACCTCCCAACCAACAGCCCTCTCCCCCACCCGTGAAGGGACCCTGGCCATCACGCGCACAGCAAGGTCGCGCGGAAGCCGGCGCACCACTTCCCGCCCCACCGTCCCGGTAGCGCCCGTCACCAAAATCACCACAGCCCCCTCCACGAGCCCACGACATGCCCGGTCACCGAAACAGCCGCCCGTCCCTTGAGACCCCTAGGGACACCACCTGTAAGATACATACTGGACGGTTTTTTTGCGGAATCACTGCACAACCCGAGACACCCCAGACCACGAACGCATCAAAACACCAGGAGGCCCGCACCATGGCGAAACAGGACCGCGCCATCCGCACCCGCCAGACCATCCTCACAGCAGCCGCCAAGGTCTTCGAAGAACGCGGCTATCAGGCTGCCACCATCGCCGAAATCCTCCAGACCGCAGGCGTCACCAAAGGCGCCCTCTACTTCCACTTCACCTCCAAGGAACACCTCGCCCAAGGCGTCCTGCACGAGCAGGACCAGCAGTTCCTCATCCCCGCCCGCGCCTGCAAACTCCAGGAACTCGCCGACGAAGTCCTCCTCCACGCCTACCGCCTCCAAACCGACCCCATGGTCCGCGCCGGCGTCCGCCTCACCATGGACCAGCACGCCGAGGACCTCGACCGCACCGGCCCCTTCCTCCGCTGGAGCCACATCTGCCAACAACGTCTGGAAAAGGCCCAGACCCAAGGCGAACTCCTCCCCCACGTCATCCCCTCCGTCACCGCCGACATCATCGTCGCCACCTTCGCCGGCGTGCAGTCCATGTCCCAAACCGTCAGCGACTACCAAGACCTCCAAACCCGCACCACCCAACTCCTACGTCACATCCTCCCCAGCATCACCCAACCCCCCGTCCTCGCCTCCCTCGACCTCACCGAACAACGCGGCCACCACGTCCACGAAGAAATTCACCACCACACCCAACCCACCACCACCCACTGACCCCCACCCACACACGTCAGACAGACACCCCAGCACGGGCGTCGGAGTCAGCCACGCGCCCGGCCGGTGCCGCCGACGACCCGCACCCGAAGTACCGCACCAGCACCTCCTCAAGCCGTTCACCGCCGCGCCCTTGCCCGGACTCGGACCCGGCGCCACCACCCGCCCACGCCACATACCCGTCCGGCCGCAGCAGCACCGCGTCACACGCCACCTCCCCCACCGGCGCCACCCGCACCCGGCGCACCACATCTCCCCACGCCCCCGCCCGCCGTCCATACGTCCCACCCCGCTCACCGAAAAGCAGCAACAGCCACCCGCCCCCACGCAGCAGAGCCACCACGTCCGACGGCCCCTGCTCCGTACGCAGCGCCACATTCGGCAAGAACCTCCCCTCCCACACCCCACCACTCCCCGGGACGCACCCTGCCACGGGTGGTAGCACCGCATCCTGACCACTGATCAGGTCACTCAGATACCGGCTTCCCTCACCCCCCGCAGCCACCACCCCCGCGAACACCGAGCGCAGCGCCTCCGCCTCCGGTCGCGCACGCATCAACGCCAACTGCGCCAGCGTCACCTCGATCACCCGCAAAGCAGCCGGACGCCGCTCCTGGTCATATGTGTCCAACAGCCCCGCCCCCGCCCGCCCCCGCACCGCCAGCGCCAGCTTCCACCCCAGATTCAGCGCATCCTGCACCCCCAGGCTCAACCCCTGTGCCCCCACCGGGAAGTGCAGGTGCGCCGCATCCCCCGCGAGGAAGATCCGGCCCCGTCCGAAACACTCCGCCAGCCGCGAGAAGTCACTGAAGCGGCTCAGCCAGCGCACCTCCCCGAACCCCACCTCACGACCCGCAATCCGCGCCACCTCTCTGCGCAACTCCCCCTCCGACGGCGGCACATCGCGCCCGGCATGTACACCTGAGCAGTCGAGAGTCCTGATGTGGGTTCCCGCCCCAGGGATGTCGTGCGCGACGATCCAGCCATGCGGAGTGCGGTGCCACCCCAGGCCCGGAACATCCGCATCGTCCAGCCTGACCAGTCCGGACAGCCCGGACGTCGTGGCCTCATAGGTACGGGCCGCAAAGCCCGCCATTTCCCGGACCGCACCACGCCCGCCGTCCGCCCCCACGAGGTACAGAGCAGTGCACTCGACAGGCCCGAGCGGCCCCTCCGCCAGGACCCGCACACGGTCCAGGTCCTGGAACACCTGCGTGACGCGGTGTTCACGCAGCACCCGCACCCCGGCCGCCCGCGCCTGCTGCTCAAACAGCCGCTCGAGGTCGGCCTGCGGCCGTTTCAGAACGGGCCCCGGCTCCGAGGCCGAGGCCGTGATCGTCAGCCCGGGAACTCCACCGAAGCGGAAGGGCACTTCGGCTTCGGCAGCGCTCGACATCCCCTGCGGCACGAGTTCCGTGAAGTACCCCCGCCTGGCCAGGCCCTGCAGAGCCCTCGCATGGAGCACCCTCGCCTTGGGCCGATCACAGACCGAGCCTCGCGCCTCCAGGACAACGGTGCGGACTCCCCGGCCACCGAGCTCGGCCGCCAGCAGCATGCCGACCGGCCCACCACCAACGATGACGACCTGTGCACGCAGACGACTCTCCACCGCAGGACCTCCCCTAGTCCTCAGGGATTACGCACTGCCAGCAGCACGAACGCCCCAGCCGCCGGCCCGGTCACAAGAACGCACGCGCTCCACGCCCCTGCCTTGCGCGGCGAAGAACAACGGCCTCACAAACCCCCATAAGACCGACGGCGCGCGACCAGAAAATATACCGATGAGGCGGTTCTTTACAATGCCCCCACAGCATCACTACTCGGCGATCACGACCAGAGGGGCAGTGCCTGTGGGCAGGCTTCGAGTCCCCTACACGTCTGCACGGCGGCCTGCAATGGCTCTCCACCAGGCACGGTGCGCTCCTGCCCCCGTCGTCCTCCCCGGGCCGCCTACGAACGGTGTCGCCGTCGCACCGCACCAGCAACCGGCGTGCGACGGGAACGCGACTCACCAGCGGCCCGGCGGAGGAAGCCGAAAGCCGTCAGCTCACTGCCTGCTTCACCAGAGCGGCGATCCGCTCCTCCACCTCCGGCGTGACCTCGGTCAGCGCGAAGGCGGCCGCCCACATGCTGCCCTCGTCCAGGTTCGCGTTGTCGCTGAACCCGAGCGTCGCGTAGCGGGCCTTGAACTTCGCCGCGCTCTGGAAGAAACAGACCAGCTTGCCGTCCAGCGCATAGGCCGGCATCCCGTACCACAGCTTCGGCGCGAGCTCCGGCACGCTCTCCAGGACCACCGCATGGACGCGCTCGGCCATCACACGGTCCGAGTCCTGCATCTCGGCGATCTTCGCAAGCACGTCCTTCTCCGCCAACGCCGCCTTGTCCGCTCGCGAACCGCGCCGCGCCGCCGCCTTCTGCTCCTTGGCGTGGTCCTTCATCGCGGCCCGCTCCTCGGCCGAGAAGCCTTCATACGTGCTCTTCTCAGTACTGCTCATGTGTCCTCCGCAGCCCGTCGGTCACGCCCGCCCGACCCAATGCGCCTCGACGAGCCCGTCTCTCCACCCAGTACAACACCCGTCGCGCACAGAATTCTTGATGCGCGCTCAAGGAACCCTCAAGCCGCAGCCACCGCGCGAGCGGCCGGCCTCCCAGCACGTCCAGTCCCCCCCACCACCCCGCGTCGATTCCGCAGCAAATGACCTTGAGGATCGGCGCCGCGAGCGCATCCCATCGACACGACTCCGGAGTCCACGAAGGTGCCGGTGCGTCCTGCGGCGGGTGAGGCGTGCTCCGGATTTCCTACGCTTTCGCCCGGTCGCAGCCGCCCGGAATGTCGAGGGCTGACGCCCTGTCCTGCGGTGACACACTTCCTTCGTGGCGCGGACGCCTCCGAACCAATGCGTCGTCCCTTTACATATCTGGCCTGGGGTGGGTACCTGCCCCGCCGTACGAGATCAGCGAGTGGGAGTTCGGGGCACGAAAGTGGAATGGGTGCGAGGCTGCGGGGCATGGCTGCGAAGGGCGTGGGATGCGCCTGGACACGAGCGGAACACTGCGCTTCTGATCGGGAAGAGCGCACTGGCGGCGACACTGGCGTGGTGGACGGCGCAGGACCTCCTGCACGCGGCCTCGCCGGCGTTCGCACCGTTCTCCGCAGTACTGATCATGAATGCGACGATCTACCAGTCGGTTTGGCAGGCGTTGCGCTACACCGCCGCGGTAACGGTCGGGGTGGCCGTGCAGGCGGCCGTCGGGTTCGTCGCCGGCCCGGACCTCGTCGCGTTCGTCATGGTCGCCGTGATCGCCCTGGCCATCGGACAATGGCCGGCCCTGGGCGAGCAGCGCTCGCAGGTCGCCACCGCGGCCTTCTTCGCCTTCTCCACCTACGCCGCCGCGACCAGCACCGGCGAGCGGGTGACCGAGCTCGGGCAGATCGTCCTGCTGGTGCTCGTCGGATGCGGTCTCGGCCTCCTCGTGAACCTGACCATCGCGCCGCCGCTGCGGTACCGCGGCGCCGAGCATGGTCTCCAGGTCCTGGCCGCCGAGATCGAGAGCCTGCTTGACGACATGGCGGACGGCCTGCGCTCGGGCGACGTGGACGCCGAGCGGGCCAAGCAGTGGCGTGCCGCCGGCGAAAGCGCGCAACGGGCGGTGGAACAGGCGCGGGCGGGACTGGTCACCGCAGAGAACAGCCTCCCCTTCAACCCGCGCCGCCTGCTGCCCGCCCACCGCCGGTACCTGACGTTCGGGCGGTACCAGCGGAGCGTCGACGCTCTGGAACGCGCGGTCTACCAACTGGGTTCCCTCACCCGCAGCCTCGGGCGCTGGCGCGAGACCGAGAGCACTTACACCTACGCGCCCACCTTGCGCGCGTATGCGAATTTCGCGAGCAGTCTCCGCGACATCGCCCACATCATGGCCTCGCTCGAGGCCGACAGCCTCAGCGAACAGGCCGAGGAGATGTGCCGCCTGGCCACGATCGCCCAGGACGCCCTGGAGAACGTGCTCACGGCGGCCAACGACGACTCACTCCCTCTGTCGGACCCCTCCCGGCCCTACGGAGTCCTCGTCGTCGAGGCCACCCGGCTGATGGAGGAGTTCCAGAACACCTGCGACGTCCTCAAGTCCACCGCCGACGAATGAGCACGAGCCGTGACCGACGTCTCTGACCGGCGCGGTGTGGTGAGCGCGGTCCGGTCCCGGGGCTCCACATGACGTGGCGGGGCGGACCCGCGCGCCGGTGGCTCGTGTCCGATGCGCCGGTCGGGCGAGCGTGCCGGACCTCCCGGGTGCGCCGGTGTCCGCCGAGTGGGGCGGCTCGGCATGATGTGGCGTCCGCGGGACTCCGTGGTCGAGGAGTCGGCGCCGGTGGGCCGTCGGGGAAGGGTGAGGATGCCGAGACTGCCGTCACTCACCCAGTCGTTCGGCGGAAGTGGGCGTGCGGTGCGGGTGGCGCTCGCCGCGGCCGCCGGCTTCTACCCTGCGGCGTACCTCATGGACCGGCCGGTCGTCGCTCTGTACGCCCTCTTCACCCCCATCGCCTTCGGCACCCTGTCCTCGCTGCCGGGCTCGGGGCGCCACCGCGCGAGCAGCGTGCTGCGGGCCGCGCCCGCCGCCGCGGCGCTGGTCGCGCTCGGGACCGCCCTCGCGGTGACGACATGGGCGGCGGCCGTGGGCATGCTCCTCGTCACCCTCGCCCTGACGTTCGGTGCGGCCTGTGCCCCGCGGCTCGCGAGCGTCGTACCCGGGCTGCAGCTCTGCTACATCCTGGCCTGCTTCCCGCCCTACGCCCCCGCCAGCCTGCCCGAGCGGCTGCTGGGCCTGCTCTTCGGAGCCACAGCGCTGGTGGTGGGTGAGCTGCTGCTGTTCCCGTCGCCGCGGCGGCCCTCTTACGCCGAGCGGATCGCGGGCGCCCTTGACCTGGCGGCCCACACGACCCGGCTGCTGCTCCGGGCCGAATCCGTCGACGACGCGACGGCCCGCCGACTGCGGACGACCGGGCGGGATCTGCGATTCTCCCGACAACCCCACGAGTGCCGGCCGACCGGTGCCGGCCGGACCGACCGGGCACTGGCCCAGGCGGGGTCGGCCGCGCGACGGCTGCTCGACCAGCTGGCCGCACTCGGTGGACTCCCGCCCGCTCCCGCCGACACCGCCTCGCAGACCCTGCTGCACGGCATCGCGGCGACCTGCTCCGACACCGCGACTGTGCTGCGCGGTGGCCGTTCCGTCCGGGGTGCCGAGTTCCTCGAGGAGATGACGGCGCGGTTCCTGGACGAGCGGGCCGGCGGGCCGGAGGGCCGCGGCGATCCTCCCCCAGCGCTCCTGCGGCGTAGGTCGACGCTGCTGACGGTGGCGGCCTCGGCGGTGACCGTGCGCACCGCCGCGGACCTCGCGACGGGCGGCGACCGGGCGGTGCCCGGGCTCCCGCACGAGCAGTTCTGGTATGCGAGGGTGCCTGCGGCGCGCCTGTGGCTCGTGCGCGCCCGCGGTAATCTCACGCCGCGCTCGGTCGTGTTCCAAAATGCGGTGCGTACGGCGCTGGGGCTCGCGCTCGCCCGTCTGGTGGCCGGGTCGCTGGACCTGTCGCACGGCTTCTGGGTGCTGCTGAGCGTGCTCACCCTGGCGCGGACGACGGCGGTCGGCACCTGGTCGGCCGTGCGATCGGCCGCGGCGGGCACGCTGGTCGGTGCCGTCCTCGCGGGGGCGTTCATCATCGGGGCGGGTGACGCGACCGCGGTCTACGCCGCTCTGCTGGTGCCGATGATGGTGATCGCCTTCTCGGTGGGACCCGTTGGCGGACCCGCGTGGGCGCAGGGCCTGTTCACCCTGGTGGTGTCGACGGCGTTCGCCCAGATCGCCCCGGTGACGTGGCGGCTGGAGGAGGCTCGCCTGGTGGACGTGCTGACCGGCAGCGGCATCGGGCTCGTGTGCGGGCTCCTCGCGTGGCCGGCCGGGGCACGCACCGAGATGCGGCGCAGTGTGGCCGCATTGCTGCGGGCCACGGCGCCCGTGGTGAGGGACACCGCCGACGCCGTGATCGGCCGCCGCGCCGTGCCGAGCGCCGACCCCGCGGAGCGGCCCACGGCCGGCTCCCTGTGGCCCGCCCTGCATCGGCTGCGCATCGCAGAGGCGGCGTACGCGCAGTTCCGCACGGAGCCCGCGCTCCGGTCGGACGACGACGGCCCGGACTGGCTCGCCGCCCTCAACTACGGTTCGCGCGTGCTCAACGGCGCCTTCTGGCTGCCGCCGTCGCAGGGCGTACCCGATTTTCCGCCAGACGCACAGCGGTGGGTGGAGACGGCAGGGCAGCAGGTGGCGGCTGCCGCACTGCGGGCCGCCGATCTCCCTTCGCCGGGGATCACGTTCCGGCTCGCACCGCTGTCCCCGGCCGTCCGGTCGGCGACGTCGCCCGGGGCCCGGTCCCTCCTGGTCGACCTGGAGGTGTGGCTGCACGCCCTCGCCGCGGATCTCGCCACCGCGACCGGCGCAGGCCGTCCGGGGCCTGCCGACGCAACGTACCGGCAGGGGCAGTGAGGGCTGTGTGACGGCGGGATCGGCATGCCTGCGCCTGTCCCCCACCGGGGCCGAGCGTGCCTGCTATCCTCGGCAGCCGCGTAGACCGTCTATCGAGGAGTTTCAGACGTGGTGGGTGACGACGACATCTCCGGGTGAGATCCGGAATTGACGGCCACCGGCCGGCGCTCGGGAGCGCTGCCGAGGTGGCCCGTCCTGTCGTACCCCTTTTCCCACGTCTGCCCAGGGCAGGGGACAACACTCTGCCCTCGTTTCCTCAGAGGTCTCCACTTCATGTCCGACGCCGCCATCGTCTGTTCGAACCTCTCCTTCGCCTGGCCCGACGGCACACAGGTCTTCGACGATTTGTCCTTCACCGTGTCGTCCGGACGCACCGGTCTGGTCGCCCCCAACGGTTCCGGCAAGTCCACCCTGCTCAAGCTGATCGCCGGTGAACTCCGGCCGCGCACCGGCTCGGTGTCGGTCAGCGGTACCCTCGGACACCTCCCGCAGAGCCTGCCGCTGACGGTGGATCTCACGGTCGCCGAGGTGCTCGGCGTCGCCGAAGTGATCCGCGCGCTGGACGCCGTGGAATCCGGGGACGTCGACGAGAGGCACTTCGCCACCATCGGCGACGACTGGGACGTCGAGGAACGCACCCGCGCGCAGCTCGACCGTCTGGGCCTGACCGACCTCGCACTGGACCGCAGCCTCACCACGCTCAGCGGCGGCCAGGTCGTCTCCCTCGGCCTCGCCGCCCAACTGCTCAGGCGGCCCGACGTCCTCCTCCTCGACGAGCCCACCAACAATCTCGACGCGGAGGCCCGGCACAAGCTGTACGACGCCCTGTCGGACTTCACCGGCTGCCTGCTCCTGGTCAGCCACGACCGCGCGCTCCTGGACCGCATGGAGCGCGTCGCGGAACTCGGCAGCGACGAACTGCGCCTTTACGGCGGCAACTTCACCGAGTACGAAGCGGCCGTACTCGCCGAGCAGGAGGGCGCCGAGAAGAACGTCCGCAGAGCCGAGCAGGAACTCAAGCGCGAGAAGAGGGAGATGCGGCAGGCCCGTGAACGCGCCGAGCGCCGCGCCGGCAACGCACAGCGGAACCTGAAGAACGCCGGTCTGCCCCGGATCTTCGCGGGGAACATGAAGCGTGGCGCGCAGGAGGCCGCGGGCAAAGCCGGCACGATGCACGCCGCCCGGGTCAGCGAGGCCAAGGCCCGCCTCGACGAGGCCGGCCGCGCCCTGCGCGAAGAGGTCAAGCTGAGCCTGGAACTGCCCGACACCCAGGTGCCCGCCGGACGCAACCTGTTCCTCGGCGAGGGCATGCAGGTGCGGCTCGGTGACGCGGACGTGTTCGCCGCGAACGGCGTCCACCTCACCGTCCGGGGCCCGGAGCGCATCGCGCTGACCGGCCCCAACGGCGCCGGGAAGTCCACTTTGATGCGGCTGATCACCGGCGACCTCCTCCCGGACAGCGGAGAGATCAAGCGCTACGACGGACGGATCGCCCACCTCTCGCAGCGGCTGGACCTGCTGGACCTGCGCCGTACGGTGGCGGAGAACTTCGCCGAGTTCGCCCCGGAGCGACCCGAGGGGGAGCGGATGAATCTGCTCGCCCGGTTTCTCTTCCGTGGCCCGCGTGCGCATCTGCCGGTCGGTGTGCTCTCCGGCGGTGAGCGGCTGCGCGCCACCCTGGCGTGCGTCCTGTGTGCGGAACCGGCACCCCATCTGCTGCTGCTCGACGAGCCGACGAACAACCTCGACCTCGTCAGCGTCGGCCAGTTGGAGGGCGCGCTCAACTCCTACCAGGGCGCGTTCATGGTGGTCAGCCACGACGAGCGGTTCCTCGCCGAGATCGAGATCACCCGGCGGCTGCGGCTGGCCGAAGGGACGCTGGAGGAAGCCGAGGCTCCGGCGGTGTGAGCCGTCACGCGTGACGCGGCCCGCGTCCGAGGCCCGGTGCCCGGCGGGGCGACCACCGATCACGGAGGACGACCGAGTACATGCCACAGCCCGCACTTCTCGCCCACGACATCATCCGCAACCTGGGTGGACGCCGTATCCTCGACGGTGTCTCACTGACCGCCTCCCCTGGCCGCCGCATCGGCCTGATCGGGGAGAACGGTGCCGGTAAGTCCACCCTGCTGCGGGTCCTCGCCGGGGTGGACGCACCCGACGAGGGCAGCGTCACCCGCCCCGCCGACCTCGGCTTCCTCCACCAGGAGATGCCTTTCGACGCGGGTACGACCGTCGCAGCCGTCCTGGACGAGGCGCTGCGCGAGGCCCGGGAGGACCTCGCCGAGCTGGACCGTCTGGGCGGGGAACTCGCCCGGGTACCCGACGACGACCCCGGCCACCGAGACGTCCTCGACGCCTACGGCAAGCGCCTGGAGCAGGTCCAGGACCGGGAGTCGTGGGACGCCGACCGCCGCGCCGCCCTGGTCCTGGACGGGCTGGGTCTCGGCGCCGTGGACCATGCCCGCACGCTCGGCTCGCTCTCGGGCGGGCAGCGCGGCCGGCTAGCCCTGGCCGCGCTGCTCGTCCGGCGGCCCTCGGCGCTGCTCCTGGACGAGCCGACCAACCACCTGGACGACGGTGCCGCCGCGTTCCTGGAGGAGCACGTCCGCTCGATGCCCGGGGCCGTCGTGTTCGCCAGCCACGACCGAGCGTTCCTCGACGCTGTCTGCACCGACCTGATCGACCTCGACCCGGCCGTGGACGGCCCGGTCCGCTACGGCGGCGATTACAGCGCCTACCTGTTCCAGAGGCGCGCGGAGCGGGAACGCTGGGAGCGGCGGTACGCCGAGGAGCAGGAGGAACTGGAGGAGCTGCGCATGTCGGCGGGGGTGACCGCGCACCGGGTGGCTCCGGACCGGGGTCGCACCGACAACGAGAAGATGGGCTACGGCCACCGGGCGGGCCGGGTCCAGGCGTCGATCTCCCGCCGGGTGCGCAACGCCACCCGGCGGCTGGAGGAACTGGAGCGCGTACGGGTCGGCGAGCCGCCGCGGCCCCTGCGGTTCGCGGCCGGCGATCTGGCGGCCCGGGCGGACGAGGACCCTCGGCCACTGGTCGCTCTGCGCGACGTACGAGTGCCGGGGCGACTCGCGCTGGACGGGCTGGAGGTGGCCGCCACCGACCGGCTGCTGGTCACGGGCGGCAACGGAGCGGGGAAGTCGACGCTGCTGGCCGTGCTCTCGGGGCGGATGACGGTCACCGAGGGCGAGGTGCGCCGCCGGCGCGGTCTGTCGGTGGCGCTGCTCGCCCAGGACAGCGTCTTCGACCGTCCCGAGCGCACGGTCCGTGACACGTACGACACGGCGCTGGGCGCCGCCCGGGCGGAGAGGGTGCCGCTGGTGTCGTTGGGTCTGCTGCACGAGGCCGACCTGGACAAGCCGGTCGGGCGGCTCTCGGTGGGTCAGCGTCGTCGGCTGGCGCTGGCGCTGCTGGTCGCCCGTCCGCCCCAGTTGGTCTTGCTGGACGAGCCGACCAACCACCTCTCCCCCAGGCTGTGCGACGAACTGGAGGACGCGCTGGCCACCGGACCGGGTGCGATCGTGGTCGCCGGCCACGACCGCTGGCTGCGCCGCCGTTGGCGCGGTCGCGAGATTCGGCTGGTCCCGGAGCACGAGCGGCGGACCACGCCGGTGCGGCGATAGGGAGGCAGGGCCGTCAGGGCGACGGAATGCGCAGGACGAGGAGCGCCACGTCGTCGTCGTTGTCGGCGGGACGGGCACGCCGCAGTAGCTGGTCGGCGAAGCTGTCCAGCGGACGGTGGGCCAAGGAGGCCGCATGCCGGCGCAGGTTCTCCATCCCGGTGTCCAGGGCGTGGGTGCGGGACTCGATCAGGCCGTCGGTGTAGAAGACGAGGGTGGAATCGGGAGGCAGGACGATGTGGGCGTCGGTCCGGGACTGCTTCATCGAGGTGCCCAGGAGCAGACCGCGGGCCTCGTCCAGATACCGGGTCAGGCCGTTGTGGTCGACGAGGAGAGGCGGCGGATGCCCGGCGTTGGTCCATCGAAGGTGCCACACCCCGGCGGGATCCGGCTTCAGGCGGGCCAGGATCATGGTGGCCATGCGGACATCGGTGATGTGAGCCAGGGCCTGGTCGAGTTCCTCGACGATGCCCTGCGGCGGCCGGTCCTCGGACCAGGCGAACGCGCGCAGCATGTTGCGCAGTTGTGCCATGCCGGCCGCGGCCTCGAGGTCGTGTCCGACCACGTCGCCGATGACCAGTGCCGTATCGCGGCAGGGCAGCGGGAAGGCGTCGTACCAGTCTCCGCCGATGTGCGACGCATCCGGCGCGGCCAGGTAGCGCGCCGTCATCGCGATACCCGGCAGCTGCGGGAGCTGGGGCAACAGGTATCGCTGCATGGTCTCGGCGACCTGCGCCTGGCGGTGGTAGTGACGTCCGTTCTCCAGAGCCAGGCCTACGCGTCGGGCGATGTCCTCGAGCAGGGTGAGGTCGTCCGCGGTGAAGTCCTGGTCGCTTGCGTCCGAGCGCCCCAGCGTGAGGGCACCGACGACCTCCCGGGGACCGCGGATGGGAGCGATGGCCGCGGTCCTGATCCCGGTGGCCGCGAACAGTCTGCGCTGCTCCACCGCGATGCCGCTGTCGGGAGGCCCCTGGTAGGTCTCCGGCCCGGCCAAGTTCGAGGCGACACCGCGCAAGGCCCGGGACAACGGCATGGGTGAGTGCTCGGAGACCGGCGGCATGGGGCCTTGGAGGTCCTCGCGTCTCACGAGCTTCCCCTCCTCGGCGTGGACCACCATGTGCCGCGAGACCTCTTCGGCCTCTGTGACCAGGTCGATGACGGCCCAGTCCGCGAGACGCGGCACGATCAGGGCGACTACGCGATGAAGTGCTTCGTCGACATCGATGTTGGAGATCAGCTGAGCCGTGGTGTCGGCGAGCAGCGCCAGCCGCTCCAGCACCGACAAGGAAGCGGGCGCCGCGGGGCCCGGTTCCTCCTGGTCCGTACGGTCGGACATGGCCGCCCCTTTGGTCGCGAAGAAGGAGGGCTGCTCTCACTCACAGCCGGACCTGCAACCGGCCACGAGAGCCGAGGAAGCATTTGTAACACGAACACACGCGCCGCCGGCCGGCCGCAGGGTCCCACCGCGGTCAGTCCGTCGAGGCGGGCGGTGCACTCAGCGAGGCGATGCAGTCCCTGAGCAGGCGCCGCATCTGGTCCTGGTCGGCCGCGTTCAGGTTGGCCAGCATGTCCTGCTCGACGCGGCGGACCGCGGCGCTGGCCGCCGCGAGCTGGCGACGCCCGGCGGCGGTCAGCTCCGTGGGCAGGGCCCTGCCCACGGGTGCCTGTGCCGCGCGGACGACGAGTCCCTGTCGTTCGAGGGCCTGCAGGAGCACGTTCATGGACTGCCGGGTGACGAAGGTGCCGCGCGCAAGCTCGGAATTGGACAGGCCCGGCCGCTGGGCGAGCAGTTCCAGACAGGAGTAGTGGGTGATCGTCATGCCCATCGGTTTCAGCACGGCCTCCATGGCGGAGTGCAGGGCGCTCGAGGCCGCTTTCAACATGTACCCCAACGACGTGTCCAGCTCGATCCCGGGCTCACCTTGACTCATGTCAGCAGTCTGACATACCGTGAGGCATGTCAGGAGACTGACATCGAATGAAAGGTAAGGATCATGGCCGTCACCGGACCCGACTTCATCTCGCTGCAGGTGCGCGACCTGGAGCGCTCTGCCGCCTTCTACGAGCAGCACCTGGGGCTGAAGCGCTCGGCCGCGGGACCGCCGCACGCCGTAGTGTTCGACACCAAGCCGATCGCGTTCGCCGTACGCGACATCGTGGAGGGCGTAGACCTGGACGCGATCGCGCAGCCCGGCCAGGGAATGGCCCTCTGGCTGCACGCACCCGACGCGCAGGACATCCACGACGCCCTCGCCGCCACCGGCACGACGATCGTCTCGGCACCCGTCGACGGGCCGTTCGGCCGCACCTTCACTTTCGCCGACCCCGACGGCTATCAGGTGACCCTCCACGACCGCGGCTGAGCCGAGCGCCCGGACGCGTCGGCCCCGGGCGGCGTCGCCCTAGGGTCTGTCGTCAAATAATCTTCGGTCGGAGATCATGGTCGGGTGATACGTCGCCATGAACTCTCCGATGCCGAATGGGCGTTCGTGCAGCCGCTGCTGCCCCGGTCCGAGCGAGGCCGCAGGCGGCTGGACGACCGGACGGTCCTCAACGGGATCGTGTGGAAGTTCCGGACCGGTACGGCTTGGCGGGACGTGCCCGAGCGGTACGGTTCCTGGGCCACGCTGCACACCCGCTTCCGCCGGTGGGCCAAGGACGGCACCTTCGAGCGGATGCTCCGGGCTGCCCAGGCCAAGGCCGACGCGGCCGGGGACATCGAGTGGCTGGTGTCGGTCGACTCCACGATCGTCCGGGCCCACCAGCACGCGGCCGGAGCGCGAAAAGGGGGCTCCGGACCCCGGGACTCGGCCGGTCCAGAGGCGGCCTGACCAGCAAGATCCACCTGGCCTGCGACGCTGTGGGCCGACCGCTCGCCTTCACCGTCACCGGCGGCAACACCAACGACTGCACCCAGTTCACCGCCGTGATGGAGGCGATCCGGGTGCCCCGGCTGGGGCCGGGCCGGCCCCGGGTCCGACCCGGCCACGTCATCGGCGACAAGGGCTACAGCTCCAAGGCCATACGCACCTGGCTGCGGCAGCGGAACATCCGGCACACCATCCCGGAACGGTCCGATCAGACCCGCAACCGGCTCCGACGCGGCAGCCGTGGCGGACGCCCGCCGGCCTTCGACAAGCAGGTCTACAAGCGGCGCAACGTCGTCGAACGGTGCTTCAACCGCCTCAAGCAATGGCGCGGCATCGCCACCCGCTACGACAAGACCGCCGAGTCCTTCCGGGCAGCCGTCACCCTCGCATCGCTGCTGATGTGGGCGTGACATTTGACGACAACTCCTAGGGCGACGAGTCCGTGGTGGTCGGTCGCGGTCCCGTCGGCGCGGGCCGCGTGCCCGAGGGAGCGGGTCCGCACGAGAGCTCGTCGGCCCACAGTGGATGCTCCCGCTCGGCCCACGCCCGCGTGACCGAACCCGTTCGCATGCCCCGCCGGGCCTCGGGATCGGCGAGGGCCATCCCGACGTGGCCCGCCAGGACGATGCCCAGGGTCAGGGCCAGCCAGTCGTGGACGAACGTGGCACTGGTGCGCCACACCAGGGGCGTGAGGTGGGTGAACCACATCATCAGCCCGGTGCCCAGCATCACCAGCGTCGCGCCCGCCACCCAGGCCGCGTAGATCTTCTGCCCCGCGTTGAACTTGTGCGCGGGACGGGAGGCCCGCCGTCCGTCCCTGCGCAGGACGGCGAGCAGCCAGCGCCGGTCGTGCGGGCCGAAGCGGTTCAGCAGACCAAGGTCCGTGCGCAGGGCGCGCGAACCCAGCGCGGCCAGGACCGGAACCGGAAGAGCCACACCGGCCCACTGGTGCACGGTGACCACGAGGGCCCTGCGGCCCACGAGTTGGGCGAGCTGCGGAACGTACAGGCAGGCCGCGGTCAGCACGCACACGCCCATCAGCCCGGCCGTCACGCGGTGGGCCCAGCGTTCGGTGGGGCTGAACCGCGGCACGCGGGCGGAGGCGGGAGGGGAGTCAGGTAGTCGGCTCATCGTCCCGTCCGTTCGAACGGCCCACCCAGGCGTCGACGTCGTAGCCGCGCTCCTCCCAGTAGCCCGGCCGGACGTTCTTCGTGAGCGTGATTCCGGAGAGCCACTTGGCGGACTTGTAGAAGTACATGGGTGCCACGTACAGGCGCACCGGGCCGCCATGCGCGTGGCCGAGGTCCTCGTCCCTCATGCGCAGGGCGACCAGGACGTCCGCGCGGCGGGCCTGTTCCAGGGTGAGGCTCTCCGAGTACGCGCCGTCGAAGCAGGTGAAGCGCACCGCGCCCGCCGTCCCGCGTACCCCCGCGGCATCCAGCAGCTCGGACAGACGCACCCCCTCGAAGGCGGTGCTCGGGACCCGCCACCCGGTGACGCACTGGACGTCGCGCACCATGCGGGTCTGGGGCAGCGCCCTGAGATCGGCCAGGGAGTACGTCGTCGGTCGATCGACCAGGCCGTCCACAGTGAGCCCGTAGCTCCTGGCGTCCTTGTGCGGTACGGAGGAGGTGACCGAGTAGTAGCGGAAGCCGCCGCCGTTGGGGAGGAGGTCCGTCAGGCCGGTGGGGTCCCGTTGGGCGGCGCCGCCCAGGAACGCCTCCATACCGCGTTGCAGCGTGGGTGCGGCGACGACCCCGAGCGCTCCGAGGCCGAGGGTGCCGAGGAACACGCGCCGGCCCACGGGAGCGCCGTTCCTCTCGGGTGGTTCAGGATTCACCTTGTCATTGGAGCACCCCGGGGGTCACTGGGCCAGGGGACCCGGGACGACGTCAGACTTCGGTAATCCGACCGCCCCGGACCGGCGGCGCACCGCCCTTGCTCCGGCGCGTGCAGCGGACCGGCCAAGACCAACTGTTCGGCGCGGCAGTGCATCGATTCGCCGGGTGACTGACGCCGACGGCGATCGCGACGCCGACGCCGAACTGTGAATCTTGGCGCCGCATCGACAACCGATCGGCAGAACCTGGCAGCTCTGACTCCGATTCCTCATCCGTCTATCGTTCTCCATGCCGCTTCGTCGTATCGTGACCAGCGCCGTCGGACCCCTCGCACTCGGTCTCGTCTCGGTCGGCACGCTCGCCCTGGGCGCCGGCCCAGACGCAGCTCCGTGCGACAGCGCGGCGTCGGCCTCCCTCATCAGCCCCGGCCGAGTACGCCGAACTCGATGCCCTCCGGGTCCGTCAGCACGATCCAGGAAACGTCGCCCTGGCCCACGTCGGTCCGGGTCGCGCCGAGGCCCTCGAGCCGGGCGATCTCCGTCGCCCGGTCCTCGACGGGGTCGGACATCAGGTCGAGGTGGACCCGGTTCCCCACCTCGTCGTCGGGTGTGCGCCGGAACTCCAGGCACGGTCCGTCGCCCCTGGCCGAGCGCAGCAGGGCGCGGTCGTCGGTCAGTTCGTGCACGGTCCGGTCGATCGCCTCGCCCCAGAACCCGACCATGACCCGTGGATCGGCGCCTGCGACGACCACCGCGGCTACCGGCCCCGTGTCCCTGTAGCGCTCCTGGGGCTCCAGGACCCTGAACACGTTGCCTTCCGGGTCGGCCTGCAGGGTCCTCGGCAGATCGCCCCGGCCGACGTCGGCGAGCCTCGCACCGAGTTCCTTCAGCCGGGGACCAGCTCCGCCTCGTGCGCGTCGGAGGTGGTGGCGAGCTCGAGGTGGATGCGGTACCTCACCGACTCCGGGTCGGGCACGCGGACGAGATCGATACAGACGGCGGAGGAATCCGGCCAGTCGAACCCCTCGGGTTCCGGGTTGGTGCCGCCCGGTCCTTCACTGGACACACCCCAGCCGAGCGCCTTCGCCCAGAACCCTCCGGGCGCGGCGTCGTCCTCGGCCTTGAGGTTCACCTGAACAAGTTGCAACGTCATTCAGGACACCATGGGCGAGCGGTGCGCGTAGGGTCTCGGGTTGGCGGGCAGACGTCAGCGGTGACCTTGGCTGACTTCCTCTTCACCGTGCTCGGGGCGGGTGCTCTGGCGGCGGCGGTACTCCCCCGACTGGTGGCCCGGCGGCCGCTGTCCATGCCGCTGGTCTTCCTGGCCTGCGGGATCCTGCTGCAGCTGCTGCCCACCCCGTTGCCGGACATCGACCTGGCGCGCGACCGGGTGTGGGTGGAGCACCTGACCGAGATCTGCGTCATCGTGTCGCTGATGGGCGCGGGCCTCGCGCTCAACCGCCCCTTCGGCGTGCGCCGGTGGCGTGCCACCTGGCGACTGCTCGGCATCACCATGCCGCTCACGATCGCGGCGACGGGGCTCCTGGCCTGGTGGCTGCTGGACTGGCCGCCGGCCGCGGCGCTGTTGCTCGCGGCCGTGCTCGCGCCCACCGACCCGGTGCTCGCCTCCGAGGTGCGGGTGGGGGCGCCCACCGACTCCGAGCACGACGAGGACGAGGTCCGTTTCGCCCTCACCAGCGAGGCGGGCCTCAACGACGGTCTGGCGTTTCCCGTCGTCATGGCGGCGATCGCGCTGACCGCGGCGGCGGGGACCGGTCTTTCCGGCGGCTGGGTGGGTCACTGGCTGCTGGTCGACGTGCTGTACGCCTGTGTGGTCGGCGTGCTGGCCGGCCTGGCGGTGGGCAAGGTGCTCGGCTGGCTCTTCTTCCGTGCCGCCCGGCAGGCAGTGCGGCTGTCCGAGCACCGGGAGGGTTTCGTCGCCCTGGGTGCCACGTTCCTCTCCTATGGCGTCACCGAGCTCGCCCACGGATACGGCTTCCTCGCCGTCTTCGTCACCGCGTGCCGCATCCGCGCCGCCGAGCGCGACCACGGCTACCACACGGTGCTGCACGACTTCGTGGAGCAGGTCGAGCGGTTGCTCACCGCCGGTCTCCTCTTCCTGCTGGGTGTCTGTGTGGCGCAGGGCGCTCTGGAGGACCTGACATGGCGAGGAGCCGCCGTCGGTCTGCTCCTGCTGTTCGTCACCCGGCCCCTGACCGGGTGGGTCGCGCAGTTCGGCACGGCGGCAGGTCCCCGGGAACGCCTGGTCACCGCCTTCTTCGGGGTCCGCGGTGTCGGGTCGCTGTTCTACCTCGCACACGCACTGGGAACGGAAGGCTTTCACGTGCCCTCCGGTGAGCTGTGGGCCGTCGTCGCCTTCACCGTCCTCGCCTCCGTCGTCCTGCACGGAGTCACCGCCACGCCCGCGATCTCCCGCCTCGACCGGCTGCGGTGGCTGTGGGCCCAGGACCGCTCCCACACGGGGCCGTCACCGAGTGAGTCCGACGTGGCCGACGAGCGTCCCTGACTCCGGCGGCGTGCGCTTCGTGGCGGTGCCGCGCCTTCCCCGTGGCCCGCTCCCGGTTAATGGGTGGAAGAGTCGGCCACGGCCGTCTAGGTTGACCATGTCCATGATCCGTACGTGTTGCGCGAGGTGTTTTTGATGACGGTCCGAGTGCCGGCGGCCGACTTCGGTCGGCTGTCCCCCTCGAAGGTCATGACCGCATCGAACCGAAGGAACATCTCTCGTGGATCTTCCACGCATCTTCACCATTCGCGAAAGTAGCCACCGCATCCACAACCCGCTCACCGCCGGCAAGCTCGCGGCGCTGGGCCGTGCGCTGCGGTTGGCACCCGGGACGCATGTGCTCGACCTCGCCAGTGGTTCGGGCGAGTTGCTGTGCACCTGGGCCCGTGACCACGGCATCACCGGCACCGGGGTGGACATCAGCACGGTGTTCACCGAGCGGGCGCGTGCCCGCGCGGCCGAACTGGGTGTCGCGGATCAGGTCGAGTTCGTGCACGGCGACGCGTCGGGGCACGTCGCGGACGAACCGGTCGGGCTCGCGGCGTGCGTCGGCGCGACCTGGATCGGCGGCGGCGTGGCCGGCACGGTCGAACTGCTCGCCGGCAGTCTGGCCCCGGGCGGGCTGATGCTGATCGGCGAACCGTACTGGCGGCGGGAAGTGCCGGACCAGGAGACCGCCCGAGCCAGCCACGCCGACAGCAAGGAGGACTTCCTGCTGTTGCCGGAGCTGATCGAGCGGTTCGGTTCCCTGGGGTACGACGTGGTGGAGATGGTGCTGGCCGACCAGGACAGCTGGGACCGGTACCAGGCCGCGCAGTGGCTCAACATGCGGCGGTGGCTGGACCGCCATCCGGATGACGAGCTGGCGGCCGGGATCCGGGCCGAGCTCTCCGCCGAACCGGTCCGCTACACGCGCTACCAGCGTGAGTACCTCGGTTGGGGCGTCTTCGCGCTGATGCGCCGCTAGGGGCTGTGGGCGGGGGCCCGGGCAGCCTGCCGCCCGGGCCCCCGCACATGAGGAGAGGGCAGCCTGCTGCCCGGGCCTCCGCACCTCAGGAGAGCCAGTCGGCGTACCGGGTCGGTGCCAGGTGGGCGTTCATGTCGGTGAGGACGTCGCCCTTGACGGCCGCGAACATGCCGGCGGTGGGGTCGGTGACGACCGAGCGGGCGTCGCCCTTGTGGGAGAGGGTCAGCCGGCCCAGTTCGTCGAGGGCGAAGACCTCGGGTCCGCCGATGTCGCGGATGCCGTTCAGCGGGGCGCCGAGCGCGACCTGTGCGACCGCCTCGGCCACGTCCTTGGCGGCGATCGGCTGGATGGGCGTGGCCGGGAGACGGACGGTGTCGTCGTCGGCCGTCCAGGTCAGCACCGCGTCCATGAACTCCATGAACTGGGTGGCGCGCACGATCGAGTAGGGCACCGGCCCGGACCGCAGGAGCTCCTCCTGGAGAGCCTTGGCACGGTAGTAGTCCAGCTCCGGCACCTGGTCGACGCCGACGATGGAGAGGACGACGAAGTGACCCACCCCGCCCTCGCGGGCCGCGGTCAGCAGGTTGTCCATGGAGGTCCGGAAGAAGGCCGGCGAGGCGTCGTCGAAGGTCGGGCTGTTCGTCAGGTTGACGACGACGTCCGCTCCCGCGACGGCCTGGGCCACGCCTTGCCCGCTGATGACGTCCACGCCGGTGGACAGCGAGTGCGGCACCGCCGCGTGTCCGGCCGCGTTCAGCTTCTCCACGACCTGTGATCCGATCAGCCCCGTACCGCCGATGACCGCGATCCTCATGGCAATCCTCTCCTCGTGAAACGTGTGGCTCACGGACCACTGTGTGGGGGGCCGGGTGCAAAGGCTCCTTCAGGCGCCCGAAGGAATGAGTCTCAGGCGCCGACGAACGTGACCGTCTCCCGCACCGGAGCCCGGCCGGTGCGGGTGGTGCGCGCGTCGGGGCGCTCGTATCCGATCGACATGCCGCAGAAGAGGGTCAGGTCCCGCGGGGGCATCACGGTTTCGGCGACGGTCCGGTGGAACTTGGCCCACGCCATCTGCGTGCAGCTGTGCAGTCCTTCCGCGCGCAGGAGCAGCATCACCGTCTGGAGGAACATGCCCACGTCGCTCCACTGCGGGCGGCCCAGATCTCGGTCGATGTAGCAGAACATCGCGGCCGGCGCCCCGAAGCAGTCCCAGTTAGCCGAGGCGGCCCGCTGCCGTGCCTCGACGTCGGCCCGCGGGATGCCCAGGGCGCCGTAGCGCTGCTCCCCGAAGGCACTCCGGCGCTCCTGGTACGGGGACTTGAGGTGGGTCGGGTACTGCTCGTACTCGGGTTCGTCCCAGGGATCGCCCGCGGCCAGCCGGGCACCCGCCCGCTTCTTGACCGAGTCCAGCGGCCCACCCGTGAGGACGAAGGCGTGCCAGGGCTGGAGGTTCGATCCGGAGGGTGCCCAGACGGCGGCGGACAGCACGCGCTCGAGGACTTCCCGCGGGACGGGCCGGTCGGTGAATCGGCGTACGGACCGTCGACTCGCGACCGCCTCGTAGACGTCCATGAAGACGCATCTCCCTAGTTGCTCACGATCATGGGTTCGAACGAGACAGTATCATTCGCGACCATCTCGTGTATAACTTCATTGCGTGAGCAGCCCGGCCACCGCCCGGGCCCCGACACCTCTGCACGGAGACGCTTCATGGCCACACTTCTGCACATCGATTCGTCCGTCTTCCCCTCCGGGGCGTCCGCGTCCCGGGCGGTCACGGCCGCCTTCCGCCGGACCTGGGAGGAGCAGCACCCGGGCGGCACGGTGGTCTACCGCGACCTCGCCGCCGAACCCGTCCCGCACATCACCCAGGACGCCTGGTCGGCCGGTCACGCCGATCCGTCGGAGCGCACGGCCGGCCAGTCCGCCGCCTTCGCCGCGCGCCTGGAGCTCATCGAGGAACTGGAGCGGGCGGATGCCGTCGTCATCGGCGCTCCCATGTACAACTACACGGTGCCGTCGACCCTGAAGGCATGGCTGGACAGCGTGCTCCTGCTCGGCCGCACGGCCGGCGAGGCGCCCTCGGCACAGGGGACTCCGGCCGTGGTGGTCGCGAGCCGCGGCGGCTCCTACGCTCCCGGGACGCCACGCGAAGGCTTCGAGTTCGTGCGGAACTACCTGGAGGCCGTCCTCGGGCGCACTCTCGGCCTGGACGTCGACTTCATCGTCCCGGAACTCACCATGGCTCCGCGCAACCCCGCCATGGCGGAACTGGTCCCCCTCTTCCAGGCCTCAAAGGAGCGTGCGCACAGCGAAGCGATCAGCAAGGCCAAGGCCCTGGCCGATCGCCACACCGCGGATGCCGACAGGTGAGCGTGGCGCGTCCGCGGTTCATCCGGAGTGGGCCGGCGGGACCGGCTTCTGGTCGCCGGGGTGGGCCAGCACGGTCAGCAGGCGTGTGAGCTGCTCCGAGCCGTCGGACCCCAGGTCGGCGACCAGCCGCTCGGCCAACGGCTCGGCCGCGACGTGCGCGGCGTCGAAGAGCGCCAGCCCCTCGGGGGTGATCTCCACCGACCGTGCCCGGCGGTCCCCGGGCACGGCCTTGCGCACGGCGAGGTTCCGGCGCTCCAGGTCGTCGACGACCCGCATGATCCCCGCCTTGTCCGTCCCCGTCGCCGCGGCGAGGTCACGTTGCACCGTGGGGCCGCGGTCGACCAGCACGATCAGCACGGCGAAGTGCCGCAACTCGATGCCGAGCGGGCGCAGCGCCTCCGACATCAGGCCGGCCGCCCTCCAGTGCGCACGCCGCAGAAGCAGGCCGAGCGCGAACGGGGAGGCGTCACCGGGGCGGTCGTTGGCACGCGTCGCGGCGTCACGGCGGGATGCTTGGGGGGCCATGGGGGCATCGTACAGCTACTGAACCATTCGTGACCGTTTCACATGAAACGGATGCGGATCGGGCACCGTCGAGGACCGTGACACTCCCCCGCAGGACGTGGCTCAGCGTCCACAGAACCGGGGTCCGGCCACGCCGCGAGGCGCCCGGCGTCCCCCAGGAACGCGGCCGGTCCGAGGGCGTCGATGTCGACTTTTACGAGATCCAGGCGTCCGGCGAATGATCCGCGCAAGGGCGCTGAGCTTCACGAACACCGGGCCCGGGCGGTGACCGTGCGTTCGTGGGGCCCGGGGCGCATCCTGGGAGGTGAGCCCTGACGGTTCCGGGTTCCCGAACCAAGGAGCGGGTCATGCCATCCCTGCACTTCCACATGGACTCGTCGATGTCCCCTGCCGAGGTGATGGGGGTGCTGACCAACTTCACCCCCTCGCGCGTGGAGCAGTGGCCGTCGATCGACGCCGCGCACTACCAGGTCCACGACAGGGGCGACACCTGGGCCGAGGTCACCGAGGGGAATGACAAGTCCTGGGAGAACGCGCGCTACGAGTGGGATCCGTCGCACAACCGGGTCACGGTCACCACGCACGACTCGACGCCCTTCGGGCCGGGCGGGTGGGACTTCCGGCTGACGCCGACGGATGACGGCACCCGCATCGACGTCAGCCTGGAACGGCATCCCAGCTCGCTCAAGGCGAAGCTGCTCTCGCCGGTCATTCCCTTCGCCGGGCCGATGTTCCGCAAGTCCTTCAGGGAGCCCCTGAAGTCGACTTAGCCCCTGGTGCCGCCGGGCACCCGCGGGGGGCGGCCCGCCGCCGGGGTCAGTGCTCGGCGGACTCGACCGCGTCCCTGATGCCTTGCAGGGCTTCCTGGAGCCCTTCGTTGATGTGTCCGCCCTCGGCCCGCTGCGTGTGCAGCTCGACCTTGAGGCGGGAGGAGGCTTCGCTGGGGCCTTCGCTGATGTGGAGGCGGCCGTGGTAGTCGTGCGGCCCGGGTGCGCCCCACTCCAGGATCTTCCCGTCCTCCAGGACGTGGATCCAGGCCTCGCTGGTCACGTCCTTCTCAGGGGCGTCCGGAGGGTCGATGTGGGCGGTGACGGTGACCCGGTCGCCGTCGTGGGGATGCGCGGCCGTCAGGCGCGGCATGTAGGCGGGCAGGTTCTCCACGTCGGAGAGGTAGGCGAAGAGCCTGCCGGGAGGGACGTTCACCGTGATCGCGTTGTCGTAGTCACCCATGGCGTGCCCAGTGCCCCGGCTCCCGGGAGGGCAAAACCGGCGCGGGGACGCCTCACCCGACAGGACGCGCTCGGGCGGCCGGGACGCGCGGACTGTGCATCGCGGTCCCGCCCGGAACGGTGCGGCGAGGTCACCGCCGTCGCAGCCAGTCGGTCAGCCTGGTGAAGTACTCCGGTGGAGCCTCGGCGGCGTCCGGCAGCCGCAGGCGGTGGTCCGCTCCCGGGAAGACCTCGACCGTCAGCGTGGCGTGGCGGGGGCGTGACGCGTGGGCCACGGAACCCAGCGCGCGAAGGGTGTCGGCGACCGGGATCAGAGGGTCCGCGCCTCCGAAGAGCGCGAGGTGGGGGCAGCGCAGGCCGCGGAGGTCGCCGGTCGGATCGTGGTCCTGCTTGCGTTTGAGGAAGCTCCACAAGCTTTCGTCGACATCGCCCCAGTAGAACTCCAGCCCCGGTGGCCGGCCCGCCTGGTCCACGAGTCGCAGGGCCGTCGCGAAGTCCGCGTCGCGCCGGCCCGCTTCGATGAGACGGTCGTAGAGGGCCAGAGTGCGGTCGACGTCGTTCGGGGAGTGGGCGTGGGTCACACGGAGGTGCTGGGCCAGGGCGTGGCGCTCCTGCACGGCCGGGGTCGTTCCGGGGCAGCTGTTGGTGACCACCCAGGGGAGGTCGTCCCGGGCGGTGGCTGCGCGGAGGACCACCCAGCCGCCCTCGCTGTGGCCGAAGAAGCCCGCCGTCTCGGCGGGCACCCCGGGTCGGGAGCGGAGGAAGTCGAGCGCGGCTGTGGCGTCGGCCGCCAGGTCGGTCAGGGTGGCGGCGCGCCAGTCGCCGGACGATCCGCCGACGCCCCGCTTGTCGTAGGAGAGCACGGCGATGCCGGCGTCCAGCAGGTGCCGGCGCAGGGGCGGGAAGAACGTGCCGTTGTGCCGGTCGGTCGGCCCGGACCCGCCGACCAGCACCACACCCGCGCGGGCCGCCGCCCCTCGCCGGGGTACCGACAGGGAACCGGCCAGCCGCACCGGTCCGTTGGGAAACTCGACGTCCCGCGCCTCCACGCCTTCCATCGGACCAGTCTCCACGACCGGCGCGCCTGTCGGGCTACGCGCGCTCCGAGGTTCCGGCACCGCGCACGCCCCGCTCCTCCCCGGCAGGCGTGAGCGGTTGTCGGCCACCAGGCGGTACAGGACGTGGGCCGCGCTCCGCGCCACCGGCACCAGCAGGGCCGCCCCGAGCGGGCTCCACGCGCCGGCCGCGCTCAGCAGCAGCTTCCCGACCGCGTCGGGGCCGGCGTCGACCGTGCCGACCGCCCGTAGCCGCCGGAACTGGACGGCTACGGGCACCGGGCCGCGGCGACGGGCCCGCATGGTCACTTCCGGCGGGGTGCCAGTGCTGCGTCACCGTGTGGAAGCCCCGCCGGCGTCGTGCGACCAGGTCGTTCCGCCGGGTTCTAGCCGAACGGGATCGTCAGTGTCGAATCGGCCGTCCCGGTGCGCAGCTTCGCCGGGGCGTTGCCGATCGCCGACCAGACCTCCAGGCGGACCGTGCCGCCCGTCAGGTTCCCCAGCGTGCCCGTGGCCGACTTGAGGCCGCTGCTCTCGCTGTAGGTCTCCCATCCGGTCACAGGATCAGTCGCGAAGTACCGGTAGGTCTCCGTCCGTTCGAAGGAGCCGTCGCCCGTGAGGTCGTAGCTGATCCTCGCCTGCTGGCCGAGACCGACCG
The DNA here is from genome assembly GCF_036246005.1 of Streptomyces sp. NBC_01723. Lineage (NCBI taxonomy): Bacteria > Bacillati > Actinomycetota > Actinomycetes > Kitasatosporales > Streptomycetaceae > Streptomyces > Streptomyces sp. NBC_01723. The sequence continues at coordinate 215,107 of NZ_CP109171.1, forward strand.
CGTTCCCCGCGTCCAGCTGGATACGGAAGGCCGTGGACGCGCCGGCCGCGTAGGTGCCGTTGACCTCCTTCGCCTCGTAGACCAGCGGCTGGTACGGCGTGCCGTCGTGGTTCGCGCCGCCCGCCGACGGGAGGGTGTCGCTGCCGGCTGCCGTCCCGGTCGCCGTGGTCAGTGCGCCCCCTGTACGGAGCTGGAAGACGTTGCCCGTGGGCGGATCCGGATCCGGGTCGCCGCCGCCCGTTCCGGTGCCCGTCGCCGTGGAGCGGGCCGGGACCGTGAGGGTCGCGCCGTCGGAGAACGTGACCGTGCGAGGGGACGAACCGAAGTTGTGCGCCGCGTAGGTGCGCGCGGTCCCCTTGCTGAAGACGGCCGATGTCGGGATGTCGCCCGTCACCGTGGTGTCCGGGGCGCCGAGCGTGTCCAGGGTGCCGATCCAGTGATAGGTGTGCGCCTTGGACTCACCCTGCTCGGGGGTGTAACCGGCCTGGCCCGCGTCCCACTTGGCCTTGGCGGCGGCGGGGTCGGCGAGCGATTCGAATTCCCAGAGGATGTCACGCCACTCGACGGCTGGGCCGCCGTTCTCCCGCACCAGTTCGGCGAGGTTGCGCCGGATCGCGGCCTTGTGTCCGGACAGGTGCAGTGAACCCCCGGTGACGGGAAGGACGTTGATGCCGTGGATCTCCTCGGGGTTCGCCGTCCACCACGTCGCGTACGCCGCTCCGCTCCCCCACACCATCCCGGCGGTGTCATGACCGAAGCCGGAGGGAAACACCTGTTCGTCGGCGTCGAACCAGTACTGCGCGATCGCCTCCGACTCGGTGGTGAGCAAATAGGCGCCCAGGTCTCGGAGTTCGTTGTTGTCGGTGGCAGATCCCCAGAGCACCAGGGCCGCGCTGAGGTTCGTGGACTCGGACGACGATTCCTGGTTGTTGCCCGCGGCGAAGCCCTGGTGGCCCGAGGCCCAGCTGTGGCCCGCGTAGACGTCGAATCCGCGGAGGAAGGGGAAGGCAGTGTCGTCGCGGGCGGGGTTGGCCGCGTCCTTGATGAGGGTCTTCACCATGCCGCCCCACGCCGAGTCGGCTGCCCAGGCCCGGTCGTACTGGGCGATGATCGCGGCCGCGTAGACGTAGTAGCTGTAGTGGAAGTGGTGGTCGTTGAGTTCCGTGTCGCTGCCGTACGACGCGGGATAGCCGGTCAGGGTCTTCCAGTCCCTGTCGTAGGAGAACTCGCTCGCGCCACCGGCAGTGAACCACTCCTGAAGCCGGCCCTTGAGCAGGCCCAGGAGCTTGTCACGGGTGGCGGTCTCCCCGATCTGGTCGGCTACGGGGACCAGCTGGGCCAGTCTGCCGAGCGCCTTCCCCGTCCAGTACGTGTCGGTCGCCCCGGAGAAGGGGTCGGCCGCGTTGGCCACTTCGTCGAGGTGGGTCTTCAGACGCGCCCGGTCGACGCCCGATGACTTCGGGAGTGCGGGCAGGACGGGCGACGACTTCTGAGTGGTCGTGAACGTCTTCCCCTCGCGCACCTTCATCGTGCCGCGCGACGACACGTACGTGTGGGAGGTCAGCGGATCCGTCGTGTGCAGCCACTGATGGCGGTAGAGCGCCTGGATGGTCCCGGTCTCGCTGCCCTCCTGCGCCTGGGTAGTGAGGGTGTAGCCGGCCCTGACCGAGCCCGCCGCGTAGGACCAGCTCGCCTTGGAGCCGGTGACGAAGCTGTACGCGTACTTCTTGTAGGTGGACAGCGCGTCGGTCGACGGAAGGACGGCGAGCGAGAAATAGTCCTTGGCGCCCAGCGCCGCGGTGACCGTGGAGCCGGAGAGGTTCCAGTCGCTGCCGCTGGGGGCGAAGAGCGCGTAGTGGTGGCCGCCGACGGTGATTCCGAGGACGTTGCCCTGGTCGGCGAAGACCGTGGGCGTGGAGGCGGTGGCGATCTGGGCGTTGCCGCCGGTCCCCTTGGCGTACACGAAGGGAAGACCGTGGCCGATGGTGGTGCGCAGGGTGCGGGTGCCGTCGGACCAGTAGGGCGTGACGGTCCAGTCGGACCAGGCGTCGGCCTTCGTGTCCGGGGAGTTCAGGCCGGTCAGGCCGAGGGTCAGGTCGCGCTTGTGCGCATACTCGTACTGGCGGCCCTCGCCGACGACCGCAGGGGTGGTGGGGTAGCCGATCTCCAGCCCGGCGGCGGTTGCCTGGTAGGTGAGCGGGTGCCCGTACATCGGGGTGGAGTAGGGATTGTCGCCGTACCTCTGGAAGGCGAGGGACGACCACCAGTCGTTGGTCGGGACCGGTTTGCCCTTGGCGCCCGGAGTGACCTTGGGGGTCACCGGAGCACCGGTGTTGGTGGTTGGCCCGGAGGTTCCGGCGGGACGGGTGTCGGAGTAGCTGCCGGAGCCCACCGGCACGTCGGCCGCGGCCGCGGGAGTCGCGGCGGGGCCGAGACCCACGGCGGCCAACGCGGTGACCAGTACCAGAGCGGCGGCGGGTCTGCTTCGAGAGGCGGATCGCGAGCGGGAGACTGGCATGGAGGAAACCTCAAAGTCTTGACGTAAGCGACGTCTTGAGAGCGCTCTCACACCCAGGAAAGTAAAACTCTCACAAACAAGCGTCAATAGTTGTTGCGTGAGGGGAGTGAGAGCGAGAAGCCCGTCGTCGCTGTCTGTCTACCGTGTTCCCCCGGGTGTGGCGCAGTTGGACTCTGAATGCGTCCGGATCTGAGTCCAGCTCCATCGTTCACCTGTCCCGGGACCGTGCCCTCACCCGGACGTCGTCGCGGTCAGGTGGTCGCCGGGGATGCCCGACTTCTCGGGCCGGTAGTAGTCCCGGATGCCTTCCGCCCAGGTGGCCACCCGGATGCGGTCGCTCTCGTCCGGCCCGAAGGCGCCGAACAGGGCCTCGATGTTGCGCCGCTCGAAACCGATCGCGAGCATCAGCGCGACGAACTCGGGGCGAGCGACGAAGCCGTCGCCTTCCGGGTCCCCCATCGCCGCGAGCGCCTCGGCGAACTCGTCGACGGCGGCGTCGAAGCGCTGCGGGTTGAGGACGATGGAGGCGAATTCCTCGGGGCTGATCCTTCCGTCGCCGTTGGCGTCCAGCTCGGTCAGGAGCGTGTCCCCATAGCGGCGGAAGGATGCGGCGAGCCTCTCCTTCACCCCGTCGGCTGCGGCCGGCACCGCAGCCGTGACGCGGTCGCTCATCAGCTCGAAGTCCGCGGCCTCCAGGCAGCCGTTGCCGTCGGCGTCGAAGAGGGAGAAGACCAACTGGGCTCGGGCCGTCGCCTCGTTGGTGGGCGTCATGGTGCACCTCGAACTTCCGGGTGAGTACTGCGTCGGAGCACGCCGGCTCCATGGCCGGGCGGCTCGTCCACTATCGGCCCGTGATCACGGGCCCGGCGGAAAAGACGTTCCGGTGCACACGAACGGGCGATACGAGGTCGTCGACGCGTGAAATGCCTTGATCACGGGAAACGCCCTCGGGGATCGGGCGGCACCGTGCCGGCCTTCCGCCCCCGGCTCAGACGAAGGCACTCTCGCCGGTGATCGCCTTGCCGACGATCAGGGTGTTCATCTCCCTGGTGCCCTCGAACGAGTAGATGGCCTCGGCGTCCGCGAAGAACCGGGCCACGTCGTAGTCCAGGACGATGCCGTTGCCTCCGAAGATCTCCCGGGCCCAGGCCACCACCTCGCGCATACGAGCGGTCACGTGCGCCTTGGCCAGGGACGAGTGCTCGTCCCGGAACGTTCCCGCGTCCTGCAACCGGGCGAGCTGGAGCAGCAGTCCCCAGCTCGACGTGATGTTGGCCAGGCTCTTCACCAGAAGGTCCTGGACGAGCTGGAACCCCGCCAGTGGCCTGCCGAACTGCTGCCTCTCACCGGCGTAGCGCAGGGCGAGTTCGTATGCGCCGATCATGACGCCGAGTGCCTGCCAGGCGACGCCGCTGCGGGTGGCACGCAGGATCTCCGCCACGTCGCGGAACGACGACACGTTCTGGAGCCGGTCGGCCTCCGGCACACGTACGCCGGTGAGGGTGACGTCCGCGTTCTCCACGATGCGCAGCGACGTCTTGCGGTCGATCCGCCTGGCCTCGAAGCCCGGCGTCCCCCGGCCGACCACGAACCCCTTGACCTGGTCGTCATCCACGTCGCGAGCCCATACCACGACATGGTCGGCGAAGGTGGCGTTGCCGATCCAGCGCTTCTCGCCGTCGAGCACCCAGCAGTCGCCGTCACGCCGTGCGGTGGTGTGCATGCCGGCCGCTATGTCCGAACCGTCGAGCGGCTCCGTCAGCGCGAACGCCCCGACCGTCTCCATGGTCGCCATACCCGGCAGCCATCGGTCGCGCTGCTCCTGGCTGCCGCCGGACTGGATGGCGTACATGGCCAGTCCGTTGTGGACGCCGAAGAAGGTGGCCACCGAGGCGTCGACACGGCTCATCTCCAGCGCCATCATGCCCGTCAGCAAGTGGGAGGCGGCGGGGCCGGGTTCGCCGTAGCCCTCGTACGGCAACCCGACCAGCCCGCTCTCGCGGAAGCGGCCGATCAGTTGCTTCGGGAAGGTCCCTTCGGCCCAGTGCTCGGCCACCAGGGGCGCGACTTCCTCACGCATGAACGCCCGTGTCCTCGCGAGGATCTTGCGCTCCTCTTCGGACAGGGCGCCCTCGAAGTCGTAGAAGTCGGCGGGGTTGTGCTGCTTCGCAAGTGAACTCATGGGGCACTTCTTCCACGATCTTGCGGCACCAAGCCCGAGCAGATGACGTTCCCGCCTGCTGCCTGATCGGTGTTGGTCTCTCCGTGGCCGTGCTTCGTCGCGAACACCCATCGGTTGCCCGCCAGCGCGTCGTTCTCCTCGGGCAGCGGGCCGCGTCCGTGTACGCGGGTGAAGTCGAAGGGCGTACGGACCGATGCCGACCAGCCCTTGCCCTCCAGGTTGCCGGCGGAGTCGGGGCGCGGTTCGCGGCTGAACAGCTCCAGCAGGTCGATGCCCAGCTGGTGGTGCGTCGAGGTGTAGAGCGGGCTGTCGCGGTAGGCCATCAGGTCCTTCTCCAGCTTGACCTCGTAGGCCAGCGCGCTGCCTGCCGCGCTCAGGCGGTCGACCGTGTCGACCAGGTAGGTCTCGGCCGCGTTGGGGAGGTAGAACAGCAGCCCCTCGGCGAGCCAGACGGCGGGTGCCGCGGCGTCGAAGCCCGCGTCCGTCAGCGCACCGGCCCAGTCGTCGCGCAGGTCGACCGAGAGGGGTACGCGTGTCGTCCCCGGTGCCGCCGGCAGGTCGCCGAGCACCTGGTGCTTGAACTCCAGGACGCCTCTCCGGTCGATTTCGAAGACCACGCAGCCGGGTGGCCATGCGAGCCGGAAGGCGCGCGAGTCCAGCCCCGCGCCGAGGATCACGACTTGCCGGGCACCGCCCTCCCGCACCGAGTGGAGGAGGAAGTCGTCCAGTACGCGGGTCCGCAGTCCGAAGTACCGTGCGAAGCGCCCCCACAGCGGGTCCGCGTCCCCGTCCGGGGCCTGTTCCAGGCGGACCGGCCAGCGGGCGGAGGCCGGTGCGGCGAGCACGAAGTGCTCCGCGTGGATGTCCTGGGCCAGGCTGTCGGCCCGGTGGGTCTCGATCGCCCGGGCCGCGGCGACCAGGAGGGCCGTCAGGCCGACTCCTCCTTCCACGCCCTCCACGCCGGTGTTGTGCCGTGCCGTCTCGGTCATGCGTCATGTCCCCTGGTTGGCTTACGGGATGAGTACGGGTTTGACGACGCGGCCCGCGTCGCAGTCCTGCTCGGCCCGGTTGATGTCGGCGAGCGGGTAGGTGCGGATCAGCTGGTCGAAGGGAAAGCGTCCGGCCTGCCACAGGGCGGTCAGCCGCGGGATCAGCAGGCCGGGTACGGCGTCGCCCTCGCAGATGTGGGAGATCCTGCGGCCTCGGTCGAGTGCCCCTGGGTCGAGCGGCAAGGTGTCGTGGAGGCGTGCGACCAGGCCGAGGTGGCCGGTGGGGCGCAGGGAGCGGAGGGCGTCGTTGATCAGCTCGGCCGATCCCGTGGTGTCCAGGGCGTACGCGGCTCCGCCGCCGATCAGCCGTCGGATGCGGTCGGGCAGGGCGGTCGACGCGGCAAGCAGGGGTGTGGCGTGGAGTCGCTCGGCGAGGGCCAGCCGCTCCGGGTGCCGGTCGACGGCCACGGTCGTCGCGCCGACCGCGCCGGCCGCCATCACCGCTGCCAGGCCCACGGCTCCCGCGCCGAGGACCACGAGGGTGTCGCCTGGGCCGACGGCGAAGGAGTTGAGGACCGCGCCGGCGCCGGTGAGGAATCCGCAGCCGAGGGGTCCGAGCAGTTCGAGGGGCAGCGCGGGATCGACCCGCACGGCGTTGCGGGCCGGGACCACCGCGTACTCGGCGAAGGAGGACTGGCCGAACCATCGAGGGGCCAGGACGGTGCCGGTGGCATCGGTGAACCGCTCGGCGTGCTCCTCGCGTCCGCCGAAGAGGTTGAGCGTGGCGAACGAGTCGCAGTGGGCGGGGGCTGCGCCGAGGCAGTTCCGGCAGTGTCCGCAGGAGTCGAAGCTCAGCACGACGTGGTCGCCGGTGCGCAGGCCGGTGACCGCGCCGCCGGTCTCCACCACGACCCCCGCCCCCTCGTGGCCGAGCACCGCCGGCAGGGGTGAGCGGCCCGCCGAGTGCCGTACCGCGAGGTCGGTGCGGCACATCCCGCAGCCCGCGATCCTGACCAGGACCTCGTCCGCTCCCGGTCCGCCGTCCAGCATCACCTCCTCGACGGCGAACCGGGTCTCGTACGAGCGCAGTAGTGCCGCACGGAACTTCACGAGCCCTCCTGCGGGCGGTGCACGACGAACGGCCTGAGGTTCCCGTGGAGACCCCACGGTCCGCCCGCGACGCCGACGCCGCTGTCCTTGACGCCGGCGAAGGGCTGGGCGAGGGACAGCTCGGCATGGTGGTTGATCCATGCGGTCCCGCACTCCAGTCGTTCGGCCACGGCCTCGGCCCGGTCGAGGTCGGTCCCCCACACCGAGCCGCCGAGCCCGAATCGGGTGCCGTTGGCGGCCTCGACGGCTTCGTCGAGGCTCTCGTACGGCAGGACCGGCAGGACGGGGCCGAACTGCTCCTCGGTCACCACCGGGCTGTCGGCCGGTGCGTCGGCCAGGATCGTCGGGGCGAAGAAGTATCCCGGCCGGTCCAGGCGGTGGCCGCCGGCCGCGGCTCGGGCGCCGCCCGCCAGGGCGCGGGCCGTGTAGCCCTCGACGCGGGCCAGTTGCGGGGCGTTGTTGAGGGGCCCGAGCTGTGAGGCCGGATCGAGCCCGGGGCCGACGACGGCGGTCTCAGCCCGGTGCGCGAGGGCCTCGACCACCAGGGAGTGGATGCGGGCCGGGGCGTAGACGCGCTTGACCGCCATGCAGACCTGCCCGCAGTTGCGGAAGGCCGCCCAGAACAGGCGGTCCGCGATCTTCTCCACATCGACGTCCTCCAGCAGTACGGCGGCGTCGTTGCCGCCGAGTTCCAGGGTGACGCGGGCCAGTGAGGCCGCCGCTTGTCGGGCGACGGCCCGTCCGGTGGGGACCGATCCGGTGAAGGTCACGTGGCGGATGCCCGGGTGCGCGGCGAGACGGGCTCCGAGGGGCTCGCGCCCGGTGACGACGGTCAGTACGTCCTCGGGCAGGGCGGCGGAGACGACGGACCCCAGCAGGCGGGTGGCGAGGGGCGTGTACGGGGAGGGCTTGAGCACCACCGTGTTGCCCGCGGCGAGCGCCGGAGCGAACTTGGCCGACGCGAGTTGCAGGGGAAAGTTCCACGGGACGATCGCGGCGACCGGGCCGAGCGGTCGCCAGCGCAGCTCGCCGCGTACCGGCCGGTCGTCCGTGATCGGCTGCGTCTCGATGGCCGGCTCGGCGAAGTGGCGCAGCCGGGCGGCCGTGCGGGCGACCTCCGCGTGGGACTCGGTCAACGGCTTGCCCTGTTCGCGGGTCAGCAGCGTGGCGAGATCGCTCCCGGCCGCCTCCACGGCGTCGGCGGCCGCGAGGAGCGCGGTCGTACGGGCTGCGGGATCGGCCCGCCAGCCGCGCCAGGCCGTGTGGGCCCGGTCGACGACGTCGTCCAGTTCCGCGGCCTGCCGGTCAGGGGCCTCGTCGAAGGGCTCGCCCGTCGCCGGGTCGACGACGGCGAAGTACCCGCTCCGGGTCCCGGACCCGTGGCCTCGGGGTCCTGTCGCCATGGCGGCGGTCAACTCGCCGCGCTGACGGTGGCCGTGTGCTCCGGGGCGTGCCGGTCCATCTCCTCCCGGAAGGCCGCCACCAGGTGCGGCCGGATCCGGCCGCCGGTGCGGTCGCCGCCCTCGCAGACCGCACCGCGCACGCCGACGATGTCCGTGCCGATGCGAGCCAGGTCGCTCAGGTCGCCGGCCCTGACGCTGCCCGCGAGCGCGGCGAGGAGACCGGCCTCGTGGGCGAGTCGGACGAACTGCCCGCAGACGTCGGGCGGAAGGTGGTCGAAGAGCCGTGTCCCGTCCTTGATCGCGGTGTCGAGCATGGCGGCGTCGGAACCGGAACGGCGGGCGATGTCGGGCAGGGCGAGCGGATTGACACAGCCGATCCGATGGGCGTCGGCGTAGCCCGAGGCGACGACGAAGGCGTCCGGCCGGTGGTCCTTCACCGCTCGGACGACCCCCTGCATGACATCGACGGCCTGCTCGGGCGTCGTGCACCCGTAGAGGCCGACCTTGATGTAGGTGGCGCCGGAGACCACCGCGCCGAGCGCGGCCTGGGCGACCGTACCGGGCTTGTACGGCACGTCGCCCACGGTGGCGGAGAGCGGCTTGTCCGCCGGGACCGCGGCGCGGATGTCCCTGATGACCCAGGGGAAGTTCGCGCCGAGCGAACCCTCGTCGGGCTTCTTGACGTCGACGATGTCGAGGTGTTCGGCGGCCTTGGCGCAGTCGAGGGCCTCCTCGACACCGTCCGGAGAGATGAGAAGCAGCAAGGTGGAATCCTTCCCTCGCGTGTTCGCCTGCCGAGGCAGGTGTGCGGATTCGCCCGGTCGCGTGCGGTCCGCACATCATTTCCGCGGGCGACGAGCCCTCGGCAGGGCGCGCGCAGGGACGACTGGGGCGTTGCGGCGGGTCCCCCACGCCCGGCGCAATGCGCCGTCCGCCGCGCACTCGGCCGCGATGCGCACGACTCCCGTGACCCGATGCCGGCGACGGCTCCGCCGCCGACCATTCGGCGAACCCCACCTCCCTGCACGACGTGTACTTCCGGGTCGGCGGCGCGGCCGTCGGCAAGGCGACCACCAGCCTGGTCGTCAACAGCGACGACGTCATCGGCGACCACATGTGGATCTGGCGCGGCGACCACGGCAGCGGCATCGGCCGGAACACGAGCACCGCCGACACCGGACTCGTCGTCAACGGTGCGACCCGCCGAACCAGGCCGCCTGGATGAACGGCTCCACGCAGGGCTACGCCGCCTACAACGTCGCCGGCTCCGTTACCAGCCATCAGGCCTACGGCCTCGGCAGCTACTGCTTCTTCAACGTCAATCCGCAAGTCACCGCAGAGCACGCCTTCGAGGTCCCCAACAACCCGAACGTTCGCTTCCGGAACATGGTGACCGTCTCCCTCGGCGGCACCGGAACGATCCGGCATGTCATCAACGACCGGGGCGGGCCCTCCAGCTCGTCCACCAATGTGGCCAATCTGGTGAACCACCCCTGAGGCATCGGACGCCGGGGCCTCGGCCGGCCCAGTGGTCCGACGGGACGGTGAGGCCCTTTTTGACAGGCGCTTGACAAATACGTCACGCGTTGCCAGCCTGCATAGGAATCGCAATTCCTCGCAACTTTCCACGTGCCACCCGCAATCACTGCACATTGCACGCAGTGCTCGGACGGCAATACGCGCATCCGGCGCGCGCCTTGCCTGACAACCCCCATGACGTCAGGAAGGAACCACCAGCATGTCCCAGCGTCCTCGCCCGAGACGCGGAACGATCACCGCGCTCGCCCTCCTGGTGGCCGCTGCGGCCGCGGTGGGCCCTCCGCCCGCTTCCGCGGCCCAGGCTGCCGACATCCCCGCGTCCGACTACCAGCAGGTGCAAATGGCGACCGGTGCGGCGGAGTTGGGCGAGCCCATGTCGCTCACCGTGCTGCCCGACCGGTCCGTCCTGCACACCTCCCGCGACGGCACCATCCGCCGAACCGACGCCGCCGGCAATACGAAGCAGGCGGCGAAACTGGACGTCTACACGCACGACGAGGAGGGTCTGCAGGGCATCGCCGTGGACCCGGACTTCTCCGTGAACCGCTACGTCTACGTGTACTACTCCCCCAAGCTCAACACCCCCGCGGGCGACGCCCCGGTCACGGGCAGCGCCGCCGACTTCGAGGCGTGGAAGGGGCACCTCAACCTCTCGCGGTTCACGCTCAAGGCCGACGGCACCCTCGACACCGCTGCCGAGAAGGTGATCCTGGAGGTCCCCAACGACCGCGGCCAGTGCTGCCACGTCGGCGGCGACATCGACTTCGACGCGGCCGGCAACCTCTACCTGACCACGGGCGACGACACCAACCCGTTCGACTCGGCCGGATACGCCCCGATCGACGAACGCGGCGACCGCAACCCCCAGTTCGACGCACAGCGCAGCTCCGGCTCCACCAACGATCTGCGCGGCAAGCTGCTGCGGATCAAGCCGACCGCCGACGGCGGCTACACCGTGCCCGCCGGCAACCTCTTCGCACCCGGCACCGCGAGGACACGGCCCGAGATCTACGCCATGGGCTTCCGCAACCCCTTCCGGATGTCCGTCGACCGTCCCACGGGAATCGTCTACCTGGGCGACTACGGCCCCGACGCCGGCGGCACCGCCTCGGACCGCGGCCCAGGCGGCCAGGTGGAGTTCAACCGCATCACCGGACCGGGCAACTACGGCTGGCCCTACTGCACGGGCACGAACACGGCCGTGGAGTCGTACAACGAGTACACCTTCCCGAACGGCCCCTCCGGCACTAAGTACGACTGCGGCGGCGGACCCGCCAACAACTCCTTCCGCAATACCGGTCAGGCCAAGCTGCCCCCCGCGAAGCCGAGCTGGATCAAGTACGGACTGGAAGGCTCCCCGCCCGAGTTCGGCGGCGGATCCGAGTCCCCCATGGGCGGCGAGGTCTACCGCTACGACCCCGCCCTGGACTCCTCCGTGAAGTTCCCGCAGGCACTGGACGGCCGCTACTTCGCGACGGAGTTCGGACGTCAGTGGATCAAGTCCGTCGAGGTCACCGGCAACGGCGGCTACGGAGCGATCGAGGACTTCCCGTGGAACGGGACGCAGGTCATGGACTCCGACTTCGGCCCCGACGGCGCGCTGTACGTCCTGGACTACGGCACCGGCAGCAACAACCAAGCGCTGTACCGCATCGAGTACCTGGCCGGCAGCAACCGCAACCCGGTGGCCAAAGCCTCCGCCGACCGGACCTCGGGCGGCCTGCCCCTCACCGTGAAGTTTTCCTCCCAGGGCAGCTCCGACCCCGAAGGCAAGCCGCTCACCTACTCGTGGGACTTCGGCGACGGCTCGACGTCCACTCAGGCCGATCCCAGCCACACCTACACCACCGAGGGGACCTACCGTCCCACCCTCACCGTCAAGGACACCGAGGGCCTCACCGGCACCGCCAGCCTCGTCGTGACGGCCGGCAACACCGCCCCGTCCGTCACACTCCAGCAGCCCCTCAACGGGCAGCTGTTCTCGTTCGGCGACACCATTCCCTTCCGAACACAGGTGAGTGATCCGGAAGACGGCAGCATCGACTGCTCCAAGGTCAAGGTCACCTATCTGCTCGGGCACGACAGCCACACCCACGCCATCACGTCCACGAACGGGTGCAGTGGTTCCCTCACGATCCCGGTCGACGGCGAGCACGACAGCGCCGCCAACCTGTACGGCGTCCTGGACGCGGAGTACACCGACTCCGCGGGCCTGACCACCCACTCGCTGCGCACCCTGCAGCCCCGTCACCGTCAGGCCGAGCACTTCTCCGCCCAGTCGGGCGTCCAGGCCGCCGCCCATGGCAACGCGGAGGGTGGCAACACGGTCGGCTTCACCGACGACGGCGACTGGATCTCCTTCAAGCCCTACGCGCTCGCGGGCGCTTCCGGCTTCTCCGCCCGGGTCTCCTCCGGTGGAGCGGGCGGCACCCTGGAGGTTCGTGCGGGGTCCCCGACCGGAACGCTGCTGGGCCGGGCGGCCGTGCCGGTGACCGGCGGGTGGGAGACCTTCACAGACGTCTCGGCACCGCTGTCCCAAGTGCCGCCGGACAGCACCGAGCTGTACCTCGTCTTCCGCGGACCGACCGGACAGGGCAACCTCTTCGACGTCGACGCCTTCACCTTCACCACCGGCGGGCCCACCACCAGGACGTGGGAAGCGGAGTCCTCCACCTCGTCATCAGGAGTGCAGCCGGCCGCGCACGCCGCGGCCAGCGGCGGCCAGACCCTCGGATACATCGACAGCGGGGACTGGGCCGGATACGACTCCGTGCCCACGGCGGGCGCCGCCTCGATCTCCGCGAGGGTCTCGTCGGCCGGGGCGGGAGGAACACTCCAGATCCGCTCCGGGTCGCAGAACGGCCCGCTGCTCGGCTCGGTGCCGGTCCCGGTGACGGGCGACTGGGAGACGTTCACCACCGTCAGCACGGCGCTCAACACGACGGGGACCGGCCCTCTCTTCCTGACGTTCACCGGCGGCAGCGGCTCCCTGTTCGACATCGACAGCCTGACGCTCACCGCGTCGACGCGAAAGGGGCGATGAACCGTGTCCACTCTCACGAGACGCCTGCGTCGCGGAGCGGCGCTCCTCGCCACGGCCGTGGCGTGCGCCCTCGCCGCACCGGCCCCGGCGACACAGGCCGATCCACTGCGAAGAGCGGCGGCCTTCGACGTCCTGGTGTTCACCAAGACGGCCGGCTTCCGGCACGACGCCATCCCGGCCGGCATCGACGCCCTGCGCGAGCTGGGCAGCCAGGGCGGCTTCACCGTCACCGCCACCGAGGACGCGGCCGCCTTCACGCCCTCCGGCCTGTCGGGTTACGAGGCGGTGGTGTTCCTCAACACCACCGGAGACGTCCTCAACGACTCCCAGCAGGCCGCCTTCGAGACGTACGTCGACTCCGGCGGCGGATTCGTCGGGGTGCACGCCGCCGCCGACACCGAGTACGACTGGCCGTACTACGGTCGGCTCGTCGGCGCCCACTTCGACAGCCACCCCGCGATCCAGCAGGCAACGCTGGCGACCGAGGACCGCACCCACCCCGCGACCGCCCACTTGGGTGCGACCTGGACACGCACCGACGAGTGGTACAACTACCGCGCCAATCCCCGTCCCGGCGTCCACGTGCTCCAGACCCTGGACGAGACGACCTACAGCGGCGGCAGCATGGGCGCCGACCATCCCATCACCTGGTGTCACAGCCAGGGCGACGGCCGCTCCTTCTACACGGGGCTCGGTCACACCGCGCAGTCCTACGGCGATCCGGCCTTCCGCTCCTTGCTGCTGGGCGCCGTCCGCTACGCGGCCGGGCAGGCTCCGGCCGACTGCTCCTCGCCCGGCGGCGCCGACCGGATCGAGGCGGAGTCGTACACGGCAGGCTCCGGTGTACAGGCGGCCGCGCACGCCGGTGCCAGCGGCGGGCGGACACTGGGCTACATCGACAACGGCGACTGGGTGGGCTACGCCACCGTCTCCACCGAGGGGGCCCGCTCCTTCTCGGCGAGGGTGTCGTCGGCGGGCGCGGGCGGCACCATCGAGGTCAGGTCCGGCTCGGCCACCGGCACCCCGCTCGGCTCGGTACGGGTACCGGTGACCGGCGGCTGGGAGACCTTCACAGACGTCTCGACCACTCTCGGCGCCACCGCGTCCGGTCCGCTGTTCCTGCGGTTCACCGGCGGCAGCGGCGCGCTGTTCGACATCGACACCCTGAGCGTCACCACCGAACCCACCGCCGAAGCACTCAACCCGAACGTGCACCTCTTCTACTACCCCTGGTACGGCAGCCCGGCGACGAACGGCAGCTGGCGGCACTGGCAGCAGGGCGGCCAGACCCCGCCGGGCGCCATCGGAGCCGACTTCTACCCGGCTCTCGGTCCCTACGACTCCGGCGACTTCACCGGCGCCGTGACCCAGCACATGGAATGGATCGCCCGATCCGGCGCCGGCGTGCTCGTCTACAGCTGGTGGGGCCAGGGCAGCTACGAAGACCGGCTCGCCCGGGGCGTCCTCGACGCCGCCCAGAAGAAGGGCATCAAGGTGGCCTGGCACCTGGAGCCGTACGCGGGACGAACCGCCGCGTCGACCGTGGCCGACGTCCAGTACATCAACAACGCCTACGGCAGCCACCCGGCCTTCTACCGCTCCCCCGAGCACGGCGGCAAGAACGCCTTCTACGTCTTCCAGAGCCTCGACATCAACGACTGGTCCCCGCTCGACCAGGTCACCGGCACCAGCAGTGTGCTCGCCCAGACCACCGACACCACCAAGATCGCGCACTTCTCCGGGATGTACACCTACGACGGGATCGCGGGCGCCACGGCTCCGGGCTGGAAGCAGGCCGGCGACTACGCCCGGGCCCACGACCTGATCTGGGCACCCTCCGTCGCACCCGGCTACCTCGACGACCGTGCCGTGCCCGGCAACACGACGCCCACCGTGGAGCGGAACAACGGCGCGGCATATGACCGGCAGTGGAACAACGCCCTCGATCCCGCCGTCGGCGGCTCCCCGACCTGGGTGTCGGTCACGTCCTTCAACGAGTGGCACGAAGGCAGCCAGATCGAACCGGCAGCCGCCGTTCCGCCGGAAAACCCTGCGTATCGGACCTACGAGGGAGCCTACGGACTCACGGGCGCGGCAGCCCAGACGGCGTATCTGGACCGCACCGCCTACTGGGCCGACCGCTTCGCCGGAGCAGGCTGAGCGCCCGCATCGCGTCGCGTTCGACACGTGAGAGTTCGTGGAGGACGGAGCCGGCCTCCGTGAGGTTCTTCGCGTCGCCGGATTCGCCTGCTGCCGCGACGAGTGCGGCCACCTGCGTCCAGAGGGTGGCCGCCTCGGCGTACAGGCGATGGCCGGTGCGCAGGTGGTCGTCGTCGATGTGCTGGGCGCACTCGGCGAGGAAGTCCCGGTAGAGGTTGCGGAACAGGGCGCCGCCGGTGCCGGCTCTCTCCATGAGGACGGCGGCCCTTGGCAGGTCGTCCTGTGGATTGCCGGTACGTTCCAGCCACTTCGGCACTTGTGTGGCGGCCTTCGCGATGCCCCGGTGGCCCAGGTTCGCGATGGGCGGGTTCAGGAAGGCGTCGGCGCAGCTCTTGATCGCGGGAACGATCCGGTCCTGCGGTGGCGTCAGGCCGCCGGGCACTGTGAGGGTGAAGGAGCGGTGCCGTGCGGTCATCGGACCGCGCGCGGCCCTGGCACCGGCCAGGGCCGCGAGGCTCGTGGAGACGGATCCGCCCTGCTGGGAGGTGTCCACCAGGTAGGCGTCGTGGTCGTCGTAGCCGTACATGGCCACGATGTGTCCGCCGAAGTGCACCCTGGTGCTGAAGTAGTCCAGGTGGTAGCTGTCGAGTTGCAGACCGACCGGCCGACCGGCGTCGACGTGTGCCGCGACGTTCTGCCATGCCTTGCGCGGGGAGGTGGTCTCCTCGACCCGCAGCTCGAGTCCGAGTGTGCCGGCCAGGTTTCTGGTGAGTTCGAACGGCTTGACCCGGCCGCCCAGGAAGGGGAAGTCCATGTTCTTGCTCGCCCAGTAGACGAAGGACAAGCCGGAGCCGAGCCCGAAGAGCATGGGCTCGGACAGGTCGAGTCCCTCGTGCCGCAGGAGGACACCCAGCGCCGCCGTCTCGCAGTGCTCCGTGCGCCGGACGTCGACGTCTTTCACCATGGCCATGCGGCTCATTCTCCCCCGCGATACGAAAGCGGTCGGCCCATCGGCTCTTGCGCCCGGCACGCATGTGCCCCCATCCACAGGGCAACCGACAGCTACGTCTCACGTTAGGAAGTCCGATCATGATGATCGTCGGAATCGTCGCCGTATGCGTCGTTCTCGCCGTGCTCGCGTTCCTCGTACCGCGCCTGTCCCATCGCCCGCAGCGCGGCACCCAGCGAACGCTGGGCGCCGGCTCCCGGGCCGGCGGCAAGGCACCGGGCATCCTGGGCCGCGCATTCAGCAAGCCCTTCCGCAGCAGCTCCAAGGCCGTCGGCCGCAGCGGTTCGGCCGGTCGCCGGGCCCGTGGCCACATGCCGTTCTGACCCCGCGGGGTCGGAGGCGGCAATGTCACGGCCGTCGCGTTCCACGAGGCGTGCGGTCGGCCGGTGTCGGAGCAGTGTCAGCGGCGGTGGACGCTCACCGCGTAGCCGCCGCCTTCATACGGGTCCGCGTCCCAGGTGGCGAAGCGGTCGGTGAGGGTGAGGCCGGCTCCGGTGCAGTGGGCGTCGTACTGCGCAAGGGTGAGGCTGGGCGCCACGGGCAGATGGTCCCGGTCGAGGCCGAAGCCCGCGACGAGCAGACCGCCCGGGCGCAGCGCGCGGGCCAGCGCGGCCGCGACGTCCGCCTCGGTGCCCGGAGCGAGGAGCGGAAAAACGTTGCCCGCGGCGACGACGAGGTCGAAGCCAGGGGTGACGCCGGCGGCGACCGGGTCGAAGTCCGACAGGTCGGCTTCCAGCCAGGTCAGCCGTGGCGCGCTTCTCCGGGCCACGGCCAGCATGGAGGCGTCACGGTCGACGCCGACGCCGTCGTATCCGAGCCGGGCGAGCTGGATCAGGACTCGACCGGTACCGCAGCCGGCGTCCAGCACGCGCGCCCCGGGGGGCACCAGCGTGGCGCACAGTCGCGCCTCACCGTGTACGTCCTGTCCGTGTTCCGCCAGCTCCGCGAAACGAGCGGCGTACTGCTCACCGGACGTGCCACCGGTCAGCTGTTCCCATCGGTTCATGGCGGCGAGTCTAGGGTCCACGATCGCTTGGCTCGTACGTCAGTGCCGTATGTGCGGCCAGTCGGCGAGTTCCTCGGCGCCCGCGGGCTGTGCGACGGCCTGATCCACCGTGTCGTGGAAGGAGTAGACGGGACGCAGCCCGCCGAGGGTGAAGACACGGAGCAGCCGCTCGTCGTCGCAGGCGATCCGCAGGGAGCCATGGCGCGCCTGGATGCGCTTGGTGACCGCGACGATCATGCCGAGGCCCGCCGAGTCCAGGAACGGAGTACCGCACAGGTCCAGGACGAAGTGCAGGTGGCCCTCGTCCAGGAGGCGGACCACCGCCGCTCGCACCACGGGCGCGAACGCGATGTCGATCTCACCACTGGCACCGACGACGGTCCAGCCGTTCGTCACGTGGTGGGCGACCGATCCGTACTCGTACGGTCCTGCCAGGCTCTGGTCAGTCACTTATCCATCCCTCACATTGCCGTCCTATTTGCCCCGTCTCATCCAGGAAACGGCAGGCGACCGCCCCCTCACAAGGGCCTGGATTTCAGATGGTGAGCGAGAGTCCTCGGGACACCCGTTCCGCGGTGCCGAGCAGCCGCGCCACGGCGTCGCCGAGCGATGCGGCACGGCTGACGTTCACGGAGATCCCGAGCGCGCCGATGGTGTCGCCCTGGCGTACGGGCACCGCCACGCACGCCGTGCCCAGCGCGTACTCCTCGACGTCGGTCACGGCGGGGACCTGAGCCGCGGCGTCCAGGCGTCGTAGCAGGTCGCGGCGGTAGGTGATGGTACGAGGGGTGAGGTCGTTCAGCGTGTGACGGGAGAGGTAGTCGGCGCGAGCCTCCGGATCCAGTTCGCGCAGCACGCACTTGCCGAGCGCCGTGGCGTGTCCCGCGTCCTCGAAGCCGACCCACAGATCGACACGGGGGGCTTTCGGGCCGTCCACGATCTCCGCGACCCGGATCTCGCCCTCTTCGTAGAAGGTCAGGTAGGCCGCGGCCGACAGGCCGTCGCGCAACTCGGTGAGCGTCGGACGGACCCTGCTGAGTGCCGCCTGCTCGCGGCTTCCGCCGTGCAGCGCGCCCAGCCTCTCGCCGAGGACGAACGTGCCGTCGTCGAGTTTGCGCACGTAGCCGTCGTGCACCATGGTGCGCAGGAGGTGGTAGGTGGTGGCCAGGGCCAGCCCCGTCTCACGTGCCAGCTGCTTGGCCGGGACGCCGCCCTCGTGCGCGCCGACCGCTTCCATCAGCCGGAAGGCTCGCTGCACCGACGAGATGAGTGTGGGACCGTCCTTACCACTCATCTCTCCACCCTGCTCGCGCGCACGGCCACCCGCAAGTCCGGACCTCCTCGACCAGGCCTCGGCCGAACGGTCACCTGGGCTCCGGGTCCAGCCAGGGCCGCCGCCCCGGGCCGGTCGGGTGCGTGCCCGTGACCCCCATGACGACCGAGTAGAGGCTGGTCTCCGCGGTGATGAAGAGGCGGTTGCGCTTGAGTCCGCCCCAGGAGATGTTGGCCACCGCCTCAGGGACGCCGAGCCGCCCGATCAGCGTGCCGTCGGGGTCGTAGCAGTGCACCCCGTCGGCCATCGCGGCCACCCAGAGCCGGCCGTCGGCGTCGAACCGGAGGTTGTCGAAGCGCGCGTTCGCGCGACGGGCGGCCTCGGCGAAGATCTTGCCGTCGGAGAGGGTGCCGTCGTCCCGTACGTCGAAGACCCGGATGCAGCCGGCCCGGGTGTCGGAGACGAAGAGCTGACGCTCGTCCGGCGAGAAGACGAGCCCGTTCGGTGCCGCGAAGCAGTCGGCGGCCAGATCCACCTCACCGCTGTCCGGGTCGATCCGGTAGACGTTGTTGGCCGCGATCTCGCTCTCGGCTCGGTAGCCCTCGTAGTCGCTGGTGATGCCGAAGTCCGGATCGGAGAACCAGATGGAGCCGTCCGACTTCACCGCCGCGTCGTTCGGGCTGTTCAGCCGCTTGCCCTGCCAGCGGTCGGCCAGCACCGTCACCGTGCCGTCGTGCTCGGTCCGCGTCACCCGGCGGTTGCCCTGCTCGCAGGTGATCAGCCGGCCCTGCCGGTCGAGCGTGTTGCCGTTGGTGTGCCCGGCGGCACGGCGGAAGACACTGACGGCGCCGGTCTCCTCGTCCCAGCGCAGCATCCGGTCATTGGGGATGTCGCTCCAGATCACCTGCCGCCAGGCAGGCAGGTAGATGGGCCCCTCGGCCCAACGGCAGCCGGTGTACAGCATCTCCAGGCCGTCGTCGCCGTTCATGCACCGCCCGGTACGGAACCGGTCGTCGAGCATCTCGTACAGCGCGGGGCTCTCGTCGGTCATGGGGTCCCCTCCCACAGGCAGGCCGAACAATCTTCGGCATGGCACGCATTTTCTAAGATGACGTATGGCGTCTGCGTCTGTAGGGCGAACGGAGAATTGTGGATCACATTGATCGTGTCCTCCTGACGCGACTCCAGCAGGACGCCACGCAGTCCTACGCCGTGCTCGGCCAGGCCGTGGGCCTGTCCGCCGGGGCGGCTCACGAGCGTGTGCGCAAGCTGCGGGAGCGGGGGGTCATCCGACGGACCACGGCCGAAGTGGACCCGGCGGTGGTCGGGTGCGGTGTCCTCGCCTACGTGATGGTCGACTCGACGGCGTGGATGGGCGACTCCGCGCAGGACTTCGCCGCGCTGCCCGAGATCCTGGAGGCGCACATCATCGCCGGTAGCGCCTCGGTGCTGGTGAAGGTCAGGACCGCGACCACCGAGCAGCTGCAGGACGTGCTGCGCCGGATCTACGCCATTGACGGCGTCAACGGGACCAGTGCGACGGTTGTGCTGGAGACGCTCTTCGAGCGGCAGGTCTCCCCGCGGGCGGGCGACCGGGCGTGAGTCAGCGCTGGGACCTCGAGGGAGTTACGAGGTCGTGGCGGGCGGACGGAAACAGGCGATGACGGTCTTGCCGTCGGGACAGGGCCGGGCCTCCCAGTCGTCCGCCAGTGCCTCGACGAGGAACATCCCGCGTCCGCCCAGACGGTCAGGGCTCGCCGCCCGGGCCAGGGGGAGCTCGCCGGAAGAGTCGTGCACGGCGATGTGCAGACAGTGCTCGTCCCACGTCATCATCAACTGTGCGCTGCTGCGGGCGTGCACCTGCGCGTTGGTGACCAGTTCCGAGACGGTCAGCAGCACCGCGTCCACCGTCTCGGGAGCCGTGGCGGTCCACCGCATCTTCCGCAGGTGGCCGCGGACCCAGTCCCGTGCCGTTCTCACATCGCTGGTGAGCGGCAACGACTTCGCCCAGCCCACCGCCCGTAGGGATGATTCGCTCACCTTCGGCACCTCCTGATCCGGTTCCCGTCCTCTGTCTCGACTACCCCGGCACGGCGGATCGAGGCACAGCGGGTCGAGGCCGGCCGACGGTGTCGTGTCCGGGCTGTCCACCTTGGACCACGGCGGCCGGCTCGCGAACCCCGCGTGGTCATCCGTCGAGGAACTTCAGGAGTTCGGCGGTGAGGAAGCGGGGATTCTCCTCGACGAGCCAGTGTCCCGCTCGCGGAACGTCCACCGCCCGCTCGATGTTGGTCATGCGCGGGGCCACCGTGCCCCGGATCGCGTCGAGTTGTCCTTCCGCGGTCATGAGCAGGGTCGGGACGCGTACCGGTGCCGCGGCCACGGTGTCGCGGACGTCCTGATCAAGAGCGCGGTAGAGCTCGAAGCCGCCCGAGAGGGCCTTGGGCCGACTGTAGGTACGTGCGTACTCGTCGATCTGGGCGCGGGTGAACGGGGAGTCGTCCGACGTACCGCCGAACGCCGTGCCGCCGTACGAGACCTGGGGGTAGAACAGCGCCAGGTACTCCCTGACGTCGTCACCCACGAGCGTCTCGGGGACCCGCCGCTGGGCGTGAAAGGCGATGTGCCAGCTCAGCGAGCGGTAGGTGGGCGCGTCCATCGCGGGCCCGGGCAGCGGCAGGTCCAGGTAGCCCAGGCGCGCGGTGTCGTTCGGGAATTGGCTCGCGTACTGGAATGCCACCGCGGCACCGAGGTCGTGCCCGACGACACGGGCGTCGTCCAGCCCGAGCCGGTCGGCGACCAGTTTGTGCACGTACCGCGCGAGCGTGGCTTTGTCGTAGCCGGACGGGGAGCCGGTGCTGTCGCCCAGTCCGGGCAGGTCGACGGCGTAGACGGTGTGGTGCTTGGCGAGTTCCGGCATGACCGGCCACCAGCCGTACCAGGTCTGCGGCCAACCGTGGATCAGCACGACCGGCGTTCCGCTGCCGCCCTTCACGTAGTGCATACGGACACCGTCGACGTCGGCGAACCCGTGCCGGAAGCTCTTCTCGAACTGGGGATCGTCCTGGGTGACGGCGGCGTACGCGGGGGCGTCGTCCTCCGCTGCCGGTGTGGAGCAGGCCGCGGTGGCGATGGTGAACAGGAGGGTGAGGAGAACGCTTGCCACCGTTCGCGCGGAACGGCGGAAGGTGTGCGGCGGCATCGGCCGTGGTGCTGGGGTCATGGGTGGGAGTGTTGCCAGCCGCCCCATGACCTGGCACTCCATCTTGCGGTTACGGCAAGAAACAGCCCGGCCCGTCCGACGTCGGCCACCACACCGTGGCCGAAGCACTCGACGACCGACCGGGCGGCACAATGGCGCGATGGATCACCAGTTCGTTGGCATACCGGAGTTGACCGACGTTCCGCGTGTCGCGGTCGTCATCGACGTCATGCGGGCCTTCACCGTGGCCGCCTGGGCCTTCTCGCGCGGCGTGGAGCGGATCGTCCTGGCCTCCACGGAGCGTGAGGCGCTCGAGTTGAAGGAGACCCGGCCGGGCTGGCTCGCCTTGAAGGACGGTGCTCCGGCGGCGGGGTTCGACGCGGTGAACTCGCCGGGCCTGCTCAGGTCCGCCGATCTCGCCGGTCGCACGCTGGTGCAGAAGACGACGGCGGGAACCGTGGGCGCGCTGGCCGTCGCGGACGCACCGCTGGTCCTGTGCGCGAGCTTCGTGGTGGCCGGCCCCACCGCGCGGTTCCTGCGGGGCCAGGAGGCCGGTCCGGTCACGTTCGTCGTCACCGGGGAGGACGGCAGGGCCGACGAGGACCTGGCCTGTGCCGAGTACATCGGCCGTTGCGTGGACGGTGGCGGTGTCGACGCCGCTCCGTACGTCCACCGTGCGAGCAACTCACGCGCCGCGGCCGAACTCGCCGGAGGGCTGCGGAGCGGATACCACCCCGATGACGTCGGTCTCTGCCTGGAGGTCGACAGGTTCCCCTTCGCCATGGTGGCTCGCCAGGAGGGGCCACTGACGGTGCTCCGGCCCGTTGCCGTGCCCGACTCAGGCCCTCACGGGCGGTCCTGAGCCGCTGCCGACGGCCCTTGGCCGGAAGGGCGCGTCCGGCCGGATCGGGCGAGTCACACCCCTGGACGGTCGTCACGGGGGTGTGCTCTGATCCTCAGTGCGCTCCCGTCTTCCAACGATGTACAACTCCGCGACCTCGTACGCCGGTCGGCACGGAGCCCTGCCCCCCGTGCGGCCCTTCAGGGGACCGGCGGCACTGAAGGATCCGAGTCCACAGTCAGGAGACCCATGTCCGTCAGCAGACGCACCCTCCTCGGCACCGGCGCCCTGGCGCTCGGCACGGCGGCGCTGGGCGGCCCGCTCGTCACCTCCGCGGCCGCCGCCACGGCGAGGGCGTCCGGCTCGCTCGCGCCGGACGCCTTCCGCAAGCTGCCCGCCGGCAGCGTCACCGCGCGGGGCTGGCTCGCCGGTCAGCTCAGACTTCAACTCGACGGCCTCTGCGGCCGGTTCGAGAGTCTGTCGCACTTCCTCGACTTCTCCGCGACCGGCTGGGTGCACCCCGAGCGCGGCGCCTGGGAGGAAGTGCCGTACTGGCTGCGTGGATACGTGCCCATGGCGGTCGCCACCGGGGACCGGGGCGCGCTCGCGCGCTCGCGCACCTGGATCGAGGCGATCCTGGCCACCCAGCAGAGCGACGGCTTCTTCGGGCCGCGCGCGCTGCGTACGTCACTGAACGGCGGTCCGGACTTCTGGCCGTTCCTGCCGCTTCTCCAGGCCCTGCGCACGCACGAGGAGTACACGGGGGACGAGCGCGTCGTCCCCTTCATGACCCGGTTCCTGCGCTTCATGAACGCCCAGGGCCCCGGCGCCTTCAACACCAGCTGGGTCTCCTACCGCTGGGGCGACGGCCTCGACGTCGCCCTGTGGCTGCACCGCCGCACCGGCGAGGCGTTCCTGCTCGGCCTGGCCACCAAGATGCACACCCTGGGTGCCGACTGGACGGGCCCCACACCCTCCCGGCACAACGTCAACATCGCCCAGGGCTTCCGTGAGCCCGCGCAGTACGCGCAGGTGACCGGCGACCCGGAGCTGATCCGGGCCACCTACCGGGCGTACGACCGGGTCATGGACGTCTACGGGCGGTTCCCCGGCGGCGGCATGGCGGGCGACGAGAACTACCGGCCGGGGTTCACCGACCCGCGGCAGGGCTTCGAGACCTGCGGGATCGTCGAGTTCATGGCCAGTCACGAACTGCTCACCAGGATCACCGGTGACCCGGTCTGGGCCGACCGGTGCGAGGACCTGGCCTTCAACATGCTGCCCGCCTCCCTCGACCCGCAGGGCAGAGCCATCCACTACGTCACCAGCGCCAACGGCGTCGACCTGGACAACCGGCCGAAGACACAGGGGCAGTTCCAGAACGGCTTCGCCATGCAGTCCTTCCAGCCCGGCGTCGACCAGTACCGCTGCTGTCCGCACAACTACGGCATGGGCTGGCCCTACTTCACCGAGGAGCTGTGGCTGGCCACCCCGGACGGCGGACTGGCCGCGGCGATGTACGCCCCGAGCGAGGTCCGCGCGCAGGTCGCCGGGGGCACGAGGGTCACCGTCACGGAGGACACCGGCTATCCCTTCACCGAGACCGTCGCGCTGACCGTGTCCACGCCGCGCCCGGTCTCCTTCCCGCTGCGGTTGCGGGTGCCGGGCTGGTGCGACGGGCCGGAGGTCCGCGTCAACGGCCGTTCCGTCGCCGCGGCGGACGGGCCCGGGTGGGTCACCCTGCGGCGGACCTGGCGCAGCGGTGACAAGGTGTCCCTGCGTCTCCCCCAGCGGACCACGCTGCGCCACTGGCCCGACCAGCACGACGCCGTCAGCGTCCAGCACGGGCCCCTCGCCTACTCCCTCCGGATCGGCGAGCGGTACGAGCAGTACGGGGGCGACGAGACCTTCCCCGAGTGCGCGGTGCACGCCACCTCGCCGTGGAACTACGGTCTCGTCGCGTCGCCCCGCCTGGAGTTCACCCCGGCGCGCGGCCCCGTGCCCGACAATCCCTTCACCCACGAGACGGTCCCGGTCCGCATCAGCGCCGAGGCCCGTCGCGTCGAGGAGTGGGTCGCGGACGACGAGAACGTGGTGGCGCCCCTGCAGGCCGGGCCGGCACGCAGCGACTCCCCCGTCGAGACGGTCACGCTCGTCCCCATGGGCGCCGCGAGGCTGCGCATCACCTCGTTCCCCACGGCCACGCCCGACGGCAGGGCCTGGACGCCCGAACCCCCGTTCCGGCGCGTCCAGAACAAGCACAGCGGCAAGGTCCTCGCCGTGGACGGCATGTCGCTGGAGAACAGCGCGCGCGTCGTGCAGTTCGACAACTCCGGCACCGGCGACCACGCCTGGCAGCTCGTGGACCGGGGTGAGGGCTGGTACCTGATCCGCAACGGCAACAGCGGCAAGGTCCTCGGCGTCGACGGCATGTCCACCGCCGACAGCGCCCGCGTCGTCCAGTACGAGGACAACGGCACCGCCGACCACCTGTGGACCCTGGTGGACGACGGGGACGGCTGGTACCGCATCCGGAACCGGCACAGCGGCAAGGTCCTGGGCGTCGACGGCATGTCCACCGGCAACAGCGCGCAGGTCGTCCAGTTCGACGACAACGGGACCGCCGACCACCTCTGGAAGTTCCTGTGACGCGACGGAAGTGAGCCTTTGCCGCGCCTGGGTTGACGGCGGATCAGTGAAGTGGTGCGCGAGGTCTGGACAGGCGCGGAAGGGCGTGTTGTCATTCCGCTGACACAAGCTTTCCAACGTTGCAAAGATGGCTTCCGAGGAAGGGTCCGATGACGCGACCACACACACGCCCACGAGCCAGAGTGTGGGCAATCCTGACAGCGGCGGCCCTGGCGCTGCCCACGAGCGGCCTCACGGCCTCCGCCACGGCCGCGGAGGCGGCCACCGGCACGTCCGCGGTGCAGGCCGAGAAGGACGGCCCGGCCGCCGTCCAGGTGCAGGGCCTGAAGGGCGAGTACTTCAGCATGTCCGCGCCGGGAGCGAGGGACTTCGCCGAACTCGGCGGTACCGTGCTCGACCCGCAGGTCAACTTCTCCGGCCTGACCAGCACCTTCCAGGAGCTGACCGGCAAGACGGAGCACACGACCGCCCGCTGGACCGGGCAGATCGCGGCGCCGGCCACCGGCGACTACACCTTCCACGCCATCGGCGACAACGGCTTCCGGCTCTTCATCGACGGCGAGCCGGTCATCGACCACTGGCAGCCGGACTGGGACAACGAGCAGACGAGCGCCGCGGTCCACCTGAAGGCGGGTGAGAAGCACGACTTCCGCCTGGAGATGTTCCAGGACACCGGCGGCGCCAACATGTTCCTGCGCTGGTCGACGCCGACGACGGACAAGCAGCTCGTGCCGATGTCGGCGTTCACCCCGCCGGACGACTTCGAGGTCTACCCGCTGGAGCTGAACGTCGGCGAGGACGGCCGGCAGGTGCGGGCCCGCTTCGAGGGCAGGGTCGGCGACGTCAAGGGGCTGGCGGAGCACCTGAAGGTCGAGGCCGACACGACCCCGATGCCCATCAAGGCGGTGCGGGTGGCGCCCGGCGACCGCAATGCGCTCCTCATCACGCTCGCGGAGCCCGTCCAGAAGAACCAGCAGGTCAAGTTCTCCTACGACGGCGAAGGCGGCCTCACCGACGGCGGCGGGACGGTGCCCCAGGTCGTCCGGTACGCGCAGAACGAGTCCGCCCACCGGCTGACCACCCCGTGGGGTGACCGGCTCGACGAGAAGAACCCGCTGCCCGAGTACCCGCGTCCCCAGCAGGTACGGTCGAAGTGGAAGAACCTCAACGGGCCGTGGCAGTTCAGCGCCGCGGAGGCCGGGGAACAGCCGGTATTCGGCAAGAACCTCGACGAGAAGATCATCGTGCCGTTCCCGGTCGAGTCGCAGCTCTCCGGTCTCGAGCGGCACGAGGACCACATGTTCTACCGCAAGCTCGTCGAGGTGCCGAAGAGCTGGAAGGTCGGCGGGAGCGACAAGGCAGGCAACCGCCTGAAGCTCAACTTCGGTGCCGTCGACTACCAGGCACGCGTCTTCGTCAACGGCAAGAAGGTCGCCGAGCACACCGGCGGATACAACGCCTTCAGTGCCGACATCACCGACGCGCTGAAGGGCAAGGGGCCGCAGGAGGTCGTCGTCGCGGTAACCGACACCGGCGGCGCCAACCAGCCGATGGGCAAGCAGTCCCGGAACCCCGGCGGCATCTTCTACACCCAGTCCTCCGGCATCTGGCAGACGGTGTGGATGGAACCCGTCGCCCGCACGTCCGTTGACAACGTAGTCACGACTCCGGACATCGACACCGGCAGCCTCGCGGTGACCGTCGAGTCCAGTGACGCCTCCGACCAGGCACGGGTCGAGGCCGTCGCGCGTGACAAGCGCGGCAAGGTGGTCGGCAGGGTCAGCGGGCCGGCCAACGAGAAGCTGCGGCTGCCCGTCGCGAAGCAGCACCTGTGGAGCCCCGACGACCCGTACCTCTACGACCTCGACGTGAAGCTCGTCGACGGCAGGTCGACCGACCGGGTCGGCGGCTACTTCGGCATGCGGAAGATCAGCGTCGAGAAGGTCGGCGGGTTCCCGAAGCTGGTGCTGAACGGGAAGCCCGTCTTCTCGCTCGCCACCCTCGACCAGGGATTCTGGCCGGACGGTCTGTACACCGCACCGAGCGACGACGCTCTCGCCTTCGACCTCGAGGCCCACAAGAAGCTGGGTTTCAACGCCGTACGCAAGCACATCAAGGTGGAGTCGCCGCGCTGGTTCTACCACGCGGACCGGCTCGGGCTGCTGGTGTGGCAGGACTTCGTCTCCGGGAACTTCCCCGACGAGTCCGGGCAGCAGGCGTTCGTCGAGCAGGGCACGGAGATGATGCGTCAGCATCACAACTCCCCCTCCATCATCGGGTGGATCGTCTTCAACGAGGGCTGGGGCGAGTGGAACCGGGAGGCCACCGGTCGTCTCGCCGAGTCCGTGAAGTCCGCCGACCCGTCCCGGATCGTCAACGCCCACAGTGGTGTCAACTGCTGCAACTCCAAGGGTGACTCGGGCAAGGGCGACATCATCGACCACCACGACTACAACAACGAGGATCCGCCCTTCCCCGACGAGACCAGGGCCGCCATGGACGGCGAGCACGGTGGCTTCACGCTGCGCACTCCGGGGCACATGTGGCCGGGCGCGCCGACCGTGATCTACAGCGGTGTGGCCGACAAGGAGGCGCTGACCCGCAAGTACGTGGAGAACACGGAGGAGTTCTACCTGGCCCAGGCCGGTGCGGAGCTGTCCGGCTCGGTGTACACGCAGATCACCGACCTGGAGAACGAGCTCAACGGTCTGTACACCTACGACCGCCGGGAGATCAAGGTCGATGCGGACCGGGTCCGCGAGGTCAACCGCAAGGTCATCGCGGCCGGCGCGGCCGCGGGCGACCGGGAGCCGCTGACGGGCGGCGGCAGCTGGTCCCTCGACGAGGGCTCCGGCACCACCGCCGCGGACGGCGGGCCGGGCGGCCGGGACCTGACGCTCGGCGCGGGCACGGCCTGGACCCCGGGCGTCAGCGGCAGCGCCCTGAAGTTCGACGGTCAGGGCCAGTCCGCGCAGACGGACGGGCCGGTGCTCGACACCACCGGCAGCTACTCGGTGTCCGCCTGGGTACGGCTCGACGCGCTCCCCGGCAACTACGCCACCGCGGTCAGCCAGGACACGCGGCGCCAGGCCAGCCCGTTCTACCTCCAGTACGGTCAGGGCGCCTTCGCCTTCAGCACGCCCGGCGAGCAGCGGGCCCGGGTGGAGACCACTCCGGAGACGGGCCGCTGGTACCACCTCGTCGGCGTACGTGACGGCGCGGACAACCGGCTCAGCCTGTACGTCGACGGTGAGCCGGCCGCCACGTCGGCCGCCGGACCGGCCTACCCGAGCACCGGCCCGCTGACCGTGGGCCGCGCCCAGTGGGACGGCAACCCGACGGACTTCTGGAACGGGGCGGTCGACCAGGTCCACGCCTACGACAAGGCCCTCACCGCCGAGGAGGTGAGGGCTCTGTACACCGAGGAGAAGCCGTAGGTTCCAGGCTCTCCGAGGTCCCGGCGGGAAGCGGGTTCACCCCGCTTCCCGCCGGATGTCTCAGCGGGCCGGGCCGACCGCCACGTTGTCGAAAAGGGCCCCGGTGTCGAAGACCCGGACGCCGTTGGCACCGCTGCGGTACGTGCCGTCGGTGACGGAGATCCTCGGGGTCGTCATGTCGTCCACGTACACCTTGATGGAAGGGCCGACAGCCGTGACCCTCACCCGGTGGGTGGACCCGGGGTCGAGGGACGTGTGCGCGGTCGCCAGCGGTGTCCAGGAGTCGGCGACCCGGCCGAGCACGACCCCGCCGTCCCGGCGGATTCCCGCGTAGTACCCGGTGTAGCCGTCCACGCCGACCGACGGCCGGGTCACCCGGAAGGTCAGGCCCGCGTCACCGCGGCCCGAGCCGAGGCGTACGTCGGCGTCGTAGGTGAAGTCGGCGAAGTCGGTGTCGAGGAGCGCCTTGCCGCCCAGTGAGTGTCCGGCCCGGTAGCGCCCGCCGTCGGCCGACCAGGAACCGCCGTAGGTCCGCCAGCCGAGGGCATTGTCGTCGGCGAAGTTGTCCTGCACGCCCATCTCAATGCGCCGGATGGTGCCATCGGCGTTGAAGTGAAGTCGATCGTAGGCGAGTTGGCGGTGGTTTCCGTCGGTCTCGCTGAGCGGGCGGCGGTGGTAGACGATGTACCAGATGTCGGTGCCCGGCACGTTGATCACGGAGTTGTGCCCGGATCCCTTGGCGACCGCGGGGTCCTGGGCGAGCACTCTGTCGATCTTCTCGAAGGGGCCGGTCGGTGAGTCGGAGATCGCGTAGGAGACCGAGTAGTCGGGTCCGGTCCAGCCGCCCTCGGACCACATCAGGTAGTACTTGCCGCCCCGTTTGAACATCTGGGGCCCCTCGACGTAGTCGGCCGGGGTGATCTCCTGGTACGTCGACCCGTCGGCGAAGGTGCCGAGGCTGGTCATGTCCCGGTTGAGCTTGACGACGTTGGCGTGACCCCAGCCGCCGTAGTACATGTACGCCTGCCCGTCGTCGTCGATGAAGACGTCCTGGTCGATGGGCTGTGCGCCGTTGTGGAAGCGGGAGACGAGCGGGCCGCCGATGGCGTCCTTGTACGGTCCCTCGGGACGGTCCGCGACGGCCACTCCGATGCCGCCGGTCTGGGAGTCGTTCTGGATGTCGTTGGCGGCGAAGTACAGGTAGTACTTGCCGTCGCGCTCGATCGGCGCCGGCGCCCACAGCGCGTACTTCGCCCAGGAGACGTCGGCCGTCTTCAGGACCTCGCTGTGCTTGGTCCAGTGGACCAGGTCCGTCGAGGAGAACGCGTCGAGGTAGGTCTGCTCGGCGTAGCTCTTGGAGGTCGTGGGGAAGACCCAGTACCGCCCGTCGTAGCGGGCGGTGTCGGGGTCGGCGTACCAGCCGTCGACGAAGGGGTTGCCGGCCTCGGAGGTCGAGTACTCGGGTGCGGCGACGGCGGCGGAGGGCGAGAGCATCGCGATCAGTCCGCCGGCGAGCAACGATGCGCAGGACTTGGCGACGAGCCCGGTCGCTTTGACGGGGGTCATGGCTGGGCGTCTCCTGTCGGTCGGTGGGGGGGGGTACACCGGCCGGCGGGTGGACGTGGCACCGGCCGTGGGAACCGGACGCGGCAGCCGGGCGAGTCAGGCACGGCTGCCGCGTCCGGAGCTCTGTCACATCAGCCGGCGTCTGCGCCCCAGCCAGGTCTGGGCGATGACGACCAGGGCCAGGAAGGCGCCGCTGACGACGAGTTGGTAGGAGGAGTCGAGAGAGCCGATCTGGTTGATGACGTTCTGGATGACCTTGAGCAGCAGGACGCCGACGAGCGAGCCGCTGACGTAGCCGAGGCCGCCGGTGAGCAGGGTGCCGCCGATGACGACCGCGGAGATGGCGTCCAGTTCCATGCCGTTGCCGAGGATGGTCACGCCGGAGGCGAGCCAGGCGGCGTTCAGGGCGCCGGCCTGTCCGGCCAGCAGCCCGGACAGGGTGTAGACGAGGATCTTGGTGCGGGCGACCGGCGCGCCCATCAGGGCCGCCGCGTCCTCGTTGCCGCCGACCGCGTACACGTGCTGGCCGAAACGGGTGCGGCGCAGCACCACGGCGCCCGCGCCGAACAGGGCGAGCGTGATCCACACCGGGTTGCCGAGGCCCAGCGTGCTGCCCTGGCCGAGTTCGGCGAGGAAGGAGCCCTTGGCGATGAGGTAGGTGTTCGCGCCTTCGTCGGTGATGGCCAGCATGAGGCCACGGGCGCCCAGCATGGCGGCCAGGGTGACGATGAAGGGGGCGAGGCGGGAGCGCGCCACGAGCAGTCCGTTGACGACGCCGATCAGTCCGCAGACCGCGAGCGGCAGCAGGAGGGCCACCAGGGTGCCGTGGCGTGATCCCCAGGCGGCGAGGACTCCCCCGAGGGCGAACAGGGAGCCGACGGAGAGGTCGATGCCGCCGGTGATGATGACGAAGGTCATGCCGAGGGCGACGATGGCCAGGAACGCCGAACTGGTCGCCATGTTGCTGATGTTGTCGCCGGTGGCGAAGGAGTCGAAGGAGAACGACGCCACCAGGGAGACGATCACCAGGACGGCCAGGGCGCCGTGCTGCTGGACCAGGGCGCTCAGCCGCTCGGAGCGCGCGGAGCCGGCCGGCTCGGTGGCGTCGGTCGGTTCGTTGCTCGCGGTGACCATGGGCGCGTCCGTCTTCGTCGCGCTCATCGCTTCCCCCGTCCTCGTGCCGCGTAGACGGCGCACACGATCACTATGGCCTGGGCGATCTGGGTCCATGAGGGCGGCAGATCGTGCTTGATCAGCGTGGCGGTGAGCAGCTGGATCAGGACGGCGCCCGCCACGGTGCCGGCGATGTTGACCCGGCCGCCGGTCAGGGGTGTGCCGCCGACCACGACGGCGGTGATGGCCGAGAGTTCCATCAGGTTGCCGAGCGAGGTGGGGTCGCTGGCCTGGAGCCGGGCGGTCGCCAGCACGCCCGCCACGGCCGCGAGCAGGGCGCAGGCCACGTACACGAGGATGAGTACGCGGCGCACCGGGAGTCCGGCCAGCTCGGCGGCGGGCCGGCTGTCGCCGATGGCGAGGAGCTGGCGGCCGAAGGTGGTGCGGCGGACCACGAAGGCCACCAGCAGGGCCAGTCCGGCGGCGATCAGGATCAGGTACGGGAAGCCGAGCACGTCGCCCGAGCCCAGGGAGGCCAGTGCGGGGTTGCGCAGGTCCTCCAGCTGGGGCAGCAGCACCAGGGCGAGACCCCGGCCGCCGACCATGAGCGCCAGGGTGGCCACGATCGGCTGGACGCCGATGAAGGCGACCAGCGCTCCGTTGGCGAGCCCGACGCCGGCCGCGAACAGCGCCACCACCAGCAGGGCGGGCAGCAGCCCGTATCCGAGGTAGAGGGCGGTGGCGGAGGCGGCCAGCGCCATCACGGCGCCGACGGACAGGTCGACGCCCTCGGTGCCGATGACCAGGGCCATGCCGAGCGCGACGATGATGACCGGGGCGACCTGGACGGCCTGGGTGCGGAAGTTCTCGGCGGACAGGAAGTGCGGGGTGATCACGATGTTGACGATCAGCAGCAGCGCCACGCCGGCGTAGACGCCGTACGTCTGCAGCCACTGCATGAGGCGGGCCTTGTCCAGTGGGGCGGTGCGGAGGGTGGCTTCAGCCATGGGTGACCGCCTCCTCGGCCGGGTCCCGCGGCGGGGCCTCGCCGGCGATGGTGCGCATCAGCTGGTCCTCGGTGACCTCGTCGCCGGTCAGTTCGCCGACGACCGCACCGTCCTTCAGTACGACCACGCGGTCGGACCCTTCGATCAGTTCCTCCAGGTCGGAGGAGATGAGCAGGACGCCCAGGCCGTCCGCGGCCAGTTCGTCCACGAGTTTCTGCACCTCGGCCTTGGCGCCGACGTCGATGCCGCGGGTGGGTTCGTCGAGGAGCAGCACCTTCGGGTTCATCGCCAGCCAGCGGGCCAGGAGCACCTTCTGCTGGTTGCCACCGGACAGTTCGCCGACCTTCTGGTGGGGTGAGGATGCCTTGATGCGCAGCCGTTTCATGAAGGTGTCGACGACGGCGTCGACGCGGGACTCGGAGACCAGGCCGAAGCGGGAGAGCCGGGGCAGGACGGCGAGCGCGATGTTCTCGCGCACGGACAGACCGGGGACGATGCCCTCGCTCTTGCGGTCCTCGGGCAGCAGGCTGATGCCCGCCCGGATGGAGGCGGGTGTCGAGCCGCCGCGCAGCGGTGCCCCGGCCACCGTGACGCTTCCCGAACTCAGCGCCAGCGCACCGGAGACGGCCTTGGCGGTCTCGGTGCGTCCGGAGCCGAGGAGACCGCCGAGGCCGACGACCTCGCCGGGCCGGATCTCGAGGGAGACACCGTGGAGCTTGTGCCGGACGGACAACTTCCTTGCCGACAACACCGGTTGGTCGTCGGCGATCTGGTGGTCGCCGGAGAACTTGGTCTGCCCCTCCGCGCGCACCTCCCCCAGTTCGCGGCCGAGCATGGTCGACACCAGGTCGATGCGGTCCAGGTCGGCCAGGTCCCCGTGGTGGACGCGGCGCCCGTCGCGCAGCACGGTGACCTTGCTGCACACGGCGTACAGCTCGTCCAGGCGGTGGCTGACGTAGATGACGGCGATGCCCTGGTCGCGCAGGCGGCGGATGACCGAGAACAGGGTCTCCACCTCCCGCGGTTCGAGGGAGGACGTCGGTTCGTCCATGATGACGACCCGTGCGTCGGTGGCCACCGCGCGGGCCAGCGCCACCATCTGCTGGGCGCCGACGCCGAGGGTGCGCAGCGACTGGCGGACGTCGACGCGGACGCCGTAGGTGCGCAGGATCTCGTCGGCCTCGCGGTTCATGCGGGCGAAGTCGAGCAGGCCGAGGCGGGTGCGGGGCTCGCGGCCGAGGAAGAGGTTGCGGGCCACGCTCAGCAGCGGGATGAGGTTGACCTCTTGGTAGATGGTCGAGATGCCGGCCTTCTGCGCCTCCAGCGGGGTCTCGAAGGAGACCTCCCGGTCCTGGAAGGTGATACGGCCGGCGTCCGGTCGGTAGACGCCGGTGAGCAGCTTGATGAGGGTCGACTTTCCGGCGCCGTTCTCGCCGATCAGGGCGTGGACCTCGCCGGCGTGCACGGTCAGGTCCACGTCGTCCAGGGCGCGGACGCCGGGGAAGGTCTTGCTCAGTCCGCGGACGGCGAGGACTTCGGCGGGGGGTGCCACCTGTGCCTCCAGGAAGTGTGGTGCGGGCAGGACGACGGGGCCCGGGTGTCCCGGGCCCCGTGGAGGGTCAGTAGGCCTTGCCGATGTCCTGCTTGGCGTTGTCCGCGTTGTACGCGCCGTCCTCGATGACGATGTCCTGCGGCACCGCCTCGCCCTTGGTGAAGGTGTCGAGGGTCTGGAACGCCAGCGGTCCGAAGCGCGGGTTGGACTCGATCACCCCGCTGATCCAGCCGTCGACGATGCCCTGAACGGCATTGCGCGTGCCGTCCACGGTGATGATGTCGACGTCACCCGCCTTCTTGCCGGCTCCCTTGAGCGCGGCCACCGCGCCCAGGCCCATCTCGTCGTTCTCCGCGTAGATGCCCTTGATGCCGGGGTTCGACTGGATGAGCTGCTCCGTGACCTGCTGGCCCTTCTCGCGGGCGAAGTCACCGGTCTGCTCGAAGACCACCTTCAGGCCGGGGGCCTTCTCGGCCACGCGGTCCTTGAAGCCCTTGGTGCGCTCGGTGGTGACGTTGTTGCCGGCCGCGCCGAGGAGGATGGCGACCTCGCCCTTGCCGCCCGTCGCCTCGATCATCTGGTCGGCGGCGCGACGTCCCTGCTCGACGAAGTCCGAGGCGATGAAGGAGACGTAGTCCTTGCAGGCCTCGGCGTTGATCTTGCGGTCGATCGTGATGATCGGGACCTTCTTCGCGGCGGCGGCCTGCAGCACCGGGTCCCAGCCGTCGGAGTTGAGCGGCGCGATGACCAGCAGGTCGGCGCCCTTGGCGAGCAGGTCCTGCACGTCGGTGATCTGCTTGGAGAACTGCGACTGGGCGTTGGCGGTGAGCAGCTTGACGCCCCGCTTCTTCGCCTCGTCCTTGATGGACTGGGTCTCGGCGATGCGGAACGGGTTCGCCTCCTTCTCGGACTGGGAGAAGCCCACGGTCGCGCCCTTCAGGTCCATCTTCTCGGCGCCGTACGCGTCGATGGCGCAGGTCTTGCTGCCCGGCTTCGGCGTGACGGCCTTCTGCTCGGCGCCGGCCGCGGACGACCCGGACTGCTTGCTGTCCGACGCGTCGTCCTCCGACTTGGCGCAGGCGGTCGCGGTGAGGGCCACGGCGGCGGCCAGGGCCACGACCACCGGGCGGCCGAGGAGGTGTGGACGGTGAGTGGTGCGCTGCATGGTGACCCCGATCCGGGTGGCGCTGAAAGGGAATTGGGGAGCCGGACTATGTGCGACGACTACTGCTTCTCCCCCTGCGGAGGACCTTGTCCGGCCCGCCGCACAGAGGTTTTACATCGTTGCAAGGATGCTGTAAACCCCCCGTGCGCGACCTGCGATCAGAGCGTGCGGGTCGAACTCGCTTTCCAGGTGGTCCCGTTCACCGAACCCCGGCGAACACGCGGCGGCCTCTTGACTTGTTGCCGCCGTTCCGCTGAAACTGGGTCGTCGCCGCGTCTGACAACGATGTCAGTCGACCAATGCCTATGACATACGGCCCACCCCCCGGGTACAGGTCGGTGCGTGTGTTCAGACGCCTTCGGCGCCACGGCCCAGCGTGCTCTCCCGCTCCACGAGCCGGTGGTCGGCCCGGAAGCGGCGCGGTTCGGCCGGCTGGCCGCCCAGCCGGGCCAGTACCGACTCCACCGCGAGCCGGCCGATGGCCTCCTTGTCCGGCGACACCGAGGTGAGCGTCACCGCACCGAACCGGCCCTCGACCACGTCGTCGAATCCGACGACCGCGATGTCCTCGGGCACCCGCAGCCCTCGCGCGTGCAGGACGCGCATCGCCCCGATGGCCACGAGGTCGTTGTAGGCGAAGACCGCGTCGGGCCGCCGGCCGGCCTCCAGGATCCGGGCCATGGCGGCCGCGCCGTCCGCGTGTCCCCAGCCGTCGGTGGCGGCGACGAGTCCGTCGTCGGCCGGGAGCCCGGCGGCGGCCAGTTCCTCGCGCCAGCCGCGCACACGGAGCTGGGCGGGTTCACTGCGTCCGCGCCGGTCGCCGATGAACGCCACCTCCCGGCGGCCGAGGCCGATCAGGTGGCGCACCGCGGTCCGGGCCGCCGCGACGTTGTCGATGGCGATGTGGTCGTAGGGCAGGTCGTAGTCCCGCTCGCCGAGGAGCACCAGCGGCACGTTCTCCGTGCGGTCGCGCAGGTCCTCCGTCTCCAGTTCGATGGGGCTGAGGATGAGCCCGTCGATCACCCGGGCCCGGAACCCCTGGCTGACCAGGATCTCCTGCTCCCGCAGCCCCCCGGTGTGGTCGAGGAGCACGGTGTAGTCGTGCGCGGCGGCGGCGTCGATGACGGCGGCGGCCAGCTCGGCGAAGTAGGGGTTCCCCAGCTCGGGCAGGGCGAGCGCGATGATGCCGGTGCGTCCCTTGCGCAGGTGGCGTGCCGTCAGGTTCGGCCGGTAACCCAGCTCGTCGATGGAGCGTTGGACGCGCTCCCGCATTCCGGCGGTGACGTAGGGATAGTCGTTCACCACGTTGGAGACGGTCTTGACGGAGACCCCCGCGTGCGCGGCGACGTCCTTGAGGCTGACCCGCACGTCGAATCCCTCCGAAGCGTCCCCACTCGGTGTTCGGCGCGGGGCCGGTGTGTCCCCACGGTGAGCCGGACTCCAAGCCCCTGGGCACGAGTTTACAACGTTATACAGCTCGTCTCCCGGCGCTGACAAGCATGGTGACCGACGGCACCGGACTATCCGGGATGGTCGCACACACCGCCGGGAGGCGGGCCGCACGGGCGGGCTACTCGAAGAACTTGAGGCTCCAGCCGGTGTCGTTGTTCGGGCCGGGGACGTTGGCGCGGCTGTAGGTGGTGTTCCCCCACCAGGCGAAGGTGCCGGTGTACCAGTACCGGTTCTCCCAGGAGTACGGCGTGCCCTTCGGCACCGCGTGGAACATCAGGGGGAATCGCGGCCCGGCGGGCGGGCTCGTGGCGATGTCGCCGTCGAGCAGTACGAAGGTGTGGTGGCCGGGGCCGTTGACGTGCAGGGTCGGGTCCCAGCCGGACATCATGGTGGCGCGGTTCGAGCCGAAGAGGCAGCCGTTGGACTTGTACCAGTCCCACACGTACGTCGGGTCGCCGCCGGACCGCAGCCGCAGGTCGGCGAGGCAGTACTGGTCGCTCCAGCTGCCGTTGGCGGAGTACGCGATGTGCAGTTGGCCGTTGGGGTCCTTGATGGGCTCGGGCCCCTCGTTGATGTACGGGTTGCCGACCACCCGCTCCCAGCTCTCCCGCGGCTGCGAGATGACGTGGCGCGCGCCGGTGGGCGTGGTGGGGCTGCTCATCCGCGCGATGTACAGGTTCTGCTCGACGTTGGTGTCGCCGGCCCAGCCGGACCACACGAACCATCGCTGCCCTTTGAACGTGAACAGGGTGCCGTCGATGGCCCACTTGTCGTCCGGCAGCGCCAGCTTCGTCTCGGCGGTGTATCCGCTGTCCGCAGAGGCGGAGCTGATGACGTACATCCGGTGGGCGGCGCCGCGGCCGGCCGAGAAGTAGATGTAGTAGCGGCCGCCGTCCCGCACGATCTCGGGGGCCCACACCTCCCCGCGGTTCCGGGTGTCCGACCAGACCTGGCGGGCGGGCGCCGAGGCCAGTGCGGCCGTCGACGGGGCCTGGCGCACGACGATGCCGCCGCCCGCCGACTGCACGGAGACGTAGGTGCTGCCGACGCGCAGGACGCTGGGGTCGGCGGCACGCAGCCCGGTCTGGTCGGCGGTGGCGGGCTCGGCGGACGCCAGGGACAGCGCGGCCGCGAGGATGCCGGAGAGGCCGAAGGCGACGGCGGCGTGGAGCAGGCGAATAGGTTTCATGGTCCCGTTCCCTGATCGGTCTCCTGTTCGACGCCGGCCCGGCCGTGGCGTGGCGGGTCGGGCCTGGCATCCGGTCAGCAACGGGCCGGCGGAGTCTGTGGGGTCGGCCCGGGACCGTCGAGCGGGTTGTCGGTGCGGTCGGCACGTACGTCGAGGGGGTGCGCCGAGCGGCTCGCATGGGGCATTTACATCGATGGAAGCAGACTGTCACAGGATCGCGACGGGCACTGGGCATGTCAACAAGTCCGACACGAAGCCGTGTCTGCTCAGTCCCCCGGGGACCGGGATGGCGAGGGATGGCCGGACTCGGAGCGGTCGCGTCGGCCCTGGCAGGCGGCCGGGAACCGTCCATCGCCGCTGGGAGATCCTCTCCGGGACATCCTCTCCGGGACATCCTTGAGGCAGGAGCACGCGGCGACGTGGCCTGGCCTTCCGGCCGAGTGCGCCCGAGCACTGGTGGTATGTGCCCCTGGAGGCCCTGTGGGCAGCACGGATCCACGCTGGTCCGCACGGGCCTCCGCGCTGAGCGCTCCGCGTGCGTGCCGTCGTCGTCCGGCCCACCCTGAGACCATGAGCGAGCAGCCGATCGTCGTCTACCCCGCCGGAGCGGACAGCGGCAGACGCGTCCGCATCAACGGTCACTTCGTCGGCATCGCCTACACCACCACCGACATCGCGGCCTTCATCCAGGAGGCCGGGTTACAGGATTTCGACGACATGGACGTCGTCCGGTCCAAGGGCATCGAATGGCGGGGCGAGGGGCCCGACGACTGGGACGCATGACTGCCCCGTCGGGCTCCCCACCCGCCTACCATCCGCCGTGTCTCAGCGCATCTTCTGATGGGCCGGACTCGGGTCGGGTCGGACGGCCGTCACACCGCGTAGGCGCTGCACGAGGTGCGGTCGACCCAGATGTGGGCGCTGATGCTGTTGTTGGCGCTGCCGAAGATCGGGTCCTCCATGAAGTAGTCGTCGCTGAGGTTCGAGGCGTAGCCCTCCGCCCGGGTCAGGCAGATGTGGGGGTCGAAGCCGGAGGAGCTGGTGCGGAACGCGAAGAACTTGACCTCCGAGTAGCGGCCCATGTTCAGGACCGAGGAGGCCCTGTTGTCGTCGGATCCCTGGAAGCTGCTCGCGGAGTCGCCCCAGTCCTGGTCGTTGCCGACCGCGAGGCCGAGCTGTCCCTCGCAGTTGGCGCCGTTGTAGGCGTACATGTAACCGGCGCGCGCCGATTCGTAGTTGTCGGCGCAGGTGGCCGCCGCGGCGGCGGACGCGCCGGGCACGGGGCCGAGGAGGCTGATGCCGGCGAACACGGCCACGGCGGCCGCGGCAGAAATTTTGCGCATGGTGGATCTCCTTGAGTGGGTGTGATGGCGGTGCCGGCGTCAGGACAGGACGTCGTCGGCCTGGCGCAGGGCGTGCAGGCGCATCGTGCGGTAGGCGTCCCTCTGCTTCACGTACCTCTTGAGTACGTTCTCCCGGTACGAGGTCTCCAGGGCGCGCATGGTCCGGGCGAGGGAGGTCTTCCCGGCACAGGTCGCGTCGAGCACCGCCAGTGTCCTGTCGAACCTGTGGGCCTCGGCGGACGGCATGTCCGCCGTGGCCCTGACACGTTCCTGGCGGAGCCGGCCGGGGTCGTCGAAGGGGCGGCCGGCCTCCTTCATGCAGCGCGCCCACTGTGCGACCGGCTTCGTGAGCCGACTGTCCTCCATGAGGTCCCGGCCGTAGAGCGGCAGGATGCCCTCGATGGTCTTGCGGACCGCGAACCACTTCTCGGCGTCACCGTAGAGCGTGGAGCGTGCCTGGTTGGCACACCCGCCGCGCGGCGCGTCCACCGTGCCCGCCCCGCCCGGCAGTTCGGTGCTCATCCGGTTCCGGTGGTCGCCGTCCAGGGCCTTGTTGTAGGCGGCTCGCTCCCGGGGGCGCAGCTCGTTGATGTGGACGGTGGTCGGGTCGGTCCTGCGGATCTCTTCGCCGCGTTCCTCGAAGACGCGGCCATAGCCGTACTTCCGCGCCCAGTCCACGTCGTCGGTGACGTAGCGGCCGGCCCTCCGCTCGTCGACGCCGGGGACCGGCAACTCCCAGTACGGGTAGCCCTTCGCGGCCATGCACTCCTTCACCAGCCGCTCCTCTGCGCGCCCGATGCGGATCTCCTCCCGGACGGTGAGGTCCCGGACCTTTGTGTTCGAGACGGTCTGCCGTTCCGCCGGGGCGTGGCAGCCGGCCGCGCAGCACACCGCCGCGGCGAGGGCGGCGGCGACGAGGGTTTTCTTCCTCACGAACGTGTCACCTTTCCCGGCCGGAGGATCGGCGGCCTGTGCGCCGGGACTCCGGGACGTGCCGTGGAAGACCCTAGGGCGGTCGTGGGGAGGAGGCTTTGTCGTGCGTGCGGAGTCCTTTGTCAGGCGTGCGCGAACGTGTGCGCCACGCCGTCGCCGGCCCGTGAGGGGCGGGCGGAGCCCCGCGGTGACATGCCGGAGACGCTGGTCAGCGCGAGGGCTTCGGGTCAGAATGAGGCCGGGATCCGTCCGTGCCGAGGGGGACTTGTGGGGGAACGGGCCGAGCAGCCGCGGGGGCGGCGCCACGACCGGCGCAACGGGAGGTCTGCCTCATGAGTCCGGTTCTGGACACGGCGTTCGTTTCGCCGCGGGACCGGGAGGAGGTGGTCCGGCATGCCGTGTGGGAGTCCCTGGTGGCGGTCGACATCGACCACCGGCCGCCGGTCGAGGGGATCTCCGTCCGCATCGGGCTCGGCGCCGTCGGGCCCCTGAGGTTCTGTTCGGCGCGGGCGTCCGCGGTCACCGTCCGGCGGACGGAGCGGCTGGCCCGGCAGGACGAGGAACCGGCCGTTTTCCTCGGCCTCCAGGTGGCCGGCACCAGCCTCGTGGTGCAGAACGGCCGTGAGTGCGTGCTGGAGCCGGGCCAGTTGGCCGTCTACGAGTCGATCTCTCCCTATACGCTGCTCTTCGACAACGGTGTCGACCACCACTTCCTGCGCTTCCCCCGCTCATCGCTCGCGTTGCCGGACCGGTTGCTCCGGGAGACCGGCGCGGTGGCGATGGGAGCCGACAACCCCGTCGCACCGCTCGCCTTCAGTTACTTCTCCCAGCTGGCCGTCACCGACGCCCTGCACCAGGGCGGGCAGGCCGACGCCGTCGTGGAGCCCAGTGTCGAACTCCTGCGCGCGGTCCTCACCACCCAGTACGGCAACTCCGGCCGGGCCAAGGGCCCGTTGGAGGTCACACTGGGCCTGCGGATCACCCAGTTCATGAGGGAGCACCTGGCGGACGCCGATCTGTCGGCGGCCCGGATCGCCGCCGCGCACGGCATCTCCGTGCGCCACCTCTACGCCGTCCTGGCCCGCTCGGGCATCAGCCTCGGAGACTGGATCCGTACCCGCCGCCTCGCCGAATGCCGGCGGGAACTGGCCGGCCCGGCCGGTCGTCGGCGGACCGTCGCGGCGGTCGGCCGCAGCTGGGGCTTCGTGAACGCCACGCATTTCAGCAAGATCTTCAAGCGGACGTACGGCATGTCGCCCCGGGAGTGGCGCGACCAGAACCGGGCCGGTCCGGCGGACGGTTGAGCGGGTGACTGAGAGGCGCGCGTCCAACCCTTGCCGACACACGGATGTGAGCGCGTCAGAAGCCTTGCCGCCGACGCGCGGTCGGGGCGGCGATGGACGCGTGAGCGCCGTGCGGGGAGGACGCGATCTCGCGATGGCCTCCCCGCACGGCGCTGGGTGTTACGGCCCCGTCAGGTGACGGGGCTTCCCGGTCAGCAGGTGCGGCCGGTGTACCAGGCGCCGTCGACACCTGAGCTGGAGCCGATCCAGGTCACGCCCGGGCCCACGCACTGTTCGCTGTTCGGCCCCCAGTCGTCGATCTCGATGATGATGCGTGAGCCGTCCGAGGTGCAGTGGTTGTAGTAGGCGTCGGAGGCGGTCTCGTAGAAGCCGCAGGGGTTCGCGGCTGCGGGGCCCGCGGTCAGGGTGACCGCACCGGCGGACGCGAGGACGAGAGCGACGGAGCCGAGGGCACTGGTCGCGATACGACGAAGACGCAAGGAGAGCTCCCAACGGTAGGGGGATCGGCGTCCCCTGTGCAGGGTGTCCGCCGATCCGCTGTCGGTGTCCGAGACTCACAGCTCGGAGCGGTCGTTTCTGCTCCTCCGGACACCGTTCACCCGCCGAATCGATTCCCTGCTGCGCCGACCGGTTGGACTTCTCCGCTTCTTGCTGCGCCGCTCGTCCGGCCTGTGTTGGCTCGCGGGTCACCGCTCCCCCGGGCGCGTGTCCGCCACCGCACCCTGCCAACGCCTGCAACGCCGGTCCCGTCCGGGCGCGCCCACGACCCTTTCGCGGATCCGGTCACTCGGGCCAGTCGGATCCCTCGATGACCTCGACGAAGTCGGTGCGGCGGAAGCCGGGGACGAAGTGTTCGAGGACGTCCGCGTTGACCGTCCCGAACGTGGTGGCCGGACGGTGCCTGAAGCCCTCCGTGAACGCGTGGAGGATCTGCCGCTTGAAGTCCGGGCGGGGGTGGGCCGCCGTGACCTCGTCGATCTGGGCCCGGGTGACGTTGCCCAGGTTCAGGCCGAGCACGTCCGTCTCCACCCCCGCCGTGGTGGCCGCGATCTCCGGCGCCAGCTTGTAGGGCACCTCGGGCGTGGTGTGCAGGGCGACGGCCGTCCAGACCGTCTCGGCGTCCGACGCGGACGCTCCGCGGGCCAGCAGGAAGTCGCGGGCCTGGTCGGCGCCGTCCATCTCGAACCGCTGGTCGTCGCCGCGGTAGGGCGGGACGAGCCCGGTGTCGTGGAACAGCGCCGCCACGTACAGCAGCTCCGGGTCGGGGCGGAGCCCGAGCGCGGTGGCCTGGAGGCTGCCGAACAGGTAGACCCGCCGGGAGTGGTGGAAGATCAGCGGTGGTGTGGTGGTGCGGATCAGCTCCGTGGCTTCACGGACGAGGGCGCTGTCGGGGATCTCGACGCCGGCGATCTTCTCACTCATGACGGCACTCCTTGGCAGAGGTGATCGGTGGTTCCACCCTGCGTCCGCCGGTGTCCGCGCGTCCGCTTCCGAATGGCCGACAACCCCTCGCGGACGGACACAGCCGCGCGGAGACACCCCGGCGGGTCAGCGAGAGGCGCGCGCGGCCCGGGTACCCGCCCCGGTCGTGGTGAAGCGGCGCTGGTACCTGGTCGGTGAGACGCCCAGATGCCGGGCGAAGGCACGGCGCAGGCTCTCGTAGCTGGGGAATCCCGACCGGGCGGCCGCCTCCGTGGCGTTGTGCCCCGCGTCCAGCAGCGCCTTCGCCATGTCGAAGCGGATCAGCTCCACGTACCTCATCGGCGTCGTGTCCAGCTCCGTACGGAACATGCGGGTCAGGTGCCGGGGGCTGACCCGCACCCGCGCGGCGAGCGCCTCCAGGCCGTGATCGGCCGTGGGATCGGCCTGTACGGCGTCCTGGACCTGCCGCAGGACCGGCGTGCGCGGGGGCGGTCCCTGGAGGGAGGCGGAGAACTGGGACTGCCCGCCCGCTCGCTGCATGTACACGACGAGGGAGCGGGCGACGCCGCGGGCCAGGTCCGGTCCGTGATCGTGCTCCACCAGGGCCAGCGCCAGGTCGATGCCCGCGGTGACGCCGGCCGAGGTGTAGAGCGTGCCGTCCCGGACGTAGAGCGCGTCGGGCTCCACGCCTGCGGCGGGGCAGCGACGGGCCAGCAGCGCGGTGTGCTGCCAGTGCGTCGTCGCCCGCCTGCCGTCGAGCAGCCCCGCGGAGCCGAGGATGAACGCACCGGTACAGATCGACGCGACCCGGCCGGACCGGGAGGCCAGCTCCCGTGCGGCGGCGGCGAGGTCCGGGGCCACCGTGCCGTGGGGCACCTGGTCGCCGCCCACGACCAGCAGGGTGTCGAAGGCGG
Source organism: Streptomyces sp. NBC_01723 (assembly GCF_036246005.1). Classification (NCBI taxonomy): domain Bacteria; kingdom Bacillati; phylum Actinomycetota; class Actinomycetes; order Kitasatosporales; family Streptomycetaceae; genus Streptomyces; species Streptomyces sp. NBC_01723. The sequence continues at coordinate 258,428 of NZ_CP109171.1, forward strand.
GGGCCTCGGTGATGTCGGCGTCGACCGGGACGCGGACGCCGATGGAGGTGGAGACCGCGTCCCCGCCGACCGACACGAGGGTCAGCCGGTAGCGGGCGCCGTACCGGTTGGCCTCGCTGAAGACCTCGGCGGGCCCGGACAGGTCCAGCATCTTCATCCCGTCGAACACGAGTACGCCGACGCTGTGCTCACCCGGCTCCATCGTCCTCACCCTCGTCGCGGCTCTCTCGCGGGAACGCCTTGTTCCCATTGTCCTCGCCGACGGGGCGCGACCGGCGGCAGCCGCGGCTCAGTGGTCCGCCTTCGGCGTCCAGCCGGGCGGGCCGAGGACGTGGCCCGCGCGGTCCCGCCAGCGGGTGGCGGAGCGTACGTCGCGCCAGGTGGCCGCGTACTCGTGGAAGGCGACGCGCAGCGGGTTGTAGGTGTCGATGTTCTTCGTCAGGCCGTAGACCACCCGCTCGCCCTCGGGTTCGAATGTACCGAAGAGCCGGTCCCAGACGATCAGGATGCCGCCGTAGTTGCGGTCCAGATAGACGTTGTTGGAGCCGTGGTGGACGCGGTGGTGGGAAGGGGTGTTGAAGAGGAACTCGATCGGGCGCCAGAGCTTGTCCACGCGTTCGGTGTGCAGGAAGAACTGGTAGACGAGACTGATCGACTGCTGGAGCAGAATCATCCACGGAGGTACGCCGAGCAGGGCGAGCGGGAGCCAGAACGGCAGGGTGGTCATGGGTGTCCAGCTCTGCCGCAGCGCGGTGGAGAGGTTGAAGCGCACGCTGGAGTGGTGGACGACGTGGCTCGCCCACAGCACCCGGATCCGGTGGTGCGCGCGGTGGAAGACGTAGTAGGCGAGGTCGTCCGCGAAGAACACCAGCAACCAGGTCCAGACCGAGCCGGGGGAAAGCTGCCAGGGCGCCAGGGTGTAGAGCCCCGCGTACGCGACGATCGCGACCGCCTTCCACGGGAGGCCGACGACCTGGCTGCCCGCGCCCATCGACATGCTGGTGACGGTGTCGCGGGTCTCGTAGCCCCGTTCCTCGTCGTCCGGCAGGAAGCGGTACGACAGCGCCTCCACGGCGACCAGCAGCACGAAGGCGGGTATCGCGTAGACGACGGCCGGTATCACGCCGGTCCTCCTTCGAGTTCGGGGGCTACGGGTGCGGTGGGCACACTGCGGGCGAGCAGGGCGCGTGCCGCGGCCTCCGCGCCCTGCTCGTCGCGCGTCCCGATGAGCGCGGCGAGCCGTACATGGCCCTCGATGTCCAGCAGTTCGGCCGCGCGCAGCTCCATCGGCACCTCCCCGGCGATGAGGGAGCCGTCGACGAGGGTGTTGAAGGCGAGGAGGTAGGCGAGGTTTCCGGAGCCCTCCACGATCAGCCGCCACCACGCGACGTCCGCGGCGCCCAGTTCGGCGAGGTCGGGTCCGCAGCCGATGTACCCGGCCGCGGCGCTGACGATGTCGGCGGCGGTCTGGCGCGAGCAGCGGGCCGCGCACAGCCGGGCGGCGTCCGCGCCGAGCGAGGCCCGCATCTCCAGGACGTCCCGCCGCAGGTCGTGCGTGGGGGAACCGGTCGCGCGGGCGAGCTGGACGGCGAGGTCGAGTCCGGCGGTGCGTCGCCAGTCCAGGACCCTGGTGCGTCCGCCGTGGCTCACCTCGACGAGCCGCGCCTGCTGCAGACGCTTGACCGCTTCCCGTACGGCGTGCCGGTTCACCCCGAACTCGGCGGCCAGCTCCCGTTCGGCGGTCATGGGCGCTCCGGCGGCGAGCGTCCCGCTCAGGATTCGGTCTCTCAGCAGCGTGAACAACTGGTCGGAGACCGCCTCACGCCGGATCGGCTGCTCTGTCATGGCCCAGAGCCTGAACCGTGCACGGCACCTGGTCAACTGGTTGGACCAGAGTGAACGGGACGGGTTTTGAAGCACGTTGTGCGCCGGACATGTTCCCGGTCTCCTGTCGCGGAGCCGCGAGCCGCGGTCTCAAACGAACGGACACCGAGTCGGCGCCGTACCGCATCCGTACGCATTGCGTACATGCTGTACAGCGGTGGTCGGCACCGACCAGCCGGTGGCCGGGCGCCGATGTCCGCACTCACCCGATTGGTGCAGTCCGAGGTGTGGGCTTACGGTCGTCGTGGGGCTCCCGCAGCCCGCCCCAGGCCCTCGCCATAGGGAACGCACATGTCGAACCCTCAGCCAGTCCCGGCCGATTCGATCACCCAGCCGCGACGAAAGCGCGGTAAAGGCGTAGCACTGCTGGTCATCGCCTCGTGTCAGCTGATGGTGGTCCTGGACATCACCATCGTGAACATCGCCCTCCCCCAGATCCAGACCTCGCTCGGTTTCTCCACCGAAGGTCTGTCGTGGGTGATCAACGCGTACACCCTCACCTTCGGCGGGCTGTTGCTGCTCGGCGGCCGGTCCGGGGACATCCTGGGCCGACGGCGGATGTTCGTCATCGGAGTGCTGCTGTTCGTCGGTGCATCGTTGCTGTGCGGGCTGGCACAGAACCCGTGGGAGTTGCTGCTGGCCCGGTCGGTCCAGGGCATGGGCGGCGCCATCGCCTCCCCGACGGCGTTGGCGCTGATCGCGACGACCTTCACCGAGGGGCCCGAACGCAATCGCGCGTTCGGGGTGTTCGCCGCGGTGTCGGCGGGCGGCGGCGCGGTCGGGCTGCTCGCGGGCGGAATCCTGGTCGAATGGCTCGACTGGCGCTGGATCTTCTTCGTGAACGTGCCGATAGGGCTGCTCATCGCGCTGGCGGCGCCACGGTACATCCGTGAGTCGCAGCGTCGGCCGGGCCGTTTCGACGTCACCGGGGCGCTGACCTCGACACTCGGCATGGTCTCACTGGTGTACGGCTTCATCCGGGCGTCCGAGGACGGCTGGCGGGACGCGGTCACCCTCGTCGCCTTCGCGGTCGCCGTGGTACTGCTGGCCACGTTCCTGCTGGTGGAACGGCGCTCCCGGCAACCGATCACGCCGTTGCGGATGTTCCGCGACCGCAATCGGGCCGGCACGTACGCGATGATGCTCAGCCTGTCCGCGGCCATCTTCGGCATGTTCTTCTTCCTCACGCTGTACGTGCAGAACGTGCTGGGGTTCGGGCCGCTGGAGGCCGGTCTCGCCTTCCTCCCGGTGAGCGCCGTGATCGCGGTCGGCGCCGGCCTGGCGTCGCAGTTGCTGCCGAGAACGGGCCCCAAGCCGTTCATGGTGCTCGGCGGACTGCTCGCGGCGGCGGGCCTGTCGTGGCTGACGCTGACCGACATCAACAGCACCTACGCGGGCAGTGTGCTGGGGCCGATGCTGGTGTTCGGTCTCGGCATGGGCATGGAGTTCGTGTCCCTCACGCTGATGGCGGTCTCCGGCGTCGCGGAGCGCGAGTCGGGGGCGGCGTCCGGGGTGCTGAACGCGACCCAGCAGGTCGGCGGTTCACTCGGCCTCTCCATTCTGGTGACCACGTTCGGCACGGCCAGCCGCAACAAGGCCGAGTCGTTGCTGCCGAGTTTCCTCTCCGAAGCGACGCCGCAGGAGCAGGCGGAGGCACAGCGCACCGGGGAGCTGCCGGGAATCTGGGGCGATCAGGTGCTTACCGCCGGCGTGAGCGCGGCGTTCGTCGTAGCCGCCGTGATGGCCGGGCTGGCCGCCGTCATCGCGTTGTTCGTCATCCAGGTCCGCGCGTCGGACCTGGAACGCCTGAAGGGCAACGGCGGTACGGGCGAACCATGACCGATCCAGGGAGGGGGGAACGTTGTTCAGTCCTGCGGTTCCCGTGGCTGAACAACTCGCCAGTCGGTTGAGTTCGGGACGCGACTACCCCGGCGGCCATACGGTCCGCGTCGGGTCTATCAGGTCGTCTCCGGCCTTGTCGGAACGCCCCCGTGCCCTGGTGTCCCCTGGGACGACGCCGGGTGTGGAAAGGACCTCACCGCGGTCGGCGGAGTCGCCAACGCGATGAACCGGCACATCTGGAAGCACTTTCCCGGCAACGAGTACGCCGTCCCCAAGAAGGCCGCGGGTCAGGTGGCGCGGGCCGTGAACACGCTTCGGAAGGCCGGCTGTTACGGGGTGAGCCCGAAGCCTCCGAAGACGAGTCCGGACAAGCTGCGTGAGCTGTGCCCAACGCTGAGTACCGTTGCGTCCTTGTCGTGGCTGAGCCTGGAGGGCAGCCTCGACGTGTTCTGACCCGGCGCTTGAAACGGAATCCGAGCCGGGCATCATTGCCCGAAGGGGGTGGCTGAATGCCGCGACTTGATTCTGAGCAGCAGTATCCCAGGAGCCGGGGCTCCCGAAAGTTCACCGGACCCGCGTTCGTTGTTGCGGTGGGCTTGCTCGGCGCAGGGTGCTCGAGCGGGCAGACAGGTATGGCGTCATCGACTTTCGCCGGTCCCCTCCTCCCCCGCCGCATCGCATACCCATTCCGCCACGCCCTCACCCGCCGCCTCCGCCTTCGGACATCGGCGACCTGGCCCTGGCGACATGGGCTCACGGCCGCCTGGCCGCACTGCCCCGACCCGACCCCGCGTCGGGCCCTCACCATGTCTACCGGCCGACGCAGTCGCAAACAACCTCGCTCAGCCGCCCAGCAGCCTCAACTGAAACGCTGAGGCGAGCTGGCACGATCTGCACCCGCACGAGCGAACGGGCACCGCAGGTTGAGTACTGCGATCTGTCGAGGGGGCGTGTCTACATACGCCCGAGAGTTACGGCCTGCAAGATCGAAATCATGGACAAATGGCGACGCTGTCGCGCCTCTGAGTCGGGGCCCTGGGAACATCGTGAGGGCATTCAGGCACGCATCAGCGAGCTGCGCGCACTCCTGAACGATCGAGAGGAGGCGCATCGAGAGGGAGCGCCGGCTGAGCGCAGGAGGAAGGCGGAACTTCTCAAGAAGGCCAAAGAAGAGCTGGAGAAGGCGGAGAAGGCCATTTCCCCCGAGCACTCCCCCCAGTACAAGCGCGCCGCCCATGTCATCGTCGGGCGTATCCATATCGACGCTGCCCACAACATACTGCTGCGGTCGTCGGAAAAGTTCGAGGTGCTGCCGCTGCTGCCGGGCGTGCTGGCCTTCCTGCACGAGCACCTGCCGCCCGATGACCCGCGGCGGATGGAAGCGGAGAAGATTGCCCGAGAAACGTCGGAAAAGGTGCCTCCGTCGGAGGTACAGCGTGAGATTTTGCTCGAAGCGATGGGCGTGGCCCGCCAGGCAAGAATCGACGAGGCCATGCGGGTACGCAGCTTCGTCTATATCGTCTGGTGGCTCATGCTTGGCTTGACAGGGCTGGCCATCCTTGTCGCGATCCTTGGGTTCGTCAACCCCGGCGCGGTCCCGCTGTGCTTCACCCCCGAGGAGCTCAATGCAGCCGACAAGGTAGCCGTCTGCCCGATCGACATGACCTTCATTATGGAAGGTACAGACCCTGCGGCGACCAGGGCATTGGTGGCGGACACCGCTCGCGGGGCGGACTTTTTGATCATTGAGCTGGTGGGGGTTGTGGCCGCATGCATCGCCGCCGCGGCGGCACTCCGTCGTATGCGGGGCACCTCAACCCCATTCGCTGTGCCCCTGACTCTCGCGCTGCTCAAACTGCCAACTGGGGCGCTGACAGCTGTGCTGGGAATTTTGCTCATGCGTGGCGGGTTTGTGCCTGGGCTTACGAACCTGGACTCATCAGCTCAGATCATTGCTTGGGCTGTCATCTTCGGATACGCACAGCAGGTCTTCACACATTTCGTAGACACCCAGGCACAGTCCCTCCTAGCCGCGGGGCCCCCAGGGCCCGCGACCCCTACAGCCCCGACATCGCCTGTGGTCTCGGCGACGGTGGATCGTGACGCTTAGACCGTGTCCTACGTGGTGAGGCGGACGAGGCGCTTGTAGCAGCAGAGAGCGGCGGCGAGTCCGAGAAAGGCCAGGTAGTCACGGGGCTGCCCTCACGTGGGCGGTGTCGAGGACGACGCGGGTGACGTCGACCAGGCCGGCATCCTCAAGCCGGTGCAGCACCCCCGTGAACGGACCAACGACCGCTTCACCACGTAGGACACGGTCTAAGCCGGCCGTCCGCTGCCCGGCGATCGGCACGACTGCCGCGCCTGGGACGAGTCCGGCGCCAAGGTCGCCGTCGGCAACACCACCAGGATCGCCGACGGCGGCTACCAAGGGCCGCACGTCGGCTCGCCATGCCCGAGAAGAGGAGACGATCATCGACTAGGAATGCTGTTGGCCTGGGGGATCAAGGCGGGCCGGGCAGGCTCTTACTCCCGGAATTACAGCGCCGCGTACGAGTGGAACAGGAACTTCCCCGGCGGGGAGAATCGGGAAATCGGCTCCGCAAACTCGAACGTACCGCCCGACCAGAACAGGGAGCACGAGGACGTCAACGGAGCGATCAGGGAGTGAAGGTGGAAACAACGAACTGGACGCGCCGGTTCTCCTGCCGCTGTGCCTCGCTGGTCGGCACCACATTCAAAAGATTGGCCGCCCCGCAGGGTATGGGGACGATTTCGAAGTTCGTCGCGTCCTTCACAGCCGGCGGAGGGGTCTCCCCAGCAGCGGTGAGCGCAGCGGTGATTTGATCAAAGACCCATTGGTATGCGCTGATGGCCCGCCTGTCGCTTGCCTCGAGCTCCTGTGCGCGACGCTGCTCCGAACTGAGTCCCGCAGTGTCAACCCGGTCGGAGTGACCCAGGACTGTAATCAGGCAGAACTGGTTGTTCGACGTGATCTTCTCGGCGTTCACCGCAGGTTCGGTCACGCTCTCTCGGATGGCGTTCTTGAACCCCGAGGATAGTCTGCCGAACAGCTGGGAGAAGGCGACCTCCTGAGCTACGAATCCGTTAACCGGAAGATCGGTCGTTGTCTTGGCCATGGCTAGGCTCCCTCGGTCGGACGCTGCTGCCGCAACGGCGCGGAGCAGCCGATGGAGTGAGGTGCTGTGGTCGAGGCGAAAGACCGAACCGTGGAGCCTGCAAATTTCGGTATCGTCAGACAGGTGATTGCTGGCCGACAGGGTTCGACTCTCCCTTGAATTATCGCCTCTGACGCCCGTACCGGCAACTCTAGTTGGCGTCCATGCGACTCGCTAATTCGCCGTCATCAAAGTTCGGGGAAGGTGCCGTTGGGGGTGAATTCAACTTTACGGATGCGCACGCGGAGTGCTCCGGTGCCCGGCGGCGGGTGCTTCTCCATTCACTGCCACGGTTCCGTGGGCCGTACCGTGTCGTACGCCAGACCGCTCGCGCTCTCCCCCGTGCCGGGGGTCTTCTCCCTGCGTACCCAGCTGTGCCAGGAGCCGTCGGACCAGCGCGCCAGGACCGGGCGGCGGGTGACCAGGACTCCCTCGCGTGGTACCTCCTCCTCGTGCAGCCACAGTCCGGGGGTGATGAGACGGCCCTCGGGGCGTGAGTCGAGGCCGGGACCGGTGAGGGTGGCCAGGCGGAACCGGATCTGACCGGCCCGCACCGGTTCGGGAACCAGGGGGAACCAGTAGTCCGGGACGACGGACTGGACCGCGTACGCGGGCAGATCCCCGGCCACAGCGGGTTCGGGTGCCGCCGTTCGGGCCCAGCGGTCGCGGCGGTCGACCGGCTCGCCGCGACCGTCGGTGTACTGGTGCTGCACCGCCCAGGCGAGATTGGCCAGTTCGTCGCGGGTGAGGAGGACCCGCTCGAGCGGCTGTCCCGGCTGGCCGCGTTCGGAGGGCAGCATGAGCAGCCCGGACGCGGCGGGGTGGTCCGGGTCGGGGCTGTTCAGGGTGAACATCGTCCAGGACGGGTCGTCGCGCCCCGCCCGCTCCACCAGATGGTGACGGCCGAAGACGTCCCGCACGAGGAGCCGGTCCAGGACGGTCAGCGAGGCCGCCGGCACCTCCAGCGGCACCAGGAACCAGTCGTTGCCGAAGACCGTGGCGAAGGAGATCAGCAGCAGCCGCCCGGTGTCCAGCGTGGACACGTCCGCCGCGCTGAGGTCGACGCGCGCGTCCTCCATCTCCCAGAAGCGGTCGGCCGGCAACCCGCCGTAGCGAACCGTCGACGGCAGGCTTTCCTCAGCGAACGTCCGGCTCTGCCCCGCCGGTACCGCCACGGCGTCCGGGTCGGGGTGGACGTCGAGGGAGTACCAGTCCAGTCCGTCGCCCTGGTACTCCTCGGCCCGCAGGACCGTGCCGCCGACGGACAGTTCGGCGGCGTACTCGCCGCGGTGCGGGTCGAAGCAGTCCGGGCCGTGTTCGGCCAGTTGGGCGGCCCACCAGCTCCGCCAGCGGGCGGCCACCTCGCCGAGCCGCGGTTCGGGTCCGGCGTCGAAGGTGCCCGCGTCCAGCGCGGCCGCCACCGATGCCGCGTCGGGCAGTCCTCCGTCGAGGAGACCGCTCAGGCCGGCGTCCGGCTCCCCCGGCCGCAGCCGGTGCGGGGCCAGGACCGTCAGCGCTGCGGCAAGCAGTCCGGCGTCGTCGCACATGCGCAGCAGCGCGGCCCCGCCCTCGGCGCGCATCCGTTCGTCGACCTGGACCCGCTCGTCCTCGATCCGGGTGTCGAGCGGGCCCTGGCCGAGGTCGTAGGGCACCCAGTCGGTGGCCCCGCCGGGGCGCCAGGCCTCGATGGGCGCGCTGCTGCCGCTCATCCGCACCACGGCCGGGGATCCGGCGTCCTGAGCGGTGAACTCCCCGAACTGCCATTGCCGGGTCAGTAGCCACAGCGGATCGTGCACCCGGGCGGCGAGGCCCGCGTCGACGTCGGTGGCCCGGTGACGCGGCTCCAATTGGAACGGGCCATGCGGGTCGGTGTCGTTCCGCTTCGTCTCGATCCGGGCCAGGGCCCGCCCTGTCGCACTCTCCTGGGCGATGCGGATGCCGGGCAGGAGCGAACTCAGCCGTCTCAGATCCTGATGGTCGACGGCGCGCAGCTTGGCCAGCTCCAGGGTCTCCAGGAGCACCTGCGCCAGTCCGTCGGAGGTCCAGCCTCGGTCCATGTCCGGCGGGACCGCGAGGAGCAGGCTGTGCGGGGCCTTGGCGTCCGGGCGGTCATAGTGGAAGGCGACGCCCGTCAGTTCGGTCTCCGGCGCGGGGCCGGGTCCCGGGGGCGGCTGGTCGGAGCCGGGGAGGAGTTCGATCCACTCGTCCAGGACGACCCCGGTGACGTTCGCGTCCGGTGCGAGGTCGGCCGGTGCGTGCCACACCAGGTGGCTTGTGGCGGGCGGGCGCTGCCCGGCGGGGAAGGAGCCGCCGATCCAGATGTCGCCCTCGGCCGTCGGATGCTGGGCCGCACGCAGCCGTTCCACCCGCCCGCCCCGGTTTCCGGCCAACAGCAGCGTCTCGTGCAGGGTGCGCACCATGGGCCGTACGGCAGCGTTGCGCCGCAGCCAGTCCTCGATGTCGGCGCCGGGCAGATTGGCGCGCCCGCCCGGGGCGCTGAGCGTGGGAAGCAGCGGGAGGTCCACGCCGAGCACCGGGGCCAGCGCGGTGCGGGCCCGTGCGAGCCAGGTTTCGGCCGACTCCGGTGGGACGTTCTGGGCCGCCAGTTCGCGGATCTCGGCCTGCGCGGGGTGTCCGGCGAGCACCGGGGTCTCGGCGAAGGCGGCGAGACGGGAGCGCACTCCCGCAGTGTGGGCCGAGCGGCCTGCGGCGCCGTCGGACAGGTGTGCCTGGAGCAGCGGTTGTGCGCTGGTCAGCAGGGTACGGATCCGGGCCGCCCGGCCGTGCAGGCCGTTCCATCCCGGTCCGGTGAACACGACGGGTGTCTCGGGCGGGACGCCCCGCGCGCCCTGAACCGCCCGGCGCAGCGCGGCCGGTTCGGCGGCGGCAGCGTCCAGTACGGCGCTCAGGGCGCCCAATCCCAATTGGCCGGCGCTGAGTTCGAACGTGCGCGGTTCCGCCTGCCCGTCGCCGAGCGTGCCGGCGAGGGTCCAGCCGGTGGCCGGGCCGAGGAGATGGGCGACCCAAGCCTCCAGCGCGGGCTGCAGCTCGGCGAGTGGATCGGTGGGCCAGCCGGTCGGGGCGGTCGGTTCCGCCGGGAGCAGCGCCGCGGTGCGGTGGGTCAGGGCGCGGGCCCGGTGCGGGGTGCGCAGGACGCGGAAGGTGTCCGGCACGTCCTCGCCGCGGCCCAGGGTGTCGGCGGCCAGGCCCGCGCGGATGGGGTTGCCTCCCACCAGTTGGTGGACGCTCTCGGCCAGGACGAGATCGCCCACGGCGTCGAGGGCGTCGGCGAGGTCGTCCAGCAGCGGTGTCACCGCGGCCCGGTCGTTGTCCGAGCCGACCACCGGTGCCTGGTCGATGACGCTGGCCAGGTCGGGTGCGCCCGCCCCGGCCCGGGCGAGGGCCATGCCGTCGACGACGTTGCGCGCGGAGACCGCCTCCGCGCTGCGCGCCCACAGGTCCGCGTCGGGTTCTTCGGCGGGGGTCTCGGGGACGACGGGCAGGGGGAACTGGCGTCGGAACCGTTCGACGAGGTGGTCCAGTCCGGCGTCGTGCAGGGCCCGTTCGAACCGGTAGCCGAGCAGCGAGCCCAGGTTCTGCCCCTGCCGTACACCGCCGAGCAGCCAGCGGGCGACGCGGGCGCGGCGGGAGGTGAGGTTGACCGCGTAGCTCTGCTCGTCGGGGTTGCCGAGGAAACCGGACCGCAGAACGGCCGCCGTGGCCGCGTGGTGCAGCGAGGGCGCGTGGATGTAGCCGTCCTTCCCGGACAGCTCCACGGTGGTGGCCACGTCGTCCAGGTCGATCTCCACTTGTTCTCTCGGCACCGGCGGGCGCAGGTCCTCCACCCATCCGTAGCAGCCGAACCGAACGCCCTCGGTCCCGGACGCCCGGAGTTCGGCGAGGCGCTTCGACGCCAGTGAGGTGATCCAGGCGTCAAGGCGGTGCGAGTGGACGTCGACGACCTCCAGCAGCAGTTCAGGCAGCCGGGTCACCGGTACGGCGGCCAGGGTGCGCAGCGCCTGCTCCAGCCGGGGCAGCGCGGCAGCGGCCGGGGTGGCGGCGGCGACGCGTGCCGCGCGCTCGCCCTCGTCCAGACCTTCCAGGACGTCCGCCACGAGCTGATCCACATCGCCGACCACGGCCAGAGCCTGACGCAGGGGGTCTCCGGCGGGGTCGAAATCGCCCAGGAAGGTGGACCAGTTGGGAAGGAAGAGCAGCGCGTCGAGCACTCCGCTCATGTCCCGTTCGGAATCGGGGACTTCCTCGGTTCCTTCCTCGTCCTCGACGCCCCCGGCCGGTTCCTCGCCCTCCGTGGGCGACGGCTCCTCCTCCAGGCCCGGAAGATCGAAGAACGTACTGCGCCTGGGAGGGGTCTCCCGCCCCGTGGACAGCTCCACGGGCCACTCCGCGTCATACGCTGTGGCCTCCAGGTCCCCCTCCAGAAAGGCCCGTACCGCCCCCAGGAAGTCCGCGGTCGCCGTCGCCCGGGCCGGAAACGCTTCGGAATCCGGGGTCAGCCGGGTGACGAACTCCGGGACGCCGGTCGCCTCGTCCAGGCTCCAGCCGAGCGAGGTCCAGCCGTCGCTGGTCGTCGTCCAGCGGGCCAGCCCGTCGGGCGGCAGCCCTGGCACGCCGAGCGTCGCCGGGGGCGCGTCGAGGGGGGTTCGCGATACGGCGCGTTCCGGTCCGCTCATCCGGATCATGCCCAGGCCGGTGGCCACGGGCAGTCGTTGCAGGGCGTCCACCGCGACCCGGTCCACGGGTTTGCCAGGTTCGACGCGCGGGATGGTCAGTTCCTCGTCGCCGTTGTCCTGGGCCACGCGCTCGTCCAGTACCGCCCGCCAGCGTTGCCGCAGCCGCATGAGCCAGGGCGCGATCACTCCGTCGACGTCGTCGGAGCGCTCAGCGCGCCAGTCGTCCAGCGCGGTCACGGGCAGGACGCCGTACGGCTGGCGGCCGACGCGCAGCATCGGCAGCGGTCCGCGACCGCGGACGTGCTCGGCGAGGTGCTCACGGACCGCCCGCCAGGGCCCCTCTTGGGAGACCCCGCTGGGCTGCTTGGTGCCCAGGTCGATGGTGGTCAGCGCGGCCTCGGCGAAGCCCTTGCCGAGCGTGGGCCAGGTCAGCAGGGTCAGCGCGGCGACAGCCGACGGGGCGGCGTCATCGGCGCCGGGGCAGTCACGCAGGAATCCGGCGTCCGGCAGGCCGAGCGCGGTCGCGAGCGTGTCGGCGACCGGCCGCTGCGCCGCCTCCCCGTCGGGATCCGGGCCGGGGTAGGCGGGGGCGGAGGACCAACCCGAGCGGGAGCGTGGGGTGTTGTTGGTGGCGGTGCCGGAGGTCAGCAGGCCGAGCCCGCCGCCGTACCGGTGTCCGTGCAGCAGGTCGCGCAGCCGGGCCGCGCCGTCCACGGGTGCGTCGTCGCGGACGCCGACCACCAGCAGCTGGTCCAGGTTCTCGGTGTTCTCGGGCGGAACGATCAGCTCGATGCCCATGCCGGCCTTGACCGCTTCGAACCATTCGGTTTCCCAGCCCTCCTCCTCGGAGCGCAGCAGACCGATCGGCAGCGGGTCCGGTACGGGGCGGCCCAGCTTGTCGACCACCACTTGCCCCTCGAACAGTCCGAGGAAACGCCAGCGCTTCGGCATCGACACCCCGTGCGGACGGTGTTCCCGGGGATCGTCGGAACGCGTCGCGGGTGCCGGGGCGCCAGGGCGGCAGGCGCGGACCGCCCAGGAGGCGCGGGCCGGGCGCAGCTTCGTGAGCACCTTCTGCCAGGCCTCGGGGCCAGGATTCTGCCAGTAGGCGGTACCGGCGGCGGTCTCGGCGGGGGTGAGTCCGGGCTCGAAGCCGGACAGCAGGATGTCGTCCGGGTAGATCCGCACGCGCAGGGTCTTCGGCTCCCACCAGATGGTCTCGACCCGCACCGGCAGCAGCGCGACGGGCGCCGTGTTGTCGTCGGGGAACAGCGCCTCGCCCTCCGCCACGGCCCGGGTCAGCTCCTCCTGTGCTCCGACGACCAGGCGGTTCGTCTCCTCGGCCCTGCTGAGAAGCTCCGGCAGGGCCGCCTCGGCAGCGGCCAGCGCTTCGGCGGCGGTGGGCGGGAAGGGAGGGTCCGGCAGGCCGGCCTGGGTGTGCGCCCGCAGGCGCCGCACCACTGCCTCCTGCTCGTCGGCGAGGGCCTGCGCGGTGTCCGCTTCGGTCCGTGCCCGGTCCAGTTGTGCGCGGGCGGCGAAGGCGTCGTTCATATCCCCACTGCTCCTGTTCCAGGCACGGTCAGCCGCCCAGCAGCGTGGTGGCCCGGAAGGCCAGTTGGAACGGCTGTTGGAAGGCGATCCGGGCCATGTCGGCCGCGTCCCGGGCCCACACCGGCGGGTCGGGCTGGGTGAGCTTGGTCGGTGTGCCGGGCGCATCAACGAGCTGGACGCATCGGGTGGGCTCCACGCCGACGCCCTGCCAGGTGAGGTTGGCCCAGGTCTCGATTTGGGCGGGCTGAGAGCCGGTGTCGAATCCGAACTGGGTGCCGCGCATGGGTTCGCGGAACACGAAGAACCAGTCCTCGGTGCGGGCCCGCTCCTCGTCGAGGTCCGCGAACAGGTACAGGACGGTCGACTCGTCCAGCGCGAGCGAGGTGGCAGGTACGCCGTCGAAGGCGGGCGGCAGCTCGCCGTCCACTCCGCGTACGGCGTGCAGGGCGGTGCCCGGGAAGCGGCGCAGCAGGTCCCCGCGCACAAGCATGGCCAGGTCGCCCGCGCCGCCGGTGCGCAGCTGACTGCCCAGTGGGGCGTCGAGCGGCCACAACGCGATCTCCTCGACGTCGGCGTTGTCGCCGGGCCAGAACCGGGCGAAGGGGGTGCCGCGCTGGTCGGTGGGGAACTCCCGCCAGAGCAGTTCGCGGTTGAACTCGTGGTTGAGTCCGACGAGCAGCGCGGCAATGAACTGGGGGTTGGTCTCCAGCAGGGTCACCGATTCGTGCGGCATCGCGCCGATGCCGGGCAGTGCCCACTCCGGCCAGCGAGCCAGCAGTTCCTCGGCGATCGGCACGGTGAACTTCGGGTGGGCCATGATCGGCCGTAGCGGGCGATCGTCGTCCTCGGTGCGCTGTGCCCAGATGTCGGCGGGGATACGGTCGGCCAGCCGCAGCAGTTGCAGTCCGACTGGGGGCATCCCGGCGCGCAGTTCGCTGTGCAGGACGGCCTCCGGATCACCGTCGTCGACCATGGCCATGCCCTTGAGCTTCCCCTGCAGGAACGACCCGGCCTGTGGCGTCTCGCCGCCTTCTTCGGCTGTGATGCGCTGGGCGCGGCGGGCCAGGGCGCCATTGGCGCGGGTCAGTCGGGCGAAGGAGGTGCCGGCCACCGCGGCCGGCAGGTCCGGTGCCGTGGCGAGCAGGGTGGCCAGGGTGGTCGGCTCCGCGTCCGGTTGCGTGGCGGACACGGGCACCCGCCCGCTCAGCGGCGCCATGACGGTGACCAGACCGGCCGCGTCGAGTGGGTCGAGGTGCTTGCGCTGGGCCCGCTCGGCGGCGACGGCCGCCAGCTCGCCTGCCGCCAGCAGTCGGTTGGCCTGGCGGATCTCGCCGACCTGCTCCCAGGCCCGGGCCATCAGGAACTCCTGCTCCAGCTGCACATAGCGGCAGCCGAGTGCGGCGGCGACCCGTCTGCGGACTTCGACGTTGAGGGTGCTCAGCCAGGTGTCCGGCTCGGTGGGCACGGTCTGCTCGCCGGTGTGGTGACTGCCGTAGAGCGGCGGAGCGACGGCGACGACCTCCCGGTCCTCGGCGGGTTCCCCGTCCGGCACCGGCTCGCCCCGGAGCCGGGCCGGTGCGTCCACCCGCTCGCGGATCAGGGCCCGGAACCGGTCCTGGGCCGCAAGGTCGGACCAGGTCTCGAGCGGCGTCGGGCCAGGTGGCCGCAGGGCCCCGTCCATGGCGGCGGTGGCCGGGCCGACGGGTTCCTCGGCAGGCCAGGGGCGGCCGACGTCGATGGTCCGGGTGCCGAGTCCCGACTCGGCGGCGGGCCGGAAGCGCAGCCGGCGGGCGAGTTCCTCGAAGGTGCCCGCCTTCCCGGTACGGAAGGTCCACCAGTGGTAGACGGGGAGGTCGACGGTGTCGCGACCGGGGACCGGCCAGGCGTCCGTGGTGGCCGCCGCCCCTGCCCCAGCGTTCAGGCCCGCGTCACGCCCTGCGGCGGTGGCGGGCACGACGGCGGCGATCCAGCCGCGGTCGGGGGCCAGCCGGCGCGGGCACAGCAGCCGTCCCACGACACCGGCCGAGTGATTCCGCGCGCCCTGTTCGACGAGGCGCCGTGCGCTGTCGAGGTCGGTGACGTCGTCGGGCAGCCGTGCCTCCACATGGGCCCAGGCCCACCGTTCGGCCAGTGGGGGCAGCGCGGCGACCGGCGCGGTGAGGATCGGCAGTGGGTGCCCGGGGCGGGGAGGGGCGGCCTCGTCCTCGGCCAGCACGATCAGTGCGATCCAGGGCTGCGGGGTGGGTCCGCCGTCAGTGGTCACCTTGCCCGGGGAGAGCAGCCAGGGCAGGTCGGCGTGCGCCAGCTCCACGCTCGCCAGCACGTTCTCCGCCGCGTCGGGTGTGCCGGATGGCGGTTCCTCACGCAGCACCATCGAGCGGTCGAAGCCGAGCACGTCACCCGGCCCCACCAGCGACAGGGTCGGTCCCTTCAGCTCGTCCGGTTCCTCGCGGCGGCCGTCGATGTCCCGGAAGAACCGCACCCCCGTGTGCAGTGCCTGGCCGTCGGCCGAGGCGGCGGTGCCGACCCGCGCGGAAGAGAAGAACCAACGCGTGCTCATACGACGCTCCCGAGGGGTCGGCGGAGAGTGCGGGACGTGTTCACCGGCCCACCTCCCAGCTCTCCATGATCCTCAACGACTCCTGGGGCTGGTCGAGTTGGCCGCTCATCGCCTGCCAGGCGTCAGCGGTGGCGTCGACCATGGTGACGTCATCCAGCAGCGGCCGGAGCGAATCGGCGGCGGTCACGGTCAGTGTGGCGGGGCGCACCTTGATCACCGCTTCCGGTGTACGCCACCGTTCCAGCCGTTCGGCCGCGCTGACACGAACGGCCGCCTCCCGGCGGAACAGCCCCGGCCAGAGAGAGAACTGCTTCTTGGGCAGCGGAGGTTCGTAGCCCGTCTCGTAGCCGTCGTCCACGCGGTGGCCGGCGCCGAGCACGATGCCGTCGGTGCCGGCCCGCAGTCCGCCCGCGCGGGTGACGAAGGCGGGCTCGGTGAGTTGCGCGTCCTCGGTGAGTTCGAAGAGCTCGCCGGGCACGAATTGCTCGGGCAGCGAGGGGAGTCCGCTGGCGGGCCTGGTGGTGCCGAGGGTGATCTCCTTGATCGTCCAGGTCTGCGTCGGCACGGGCCGCCGCTCGAACCGGGAGATCGGCACGCCCAGGGGCACCACGCGCTGGGTGAAGCGCAGGGTGGCGTCGGGATGCACGAGCGTTCCCTGGTTGAGCTTGTCGTCGGCGGCTTTGGTGAACACCAGCGCGGTCCGTTCGGCGGCCGGCCTCTCCGCCGCCCACGCCTTCGACCGGGCGAGTTCGGGTGTCAGAGCCTCGATCGGATCGCGTCCGGCCTTCTGCGCGACGGCGGGCGGCGAGCCCCAGCGGATGTCGAAGTCCAGCTCGACGTCCCAGAACAGAACCGAGATGCTGCCAGTGCCGAAAGCGTGCCAGGGCGCGGGCCCCTCCAGCGTGAAGTCCAGGGCGATCCCGGCCAGTCGGCGCCCGAAGGCGCGGACTGCCACTCCGGCGCGTACATGTACGGAGAACGCGAACACCGGGTCGAAGACGAACAGAGCGTCCAGTCCCAGCCAGCCGGTCACCCCGCAGCCGGCGATCGTGGCGTTCAGCTGGACCTGGCCGCCGAACATCACCGCGTTGGAGGTGACGGCGAAGTAGGCCTCCATGCGCAGTCCCCACCCCTGGCCCGGGGCCAGGTCCACTTGGAGCCGGTCCAGCGCGGGGACCCTGGCGGGGCGGGTGTAACGGGGGTGGAAGCCGCCGGCTGACATGACGAACTCCGGCTGCCGGCCGCCGCGTACGAGCAGATACAGCTCGCCGCGCACGGCGAGCCCGACGATCCACGACCCGGACAGCGACACCAGCAGTTCGAAGAGTGGGACGGACGGTTCGATCCGGCCGAGCACACTGGCTTGGAGGCGGATGAGCGGCACGGTCGGGTCGGGCAGCCCGACCAGCAGCCGTCCCAGAAGGAGTGCGCGCGCCGGCGCGGGCAGTTCGAGGATCACCGCTCCGGACAGCGACACCATGCGGCCGCCCCAGTTGAGCCGGATCATCGGCCCGACCAGAATGCGCCCTGCCGCCACCGGGAACGCCGATCCGAGCGATCCGATGATCTCCTGGGCGCGTTCCACCGCGCGGTCGGGGAACAGCACGTGGTCGGCGTTCCCGTCGCCGACGAGCTGCTGGAGCGCGGTGACGTCCGCGCGTCGGTTCACCGCGACCAGTCCCCCGACCGCGTCCAGTGCGAAGCCCAGGCCGAGTTGGATGCCGGGGGTCGGGAACTGTGCGGCGAGCAGCGCCAGGAAGCTGGTGGGGGCCTTGCCGTCCGGCGGGCGGAACAGAGCGACCGCCTGGACGCGCAGCACGCCGAGGTCGACGGAGATCAGGCCGCCGTAACCCTGGTCGGGGGTGCGCCGGACCAGGCCGCCGCCGGAGATGGGCGGCACCTTCAGCTCGGCTCCGATGCCGTCCGGGAACAGCTCACGCAGCCTGCTCGGGTCGAGGCCGGGACGGTTGGCCGGGGCGAACGTGACCGGCAGCTCGATCCCGGCGCGGTCGAGGTGGACCCTCAGGGGCAGGCCCGGCAGTCCCGCGCTGGCCGACACGGACAGGGCCAACCGCGGCTCGCCTCCGTCGGAGGTCAGCTCCAGGGCGGCGCCACGGCTGGACACGCCGGGGCCGTTCAGCCGGAGCGGGAGGGGAACGTTGAGGCCGCCGGTGCCGGCGAAGCGCAGGCCGTCGGCCCGGTCGGCGCGCAGGACGACGGGCGCGGGAGGTCCCGACATCGGGCTCGCGCCGCCGATGCCGAGGAGCCGGGCCAGCGCGGCCGGCAGCACGGAGGCGGTGAACCCCTGCAACTCCAGCTCGAGGGCGGCGGGGGTGCCCGGCTCCGAGGTGACGGTCAGTCCGATGCCGTCGACGCTCATACCGGGCCCGTCGGTCATTCCGGCGGTGAGCTTCCCGGTGCGGCGCAGGCGGATCGCGGCGCTTCCGCCGGGCGGTGCGGGCGGCAGGCCCGGCCCGAAGGCGGCGTCCCAGCCCTGTGCGGCGGTGACGGTCGCCTCCGCGCTCCAGGGCCCATGGACGGTCTGGGGCAGGGTCAGGGCCGCTCCTGGAGTCACCACGACGTCGAACACGGGTCCGTCCGGGGTCACCCCGAGAACGGCACGCCCGCCGGCGGCTGCGGCAGGGTCGTCGAGCACCAGGGCGACGCCGAGGGGCGCGCCGGGGGCCCGTCGCCAGCCGTGCAGTCGCACCGGCGAGGCGGCGTCCAGGTCGCCGAGTGTCTCCCTCAGGAGTCCCACCAGCGAGTTGCCCGGCGGCAGCTTGTCGTGCACGGCGAGCAGACGGCCGGCGAACACGGTGCCCGCGGCCGAGGGGTCCTCGCCGAGCTGGGGCAGGGAGCCGACCAGGCCGTCGACGGCGTCCTCGGCCAGCGCGCGCAGTTGGTCGGCGACCTGCTGGAGGAGTGCGTGCGGGTCCATGGTGGCTCACCCCTGGTTGGCTTCGCCGTTGTCGATCACGAGGGCGCCGTTCATGGTGCCGACGCCGAGCCAGCGACCGTTCGGACTGAACCGCAGCGCCAGCACCTCCTCCGTGGGCACGGTGTACAGCTCCTTGCCCTCGATGTTGAACAGCCGTACGACGTTGTCGATGGAGGCGCTGGCCGCATGCTTGCCGTTGGGGCTGAACGCGACGTGCGTGACGGCTCCGAAGCTCTGGTCCTCCGGAGAGCCTGGGTCCAGTTTGGGCGCCCGGCCGCGCTCGATGCCCGTTTCGGCGTCCAGGACCCGGGCGAACCCGTCGGCGCCGCCGACCACGGTCCACTTGCCCTTCGGGTCGAATGCGAGGCAGCTCGGGGAGGTGACCTTCTCGTCGGGCTCCTCCGGGGTGGGCCAGACCTGCTTCCCGGTCTCCGCCTCGAACATGCGGGTGGTGTCGTCCGCCCCGCAGCAGAGCACGTGCAGCCCGTCCGGGCTGAACGCGACGGTGAGGACGGCGTCCTGCGGAGTCAGCCGTCCCAGTTCCTTGCCGGTCGCCAGATCGTGCACCCGCGCGGACCCGGCGTGCCGATGGTTTCCACCGTGGCGTTCGTCGACGGCCAGCGCGATCCGGCTGCCGTCCCGGCTGAGGTCCACATCGGCGATCAGCGGCGGGTCCACGGTGATGCGCCGCGTGGTCTCCCCGGAGGCCTGGTCGAGTACGGCGACCAGGGTGTCGGTGGCGGCGATCAGCTGTCCGTCCGGGGCGAACCGAACGGAGTTCACCGAGGTGCCGGGGGCGAGTGGGCCCTGCCACAGGGCCGTGCCGGTGGTGCTCTCCCGCAGGAGCACCTGCTCGAAGTCGGCCACGGCGATCCGGGTTCCGTCCGGGCTGAAGGCGATGCCCGTCACGGATCCGTCGGTGGTCACCTCCAGTGGCGGTGCCCCGATGCCGATCGAGCGCACCCGCAGCCGGGTGTCGCTGCCGCCGCCGGCGAAGCGCTTGTTGTCCGGGCTGAAGGCGATGGCCTGGACCGAGCCGTCCTGTGGGGCGCGGAGCGCGACGGTACCGGGCTCGCTCATGACCGGTTCCTCCTGGTGCCGAATGGTGGCTGGCGGCCGGACACGGGGGAAAACGTCGGGCTGCTGCCGCGTTTTTGAAGAAGACGCCCCCGAGCGTGTTCCCGACCGCGGCATTTCGGTGTCCGTAGTACGGCGAACACCGCATGTATCTCGAATGTGCCACTGCAGCTCACGTCCGGCTGCGTGCGCTTACTGCAATTCATCAGCTTAGTCGGAATATCCGCGCCCGCCACATCAGCCTGCGACCACGCGATTCCCGGTCGAGTCGAGTCTGGAGCACGTCCCGCGCCCGCCTGGATCACCAAGATCGGGCTTTACGGAACTCGGCGCAGCTCACCCTTTGCGTCGTCAACTGTTCACCGCTGCAGGGCTATTTCCGAACTGCGGTCCAGTCCAGCCCGCGTATCCTGGTAAGTGTGGCCTCGAGATCTCCGCGACATTGAGGAGTCGCCATGCCTATGCTGCTCATCAAGGGCTTTTACAACGTGACGGGGTCGCAGCCGGACGGGGACACGGTTCATTTCACCGCGGACGAGCCTTCCGAGTGGAGCCTTGTCGGTGGAGGGGGCGGGCGGGCTGTCGAGCACAGTTCCGTGGGACGCGCGAAACTGCGTCTGGACGCGGTCGACGCGCTCGAGACCCACTACGGTCCGAGCCGTGACCACCAGCCGCTCCGGTTCGCTCACGCCGCACGTGACGAGATGCTGGACTGGCTCGGCTTCACCGACGTCCAGCGACGACCGGACGAGAGCGTGACCGCCACCACCCCGGAGACGGTGCCCGGCTTCGTACTCACCCGTGGGGCCGATGTCCACGGCCGCTGCATAGCCCTGGCCGGACGGGGCGATCCGCCCGGCACCAGCGGCCTGGAGATCGACGTGACCGTCCCCGTGCTGCGGACGACGGTCAATCACCACCTGCTCACGGAGGGTTTGGCCTACCCGACCTTCTACCGCAGCCTGTTCACCACTCTCCGTACGGAGATGGCCGCCGTGGCCGTCGGGGCACGGGACGCCCGCCGCGGCCTGTGGGCGAGCGACGTGACCACGACCGGAGCAAAGATCACAGGTCCGGGCTCGCTCACCGACGAGGTGGTGATCCTGCCCAAACTGTTCCGGCGCACGATGGACTATCTGCGTTTGGACATCATGCCGTTGTCGTGCTTC
Organism: Streptomyces sp. NBC_01723; assembly: GCF_036246005.1. Classification (NCBI taxonomy): domain Bacteria; kingdom Bacillati; phylum Actinomycetota; class Actinomycetes; order Kitasatosporales; family Streptomycetaceae; genus Streptomyces; species Streptomyces sp. NBC_01723. The sequence continues at coordinate 279,319 of NZ_CP109171.1, forward strand.
CCTGCCTTCCTGGCAGGTGGCCGGGACCGTTTCTCCGTCCTGTCCACAGGCGAGCGGCGTGCCGGCCTCCACCATGTCGTGGAGGTCACCAACGGCCACACGGTGAGGATGACCCGTCCGCCCGAGGACCTCCTCTTCGAGGACGCCTGACAGCTGTATCGACCCGGGCACCGACCGGAGTCGGTGCTCAGGCCCCGTCGACGTCTGGTACGCCCATCAGTTGGTGAAGCACCCGGCGGTCGATGATGATGATCGGCGTGGTCAGGCGGGCGCCGAACTCGACCAGAGCAGTTTCGATGCCGAGCAGCGCGGCGGTCAGCCTGGCCCGTCCGATGATCCCGGCCCGCGCGGCGGTCTGTCTGACCAGCACCATGATCGCGCCCAACGCCCCGGTGAGCTTCTGCGCGGCCTCGCGGCCGTTGAGGGGAAGCTGACGAATGGAGGTGAGCACGGGCTGAAGGGCCGACTGCGCGGAGGGAATCAGGCGTGGTTCGATTCCTCGGGCGGTCAGCTGTGCGGACATGGCGTTCATCTGGTTGGTGACGAGGGCCTGCTGGGTGCGCCCGATCTCGGGACCGAGCCCGCCCTGCCCGAGGACGACTCCTTGCAGGCGGGCGGGATCGGTCTGCCGCAGCACGGTTGCCGCGTTGTTGGTCTGCTGGGCGATCCTCAAGTAGTCGTCCGCCAGCTTGAGGACGGGGTCGCACAGACTGCGTACGCGCAAGCCGACGGCGGGTCCGACGCCCTGCAGACGGTTCAAGGCCAACTCGACGGCGTCGCGGTTGCCCTGGATGTTCCGGGCCGTGTCCATCACGTTGGTCAGGTGGTTGAACCCGCCAGGACCGATGACACCGCCCTGGGCCTCGAACAACGCGGCCTCGTGCGAACCCTGGTAGACGCCGTGCATCACACCACGTGAGGAGTTGAAGAGCGCGAGAAGGGCCTGGGAAAGCTCCAGGATGAGTTCTTCGGTCGGATCCACAGCCTGCGCTCCTATTCCGCGGAGATCGACTGCACGAGGCCCTGCAGTTCCTTGTCGTCGAGCACGGGGTCCTCCACGACCGGCGGTTCCTCCTCGACCGGCCGGTGGGAGAGCAGCAGCGCGAACATGGTGACTGCGCGCAGCTCGTCGAGCACCCCTGCCGTCTGCTGCTCGAGCGCCCCGATCGCCTGTGCTCCGGGATCGACCCGGCCGTCGACGATCCCCGTCTCGGCGGACTGGAACCCCTCGATGGCCTCAATGGTGAGGGGCCCGACGAGGCCGTCGAGGTCCAGCGCCGTCTGGCCTTGTTCGGCGCGGAAGACATTGAGCAGCGCCTGAACGTACTGCACCTCCCGTCGCAGATTCGTGCCGTCGCGGCCGACCGACTGGCTGATGGGCATGAGGTGATCTCCGAACGGCTCGACTGGTTGTCCGTAGGCGCAGGATGGCAGCCGTTCTCCGCGCGCCCGGGTTCGCGCCCCCGGGCCGGGCGCCCGGATTCCCCCGGCCGGAGCACACCGCTGCTCGACGGGTCAATTCCGACGGCCGTCATCACGCCGGTGGTGATCACGGCGGTTGTGGTCATCATGGCGTCGGTGATCCCCGCTCAAGTGAACGGTGTCGCAGTACACCACCGGCCCCGGTGTGGTCGGCGGGGTGGCCGCGTCGGGTGGTATGCCGTCGGTCTCCATGACCAGTAGACGCAGTCGGTCCCGTCGAGCGCCTGGGGGCAGATGGACCTGGCCGACGTAGGACGGGGTCCTTGTGGAGACCGCATCGATCGAGGTCAGCGTCACGGTCGTGTCGTCAAGCGTCACCCACGCCAAGTCCTCGTCGGCGACGGCGTCCCGTCGGCGTTGCACTGTGGCCGTGATCCGGGGCGGCGGGGAGTCGCTCGGGTCGTACGACGGACCGGTGACACTGACGGTCGGCACCTCGTCCAGCTTCACCCGCAGTTCACGGTCGGGCAGGGTCCGTACCAGATCGGTGACCACGACCGGTGAGATCTCGACTCCGGGTATCGAGTTCGGTTGGAAGCGCACGAGTGCCAGCCGTATGAACGGCAGACAGGCGTCGCCGGTGTCCAGCTCCAGGTCGCAGAACCAACGGTTCCCCATCGGGTCGAACTGCGGGGCGAAGCCCAGGACGGTGACGGTGGGCGACCCGGTGGGCACCGGGGTGAGCCCTTCGGCCTGCCGCACCGCGTTGGTGAACGTCGACACGGTCGGTGCGACGACCTCTGCGGAGCGGTGGACGGGGTCGCGGCCCATCAGCGTCACCCCCGGGGCGTCCGTGACGGATGTGCCGGCGCCCGTTGCCTCCCCGAGTACCACGCCGAGGAGTTCGCCGTCCCCGGAGGAGAACCAGGGACGCTGAAGGAACACCCGGATGCCGCCGCCACGGCGACGTCGGACGATGGTACCGGGTGGGCCTTCGACGGTCTCGAGAGACAGCGTGGGTACGCAGTACAGCGGCCTGGGTGCGGTGGGCCTGGCGCTGCTGGGTACCGAGTGTTCGACGGCCGTGCCTTCCACGGTCAGCGCGTTCGCGTCGTGCTCGGCGAGCCGGGTCGGGAAGTAGTCGCCGAACCTGGTCCCGGCCACCGGGTGATAGTGCACCCTGCGGTGCTTGGTGTCGCCGAAGTCGTGTTTCCTCGGTTCCCGCCTGGCAGACTCCTCGGCGGTCCGGGTGCTGAAGGTCAGGGTGCCGTCCCGGAGGGTGGCCGGTTCGGGACCGGCCTCGTCGTTCAGGGGCAGCCTCGCCGTGAGGAGATCGAACACCGGCGTGGTCATCGGGCGCTCGGTTCGGCCTTCCTCTCCTTCGTCGGACACTTCCGTCCACTTCGCGACGAGTCCGATACGGTCCGTGCTGGCTTCGTCCAGCCTGATCACGCCGTCGAGGTGCTCGGCCGTGGCCTCCACGGGGCGATGCGCCGAGGGCTTCAGGTCCAGCACAGGTTGCTTCAGTGGCCGCTGTACCGCGTGCACGAGGGTGAGTTCCTGCGCGGGTGTGAACATCCAGTGGCGCCCGGCGGCGGCACGTTCCATCGCGGTGGATGCCCGCTCCCGCTCCTCCTCGTCCTGTTGTGCCGCCCTCTCCCGTTCCTCCGGCGCGGCTTCCGGTGTCAGCTGTCGAGCAGGCTGTTCCCGGCACCAGGAGGCCAGGCCCATCAGCTTCTCGTCGAATGGCATCGCGGAACACACCCGTATGGTGGCCACCCGGGCCTTGGGCAGTGAGACCGTCAGCACCCGTGACGACTCGTCGAAGTGAGGCGGGGCGTTCCCTTCCGCCAGCCTCAGCCGGAAGGAGCGGGGCCGGTGCCAGGCGCTGCCTCCCCAAGGGATCTCGAACGGCTCGCCCTCCTGCATGCCCGGCAGATCGAGCAGCAGAACACCGGTGGCCAATGGCTCGCGAAGATAGGGCAGTTCGATGTGTTCCCCTTTGTACCGGGCGGTCGCCGCAGGGTGCTCCGGGTCGGCGGCGGGCGAGTCGATCGTCTTCACTTCCACGTCCGGCTGGGCCGGATCGTTGAGCGAGCCGTTCTCCCGGGATGCCAGTTCGTAGCCGGCTTCCCTGGCGGCGCGGTCACGCGAACCGATGGCTCCGTCGAGCAGCCCGTGCCGCTCGACGCACTGCAGTGAGGCCTTCGGGGCCACCAGGTGACGTTCATCGACTCCGCTGAAGGGCGTGTGCTCCCCCGTCGTCACCAGCGGCGAGCTGTTGAGCTCGGCGGCGTACTGTTCGGCGGTCCGCGCCGGTTCCGTGTCCCGGGGGGCCTCACCCGCCGTGCCCGGAGTGCCGGCAGCGGAGTCGCAGTCGACGGTGAAGCCGCTCTTGCGGCCGAGTTCGGTGAGGGACTGACAGCCGGGGGTGCCGTCGGCGTCCCCGCCGTGGAAGCCCTGTTCGCGCTGTTCGGCGGCGTAGGCCTCTGTCGTCTGTGCGCCGAAGTGCCCAGTCGCACCTGCGGGGATGGCCTGGTTGCGGTCGATCAGGGCCTGCTGGACCAGACGTACGTCGTCGTTGGTTCTCCCGGGCTGCACGTTGGCCAGTAGGACTGTCCGCGTCCCCGTGTCGGGGGCCCCGGCGCCGGCTGGGCCTGGTGCGCTGCCCGGGGTGCTTCGGACGACCATCCGGGACACCGAGGCACCCTCGTCGAGGGGCAGCCTGGGCACCACGGCAGGAGCCGGCACCGACTCGAATCTCCGAAACACGAGTGGCCCATTCCCGGGCAGCACCCAGTCGCCGCTGCTGTCCTTGTCCACCAGCGCGTCGGCTTCCCCCGGAGTGAGGCCGTTGCCCGCCAGGTCGACGGTGCGCAGCCGTATGCGGTATCCACGACCGAACCTCAGGAGGGGCAGCGAGCCCTTCTGCACCCCGATGTCGATCTCCAGCGGAAGCCGGGTCCGTGCCTCGTTGGTGGGTTCGACGACCTCGTCGGGTGCCCCCTCCCCGATGCCAAGGACCCGGCCGGGACGGGGAGCGGAGAGGGACCAGCCTTCCCAGGTCGTGATCCGTTCAGGGATGTACAGGGCGTCGCTGCCGGCATCGGCCGGCGGGGACGCCAGGTTGACCTGGAAGAAGCCTTCGTCGGAAGCCGTGAGGAGCGGCTCATCGCCTCCTGGGGAGCGGTATTCGACCGTGCGTGCGTGCAACGAGTACCAGCGTGCCCGGGTGTCGTCCCAGACGTCCATCCGGTGACCGCGGACCAGGTCCTCGGCACAGAGATCAGGCATGGCCGGCGAGTCCGGCCGGTTCGCATCCTGGCCGTCCCCGGCCTGCCTGTTCGCCTCCAGGGCGGCGACGGCCGTGTCGTTGGTGTGGGCCGCTTGCGCGAAGTCGGCCGTGAGAACCTCCGCGCGGCCGTCTCTGACCAAGGAGATCCCCTGCGTACGGACCGGAGCCAGCCCTTTGGTCTCCGGGGCCTGCGTGGTCGGATCCGACGCGGCACCGCCGGCCTCGGCCGGATCCCGGGCGAGCTCCGCCACCTTGAGCGCGGCGCCGTCGAGGTCGGCCTGTTCGAGGGAGAAGTCTTCCTCGGGCAACGCGACCAGACCGAGCGCCGGAGAGCCCAGCGGGTCGGCCTCGAATGTCCGGGGTGCGGCGACGAACAGCTTCCGGTCGGGGGGGTAGACGTAACGCGTGCGCGGGGGCAGGTCCTGTGAGTTGGGCCCGAGTTCGGGCGCCCAGTGCGGGACCACACTCAAGAGGTGTTCACCCGCTGAGACGGGAATCCGCTCAGCCGGCAGGAGGAAGTCCAGGATCAGCCCGAGCCGTCGGAGGAGTGCCGGGTGGTCGCCGAGTGAGGTGAGCATCTGATGGAAGTCCGGCTCCAGCTTCTCCGGTGCCGGAGCCGGCGGCGCCTCTCCACCTGCGAGCGTCGGCACGCTCTGGACCTGAGCACGGTGGAAATCCTCCAGTTCGTCGAGACCTCGGCGCATCTCGGACACCTCGGAGGCGAGCCCGGGGGCCCTGCTATTCATCATCCCCTGGAGAATGGAGCGCATTTCCGGGGGCTGTTCGGGAGACTCCGTGGCCGCCAGCCGGTAGGCCGCCCGGGTCACGTCACTCACACGCTTGGCCGAGTAGGTGCGGGCCCCTTCGCCCTGCTCGGCCATGCTCTCGAAGACGTACGGGTCCAGTGGGATGTCCTCGCCGAAGAGTTTCGTCCAGAGCTCGGTATCCGGAGGCGGGCCGGACGGGCGCACCGGGCCGCTGAAGGAGGGCGAAACGCCGTCTCCCGGGCCGAACTCGAAGGTGGCGTCCTTGACCTTGTCGGGCCAGGCGAGGAAGTCGGGGAACGACCGCAGTGTGCCGCGTGCCTGGTCTTCCGGCGCATCGGGCGCCGGATCCGGGTCGGGAACCCCCAGCCGGGGAGCTACGAAGACCGAGACCTTGACCTGGGTTCCGTCTGCCGACAGTCCCGCTGGGAGCACTGTCCACAACACTCTCTGTTCGAACTTCATGATCACATCCCGGCCGGTCTACGGATCGCCGTCGAAGCTCAGGCAGTAGTCCTCCCAGTGCGTCTCCTTGTCGAAGCAGTCGACGAAGGCGGGATCGCCGGGCGCGCCTGAGAAGCTCCGCTCGAGTTCGAGGGATACGGACTTGCTGAAGAAGGCGATCTTGACGCTCACCTTGAGGGTGCCCCTCCCCCGGACCACCGACTCGTTGCCGTGCTTCTCATACATGAGCTCCAGGTAGAACTCGACGGAAACGGTGACGATGCCCAGCACGGTCAGGAAACCGCTGCAGCGCAGGTAGCCGCCCACCTTCACGTTCTTGTCCCTGACTTCGAAGCGGACGCCGGCCATGATCGTCACTCCGCCGCTCGCCACGCCCAGATTCAGCGCCGCACCCCCACCGAACTCGATGGCGCCCTCGGCTTCCCTGATTCCCTTCTCCGCGTCGACCAGCAGGGAGAAGTACCCACCGCCGCCGAACAGAGAGACGGTGACGTTGAAGGGGCGCTGCCGCTCGGAGACCGAGAAGCGGAAGGAAATGGATTTGTCGGGCTCGAAGGGGATGTTCAGTTCCATCTTCAAGGAGACGTTCGCAAGCGAGAAGACACCGACCCCGATGGCCGGAAGAGCCAGCGCGTAACCCGTGCGGATTCCGGAGGACTGGACGTCCACGTAAGCGCCGGAGCCGAAGGCGTCGGCGGGCAGGGCGCTGCGCAGCGTGTCGACGAACCGGAGATCCCCCAGGAACTTCAGTTCCAGACCGGACGCCGACACGTCCGGCTTGTTGCCCGGAATGGACTTGAACCTCAGGTCGGCGATCTCGATCCGCGCGACGTCGGCGATTTCCAGTGCGACATCGCGCAGCCGGCCCTCTATCGACGTCTTCTCCCCGGCCTCCTTCGAGACGGTCGTCCGTGCGTCCAGGGTCAGCACCGTGTCATCCACGTCCAGAAGGAACGTCTCCCCGGTCGGCCCGGGAACCGGCGGCGTCAGCCTGGTCTTCCACACGTAGCGCAATTCCTTGCCCGCCCCGCCCGCGAGGTCGCGGATGCGCAGCACGGGGGCGGGGATCGTCCCGGTAGCGTCGTCCAGCAGGGCCTGGATCTCACTGTCCCCGAGGGCCTTCAGGCGGTCGAGGTCCGGCTTGGTGACGGGCGGCACGAGTGTGCCCAGGTCGATGAAGCCAAGCAGCTTGGCGGCTCCGAAGGCCTTCCTGATGTCCGCGACGTCCGCCGCCTCGATCTCCCCGGTGGAGCCGACGCTGAACATGTCCGGCACGACGCCCGCCTGGCTGGTGATCACCTTGACCGCGGCATTGGGACGGGCGAGCCCACCGACCTTCTCCGCGGCGAAATCGAGTCCGATCGCATCGACCAGTTCGAGGTAGGCGCGTGCGGGGTGCGCCGCCATGCCACGGTCGCGATAGAAGTCGTTGAACTTGACCGGCACATATCCCGCCTTCGGGGTGAACTGCTCGAGGGCGGGGACCCGCACCTCGGCGGTGGACACGACGAGTGTGCCGGCCAGTGGGTGTTCACCTCCGGCCGTTTTCCGGGTCATGGCGAGGCCCAGCCTGCCCACCGCGTGACTGGTGCTGCCGGGGGCGTCGGCGGGTGGCTCGGCCATGGCCATCACCTGCCCGTTCAGCGGCCGGTTGAGGCGGTCCCTCTCGCTCGTCTCGCTCGGCGAGTAACGCTCCTGCAGTTCCTCCCAGTTACCGGCGTGCGAGGCGGGCACGAACACCAGCGGTGTGGTGAAGCTGACCTTGCGCCCCTCGTGATCGGTGGCGAGAACGGTGAACTGGTGATCGCTGCTTCCGTCTTGAAGCTCGATCCAGAACGCCTTGTCAGCCTGCGGCTGGCCGTTGGCACTCCTCTCGGACCAGGCGGGCTTGATCGGCGGGGTGACCCGGTCGGTGACACGCAGGGTACGGAAGGGCATTTCGCGTCCCTGATGCGCGAAGCCGGTGTTCTCCCCGTAGCGCACCTCGGGTTCACGAAGGACGATCCGGTCCTCCTGCTGCAGGTAGGCCACGATGCCGTCGTTGCTGTGGGCGACAAACAACCGTTTGAACTCCTTCACCAGGAGGGCCGGGTGCCCGGTGGTCAGGAAGCCGCGGATGACGACCCTGACGAACTGGTCGCGTCCCAGGCCGGTGATGTGGTCGTACGCCACCAGGTCGGGGCTGGTCCTGCCGATCGTTCCGAGCTGCGCGGTGGCGTCCTCCGACACGTCGTCCCAGGCGCCGTGCAGGTGGGCGGAGGCGCCCATGGGTGTCGCGATGAACTGTTCGGCACGCAAAGGTGCGCTGGGCAGCACGATGGGAGCGCCTGCGGCGTCGATCAGCTCTGCCCGACCGGTGAGCGTGACCAGGGCCTCCAGGTCCTCGTCCCTCAGAGGGACCTTCACGGCAACGGGAGCCCGGTCGTCGACCCTCCTGAGGGCCCGCAGCAGTGCGTCGCCGCCTCGTTCGCTGCTCAGCAGGGCGTGCCACAACCCGGTACGGCCGTCGGCGCTGTGGGGCTCCGTCCGGCACGTCCAGTTGACCGGTTCGTCGTAGGTGAGGAGAAGCCGGGTGGGGAACTCGAGGACGGTTCCGGGCAGCCCGGCGGGGGTGGTGCCCGGCAGAGGGACCGGCACGGTGATCGGCACCAGCCGCTCCCAGTCGAGCAGGGCTGCCAAGGACAGCTCCAGGCTGTCCACCTCGGGCGGCACCGAGAAGACCAGCTGGGACGCACCGGAGGCGAAGGCATTCATGGACGCGGGTGAGGTGGTCACGGTGTCCAGCTGCGGCGCGACCTCCTCCAGGACGTGCTGCGGTGGCAACCCGACCAGGATCATCGTCGGCTCGGCCGGCTCCCGCCGCACCAGTCGGCGACCGTCGAACCGGAGGTTCACCAGGTCGATGTCGACCACCAGCATGTCCGCCGGGCGCACGACCCGGAACGGTCCCACCGCGCCGTCGTCGCCGGGGCGACCGGGACGATCGGGACGATCATCGCCGGGATGCCCGGGGTCACCGCCGCCGGGATGGTCGGGGCGACCACCACCCCCGGGCCGGTCCGGTCGACCTCCACCCGGACGTTCAGGACGCCCCCCATCCCCAGGACGGTGGGGATGACCGCCGCCACCGGGCCGCCCGGGGCGGCCACCACTGCCGAAGCGGCCGTCTTGGCGACGTTGGCGCATCTCCTGCAGAAGTGTCAGCGTGACGGGAGAACGGCTGTGGGAAGCCATGACGGAACCCCCTCGTACGAGGGAAGGGAAGGCAGACCCCCCGGTCCGAGGCCACTCGCCTCTCCTGTCCATGGTGCCCCCGAAGGCGGAACATCACCACTGAGAGCCTGACCGGGCGAGCTGCGCTGAGCGGGAGTTGGTGTCTGCTGCCGGCCAGAGTGCTGACTGGCTGTCGCATGGCGCGGCCCGCGAGTGGGTGCGACCCTGGAAGTGGTGCTGTGCGCCGTTCCGTGCTCTCGCGAGGAGGGATGGTCATGGCCAAGCGTCTGGTGGTCTGCTGCGACGGTACATGGAACTTCGCGGACCAGCCGAGCAAGACCAACGTCGCCAAGGTCGCGCTGTCCGTGCGCCCCGAGTCCGCCGCCGGGGTGGAGCAACGCGTCTACTACCACAGCGGTGTCGGTACCCATCGGCGGGAACGCCTGCGCGGCGGCGCGTTCGGTGTGGGGCTGTCCCGGAACATCGTGGGCGCCTACCGGTTCCTCGTCGAGACGTACGAGCCGGGCGACGAGTTGTTCCTCTTCGGTTTCAGCCGCGGTGCGTTCACCGCCCGCAGTCTCGCGGGTCTGGTACGCAACAGCGGCATCCTGCGCCGGGAACACGCCGACCGGATCCCGGAGGCCTGGGCTCTGTACCGCGACCGGATCGAGCAACCGAACGGCGCGGCAGCCACATTGTTCCGCCGCTCCTACGCGCTCGAGACGGAGATCGGATTCGTCGGGGTGTGGGACACGGTCGGCGCCCTGGGCATTCCGGTGCCGGACACGACATGGCTGCATCCGGCGGTGAACAGGTTCAACCGCCGCTGGGCGTTCCACAACACCGAATTGAGCAGCTGGATCAAGGCGGCCTTCCATGCACTGGCCGCCGACGAGCAGCGCTCGGCATTCCGGCCAACGCTGTGGCATCAGAACCCCGGCTCCGCCGAGCAGGGTCAGGAGCTGAAGCAGGTGTGGTTCGCCGGTGTTCACTCCGATGTCGGTGGCGGCTACAAGGAGACGGGACTGTCCGACGTCGCCCTGCTGTGGATGGTCGACCAGGCCCGCAGGCACGGGCTCGAGTTCGACTCCCACGCGCTAAGCACGGACGGACCGCGGGTGATGCAGCCCGGGGAAAGCATCGACTTCCGTGTACGACCGGACGGTTCGGGTGTTCTGCATGCCTCACGGACGGGCATGTACCGAATGTCCAAGCCGCTGCACCGGCCGCTCGGAGAGGCGGTGAACGACGACGGCGAGGCCGACGGCAACGAGTTCCTGGCGGTACCCGCCAAGGAGCGCTACGACCGGAACACGGACTACCGGCCACCGCAGCTGGAGCGCTACCTGGGCAGACAGGAACGGGTCCGGCTGGAGCCCGTCCTGCTGCCGGGCCTCTCAGCGGGCCTGCCGCCCATGCCGCCGACCGCGTCCGGTCACAGCGCGGCGACCGACGCCGCGGCAGCCGACGCACACAACGGAGCCGACCGTGCCACGTGACGCCGCGGCCCCAGTCGGGGCGACCCGGCCTGGCAGTCGCCGTTGCGCTCGTTGCACCGTGCTGAAGTCCACGCCGTCGGCGGGTCGTTCCTCTTCGGCGAGGTCTGGGTGGCGGAGTCAGCTCGCCTGCCATAACTTCGAAGCAGGGGCACACCTCCGAAGGGTGCGCGACGGTGACCTCGATAGACGACAAGCACGCCGAACTCATGGCGTCCGGTCTGAACCTGGGCGCCCCCGTGGGACCGGAGGAGGTCCTGTACGACGGGGGCTCCATGCGCCACTTCGAGTTCGGTCGGATCCTCTTCCATCCACGGATTGGCGAGGCATTCGAGCTGCACGGCTTGATCCTCGCCACCTACCTCGAGCTCGGCGCGGAGTACAGCGGTCTCGGCCATCCGGTCACCGACGAGATCGACGACGCAGCCGTCCCGTTCGGGCGAAGGAACGTGTTCGAGCACGGATCCCTGCGCTTCGACCCCGCTGTTGGCGTGAGGCAGGAAGTCTTCGAACGCGAGCTGGTGCCGTCGGTGACGGTCAAAGTGGTCGACGGCACCTTCGTCCCGCTCGGCCCCGGCGGCGCCCTCACCCTCACCGATTTCGCCAACGCGGTCGTCGGACCCGGGTTCGAGCCGGTGATCGCGGTGATCGGCTCATTGCTGCCGGGCCTGCGGCTGCGCCGCGTATTCGACACGCACACGGGCGACGAGATCCAGGTGATGATCGACGAGGCCCGTGCCGCCGACCCTGACTACTCGGCGACCGACTTCAACAACTTCCTCGCGATCGACTGCCCACCGGGATTCGACACCGACGGGCTGGCCGCGGCGTTGTCACAGCTGGCCGGCACCGTGGAGTACGCGTACACCACGCCGTTGGCGTCCGACCCCGTCGTCGGCACCTCGAACCCGCTGTTCAGCCAACAGGGCTATCTACGGCCGGCGCTCGACGGAATCGGTGTGCAGGCGGCATGGGCGAAAGGCGCCGACGGTTCGGGGTTGCAGTTCATCGACGTCGAGCAGGGCTGGTTCCTCGGGGGGCACCAGGACCTGCCGACCGGGATCCAGTTGCTCGGCGGACACAACATCGCCGCAAGCTTCCCGCACGGTGCCGCCGTACTCGGAGAGGTGGTCGGCGCCGACAACACCGTCGGAATCTGCGGCATCGCGCCGGGCGCGTCCACCCGGGTCATGTCGTACAACCAGTCGAATCCACCGTTCAACTCCTTCCAGAGCCGCCAGGAGCTCGCCCACGCGGTGATGGTGGCGCAGGCGCAGCTGCGTTTCGGCGACGTACTGTTGCTGGAAGCCCAGCTCGCGGCGACCATCAGCGGCGTCAAGCACCTCGTGCCGGCCGAGACCGACCCCGCGGTGTTCGCCGCGGTACGGCTCGCTACCGCGCGCGGGGTGAGCGTCGTCGAGGCGGCCGGGAACAGCGGTGCCCCGCTCGACCAGTTCGTCGGACCGCAGGGCCGCCACTCGCTCGACCGGCAGAGCCCGGACTTCCAGGATTGCGGGGCGATCGTGGTCGGCGGCGGCTCATCCGCGCTCCCGCACGGCAGGCTGGCCGCGCCGAATCCTGCGACCAATGGGGTGATGAGTGGCTTCGGCACCCGCATCGACTGCTACTCCTGGGTGGAGAACGTGGTGACGTGCGGGAACCCTGCTGCGCCGAGGAAGAAGGACGGCTACTGGACCGCACCGCCGTTCGGCGGGACCTCGGCCGCGGCGCCGGTGATCGCCGGCGTCTGCCTGCTGGTGCAGAACCTGTTTCAGACCCTCAACCCGGCGACCGGGGCACCGGGGAAGATTTCCGCGACACGGATGCGAAACGTGCTGACCCGCCCGCTCAACAGCAGTCCCGGCGCTCCCGGTGCTTTCATCGGAGTGATGCCCGACCTGCACAAGTTGATCGGCAACGAGTTCGTCTAGACGAGCGGAGGGATCCAGAACGGGCCCACGGCGATCGTGAGCAACTCGGCTCGCTGCGGCGATGTCTGGCACCCGACGTCCCGTCGCTGATTCCCGGCGGCCTGGTAGGTCGGTGAACCGCCGCCTCATCGCTGCTCAGCCGCCGCCAAGGCGGTAAGAACGCGTCGGGTCTTGCCGTCGGTGTGCTCGGAGAGCTCCACTCCGCGTCCCCGTACCGCGTCCTGCAGTTCCCGCTGCTTGCGCTCGGCGCGCGCCGTGAACTTCTCCAGGTCGTCCTCGCCCTCGGGCTGCACCCGGGTCGAGATCTCCAGGAAGCGCAGTCCGGCAACCGACCACGCCTCCAGGTCGACCTCCAGGTCGTCAAGTGGAACGTCGTCGGCCTTCGTCGAGTGGACCGGCCCCAGCGCGACCAGCCCGTCGAGCCGGACGTCGGGTGCGCAGGCGTGCAGGAACTGATCCTGCACCGCGTCGACCGACGCGGCGGGATCGGCCCCTGGCTTCACCGCGTCCGCGAGCGCTCCGGGCGGGTGGGCATGCGTCAGGGAGGCGGCCACCACACGGCGATTCCCCGACCAGTCCTCCTCCATCTTGTACCTGAACGGCTCCGCCTCGAAGGGAGCGGAGAACCGGCCGACCAGCTGCTCCCGGGTGCACGGACGCAACTTGACGGTCAGATCGTCCGGGGTTCCGCCGATCCTGAACCGCACGATCGCGCCGCCGTCCAGCAGGGGCATTCGGCCCTCGGCGACACCGTTCCGCTCCTCGGCGAACCAGATGCGGCGCGTCGTCATCGGGCTGCGCGACCCGCCGAGGGCCGACAGCGCCCCCGCGACGTCGCCCTCGACGTTGACCTTGATCTCGGCCGGCAAGAGGTCCATCGTTTCTCTCCAGCACGCATCCTGCAGGGGGCACTTCGACGGCTGTCAGGTGGGTTTCACGTCTGTTCCGAAGCCACCACGGGCCGGGCGCTTCTCGAAGTGGAGATGAGGGCCGGTTGCGTTCCCTGTGGAGCCGACTTCTCCGATCTTCTGGCCCGCCTTGACCGAACCTCCTCTCACGGTCTGCTCGGAGAGGTGGGCGTACCAATAGTCGAACCCGCCTGCGCGCAGCACGAGGAAGTCACCGAAGCTGCGGTCCTTCCCGCTGCGGACTATGGAACCGTTGCGGACCGCAACACATGACGTGCCCTTCTCAGCGGCGTAATCCACTCCGGTGTGGTAGCCCAAGCTCCAGTGAGGCCCCTTCACCCGGTAGGCGGTCGTGGCGCGGTGCTGCGGTACGGGAGACACGGCGCGGCCGTCAGGAGCCGACGACGAGGCCGGGACACGGAGGCGGTCCCAGGAGGTCTTACCCGGAATGCCGTCGGCGTCGGTCCCCTCGAACCCGATCTTGCGCTGCCATGCGGCGAACGACTCCCGGTCGACGTCCGTCCACTCGGGGCCGGGTCCCGTCCGGTACTTGCCGCACTTCTCCGCCACCAGACGTTTGCCCATCGACGCGATCATGGGACTACGTTGTCCCTTGTGGAAAAATTTCGCTCCTGGAAATGGTGCCAAAGCAGGCATGACCCTGTCTCCTTCTACTGAGCAGACACCGTGTTCGGTTGAGCCGAGTTGGTGAGTCCCAGCACGCTGCCCTTCCGCAAGCCCCGTGCTCGTCTGCCCGCCGAAGAAAGCCCGTTCTAGAGCAGGGTAGCGCCGGTCAAGGAGTGCGCCTGTCGGTCGGACACGGTCGTCTATTTCCACCATGCGCCCGATGGGAGCCCCTCGCAAACCCACAAAAGGGGCTATTCAAACACGTCTTCTGACGTCAGCTCGACAAATTCTCAAGGCTCCGCGGTTGTTGCTCATGAAACTTCAGACGTTGGGGACTTCGAGCCTGTCCCAGCTCAATCGGCCGGGGACGCCGTCGGCAGCGCGTCCCTCGAAACCCAGCTTCTGCTGCCAGGCGGTGTAGGACCTCACGTCGCCCGCTCCCCACACGTCGAGTCTGGTGCTGGACGTGTAGCGGTCGCAGTCTTCAGCGACGAGCCGGCCATGCATTCCGCCGATGACGGGTGATTGATGCCCCGCCTGGAAGAAGGACGCACCGGGGAACGGCTCGAACTGGGGCTCAGCATGGGAGGGAGTAGGCGGCTGGGACCCGAACGCGGGCCAGGAACCTGGGTCGACGTGGTCGTTCTCCGGGACATGGGCGTGGGCGTACCAGCCGCCCTGAGTCCGCCACTTGTCGGCCGGACACGTATTGCGGGACAGGGACGTCGGGCGACCCATGGGCCAGACGTCCGGTACGTCCCACGAGCTGACCCATGCGTGGAGATCGCCCCACCCCTTGCAAGGAGTGTCGGCCAGCCTGGCGAACACTTTGCCGTTCACACGGCAGTGCGGGAAGAACAACGCCTCGATCTGGATGACCACTCTGCCGGCCCGGTTGGTACGAGTGCCACCAGGCGCGTCGAACACGGCTTTGCTGCGGGAAGTGGCGGGGAAGAACTGGGCGAACGCTCCGGTGAAGGGATCCCAGAGGATCTGTGGAGCCCGGCCTTTGCCGCTGCCGGTGAAGAAGCCCTTGAGGTTGGCGAACGGGACCAGATCCAGGGGAGATTCGGCGGTGGCCGCCCTGTCCGCCGTAATGTGCGCGATAGCCCTTGGCGGGAATTCGGGGTCGCATGGCGCATGGTCCCCGACGTCCGCCCTGAGGGCTTGGGGCATCCATGGATGAGGCATGGCGAGATCCTTCCCTCGTCGCATCGCACCGCTCTTGATCGTGAGGCGCAGCGGGGAGACATGGGGAAGCCGGCGAAACGAACAACGTGCCGTGCGGCAGGCCCTCCCCTACTTTCTACGATGCGACTGGCAGTCGGCTGCGGCAAACCGTGAAAGTGGCAGGAAGCGGTTGGGCAATGGTTGCCCTTGGGCACACGTCACGCTCGGGTGCCGCTCGTGATGCCGAAGTCGGTGCCTGCTTCGCGGACGTCGCTCGTGCTGGGAGGGCCGGCCGTACCGCGGCTTGGTGCTCCCGTTGCAGACGGCGCCGGGCAGGTGAAGAGTAGGTTCATACCTACTTCGCAGGCTTCCGGCTCCGCTTTCCCTGGAGCCGCTGCCAACGCGGAGTTTCCCCATCGACGGAACATTACGGCGCCAAGCGTATCTGGAATCATTATGGCCAGAATCTCCCGGCGACACATACTTCACGCGGTCAACGCCTCTCTCCTGGCGGCAGCACTCGCGTTCCCGGCAGGTCTGACGATTGCCGCAACGGATTCTCAGAGCTCGAACGGAAGCCATGCCGGAGTCCCGGCACAGACCACTGATCCTCCGCCGTCGCCCCCTTCCGAGCCCAGTGAACCGGACGATCCCACCGAGCCTCCCCCCTCACCACCGGACTCCGGACCGACATCCCCACCAAGCGATTCGCCGGAACCCGAGACGTCTCCCTCCTCCAAGCCGAGCGGGACGCCGGAAACTGAGCCGTCAGACCCCGACGATACTGACGGACAGACCTCCGACCCGCCGCCCGAGCAGAAGGTGGAGATCGACGAGGCGACGACGACGCTGAACGAGGAGAAGGAACGAGTCCCCGAAGAACTCGCATCGACCGTGGAAAAGCTGATCAGCATCATCAGCACGGTGAAGGACCCGGATACGCTGCCTCAGGACAGGCAGGGTGTCATCGAGAGCGCGGAGAATCTCTCCACCGCGCTGGCGGCCATCAATGACGCGGGAACACCCCCGGAGCTGCGGAAAGATTTGACCGCGATCGTGAAGCAGGTGACTTCGGCTCTCGGAGCGGCCGGCGATACCCGGGTACCGGCCGAAGAACGGTCCACACTCATCCTCGTGATCAAGCGCACCACTTCCACACTGGACATGATCTGCGACCCCAAGACGCCGCAGGACGTGCGGGGCCAGATGATCAGCACAGCGAAAGACACAACCTACGTGGCCGAGAGCTCATCCACCGTCGAGAGCTCACCTGGTGCCGAGAGTTCACCTGCTGCCGAGAGTTCAGCTGCAAACACGGGGTCGAAGCAGGCCACTTCGAACACTCTGGTCTCGTTGAGCGCATCCTCGGACATAGCGCGCGACGGAAGGACACCGCCGAAGGAACGAGAACAACTCACGGAGATCACGCAGCAGGTCAGCGCACTGCTGAAGAAGAGCAACGACTCCGGGGCCTCGCCGGAGGAGCGGTCCGAAGCCAAGAAGGAGCTGGAGGACAAAACCTCCCGCATGAAGGACCAACAGGAGCAATCCGCCTCCGCCCAGGACCGCCCCGAGGAGTCGCTCGGCAAAGCAGCCGCGTTCTGCACGAGCGCCATCTTCGAGTCCACCCCTGAGTCCGACCTCGTACGGGGACTGAAGAAGCAGATTCCCGCCCAGTGGGAAGCCGAAGGGGTTAAGGACTTCTGGAAGGCGAAGGACAAGAGCAATGACACGCTCGACGTCCTCGCCCAGTTGCAGAACAACGAGAACACCAACGGCCCGTTCGAAGTCGTACCGCTCATCACCGAACTCGCCGAGCTCGTGCCGCACGACAAACTGTTCGGGACCCTGGGAGCCTCTGCCCTGTCCTGTGAGCAGACGGCAACGTATCTCGACGAGAAGTTCGGGGTCACGGTGGACACCTGGCTCAGCAAGACGAGTGAGTGATCGGTCAGACGTCGGCAGATTTCAGCAGTTCGGCCACGGATACCTCTGAAGCAGACCGGGCCCTCGCAGCTCCGTATCTCTCCAGCTCCCTCCTCTCCTCCTCGTAGTCACCCACCCCGGAGAATTTGTAGGAGAAGGACGAAATCGAGGAAATAAAACGGCCTTCAGGAGACCAGACAGCCGTCACATGGCGAGGTTTTCGCGTCACATTGATGAGATTGTTGTTGTGTCTCACCCTTCCGCGATAGACGAGCTGGCCCCCACATATCGCCGGTTCACAGTAGTAGAGCGGGTCGCGCTCGTTCCATGAAGGATGCGGGGAACTGAACTCCTCCACGTCAAGCCTTCCCCGATCCTTTCGCATGTAAGAAATCTGCAATGCAACACTCAGCGTGTCGTACCCTACGTCCCTGGGCAGCTGAAATACACGCTTCATTGCGTACTCCTGCCCAACGTCGAGCGAATCACCGGAATGATAGAATCTTCCACTGCTTATTGTGGTGTACTTGAGTCGGTCGACATAGAGTTCGGCCTCCCCCTCTCGCGCCCCTTGCTTCCCGACGCTCTCCCTCCACTCCTCCATCAGATCCTCATCGCCTTTGGAATACAAGGCGACTCTGCCGCGGACCGTGTAGATGTCATTGATGATGTACACCGGTATCCCTCCGGTGTTTTTCATGTGCAGCGTCATCGGAACATGCACGAAGGGCAGATTTTTGTCCTCCCACGCCTTCCCGAATTCCGCTTTCATGGTGAAGTGCATGGGGGCCGCCGCAGGCTGATACATGGTGGAGTAGGCGAGGCTGACCGCCGTCAGGAGTGCCGTTGCGACCACTCCGGCAGCAAATTTCTTCGGTTGCGGTATCCCCTTCCACGATTTTTGGCGCACAAGAATACACAAGGCCCATACGGACCAGCAGAAGGCAGGCAAATAGACCAGCAGGTAGCGCGTGTACTCCCGCTCCTCGAGCCAGAGGAGAAGAAGGAGAGCGTCGGTGGCCAGCACAGTGACTGTGCCGAGCAGGACAATCGCTCCGGATGCCCTGAACTGCCGTCTCCCCCAGTAGTCGATTGCCGCGAGTGCCGCAACTCCCAGCACCACGCCCGAGAGGACGAACAGCACTCCAGTAATCCGTTGCGAGAAAGTGAGAGCACCCGAGGCATCCGGCCATCCGATGACCACGTTGAAAACCATGGAAACGAGCAGACCGGCCACCATGAGCGACATGATCGAGCGCCTTCTCCAAGCCCGGTCGGGCCAGGTCCTGCTGTCACCCCCGCGCCAGCATATGGATGCCGGATCATCCAGATCCATGTTCTCCGGGTAACCCAGACGGCCGAGTATTCTGCGCAGCTCGGCCGATGACCAGGCACTGCCGACCGTCTCGCCGCCGATGGTGATGCGGCGCAGGCCACGGCTGTCCGGTGTCTCCACGACGGCCCATGGGCGGATACTCATGCCCCCAGACTCAAACCTGACCCGGCATCGTGCACGCGGAGCTACCCCAATGGGTTCCAGCGATGATCTGACCAGAAGACGGTGTCAGCTCTGCAACTCCTCCAGTGGGCTCTACGGTCAGGACGGCGAAACAGGCCTTGTGGTTGTCGACGGTGTTGGGAACGACATCGAGCGCGCACGCGGTGGCACGGCGGTTGTGGGCCCGCCCGAGGTGTGGACTGTCCGCTCTCGGTCGGCTCCGGGCGGTCGGCCACCAGGGCGAGCGGGACCGTGATGCGGTGGAGGCCAGCTCGGCTGTCGTTCGTTTCGGCAGAGAGGAGTAGAACGTCCGTCGTGTCAAACACGCAGTACGGACCGTCGTGTGTGCTGGCCACGGTCGAACCATGGGGCCCACGTGCGCCGTCCTGGCTGGTGCGTGTGCCCTTGTGGATCGGCTGCGCGGTGCTGACGATGCGGGGCGTGCCCGGTCTCGTGGAGAACGTCACCACAGCGACGGGACTCACTCCGCACGGCCTGCTCGGGATGGAGAAGGAGGCCGTTGACACAGGGTCACGGGACTTCTGGAAGACGATGGTGATCAACGGCTACTTCTTCCTCGGCGCGGTGCTCCTCGTTCCGGCCACCGTGCTGTCCCGCCGGAGTCGACGCCAAAGCGAAGGCGACGCGAAGGGTGGATGCAGCGCCGCCCGCCAAGGGTATTGATCATGAGCGTTGTCAACGCCGACCGTGATCATGGCGAAGACCTCCTGTGTGGTGGAGCTGTCCAGGAACCCACCGCACGGAGGTCTTCGTGTCCCACCGTGATGCCCGGCTGACCGTTCACGGCAGGCGGCTGCTCATCGAGCGTGTCCGCACCGGCCGTCCGGTCGCTCACGTCGCAGCCGAGATGGGGATCTCTCGTGTCACGGCCCACAATGGGTTCGCCGCTGGCGGGCCGAGGGCGAGCAAGGACTGCACGACCGCTCCAGCCGGCCTCTGAGAACACCGCACCGCACCCCGTTGGCGACCGAGGCCCAGGTACGCAGGCTCCGCCAGGACCGCAGGCTCGAGCCCGCCCGCATCGGCGCGATCCTGGGTCTGCCCGCCTCGACCACCCACCGGATCCTGGTCCGCCACGGCCTGAACCGTCGGGCCTTCCTGGACCGGCCCACTGGACAGATCATCCGCCGCTACGAACCCGACCGGCCCGGCGAACTCGTCCACGTCGACGTCAAGGAACTCGGCCGGATCACCACCACCGCTGCCACACCGCACTCGGCGGCCATCCACCGATCAGCCGCGTGAATGACCCTGCGGGTCAATACAGCTAAGGCGCGCTCTTGAGAGCTGGCTGTCGCGTCAGCAGCGGGTGACTCCCGGGCTCGTGAGCATCGGCTTGGCCGCATTCGGGGTGCCTCAAGCGTCCACGACAAACGACTCTCGTTCTCGTGTACAAAGCCAGACGTCATCAGTCCCACAGCGCGCCGACTGGAGTCTGCACGGCGTCAGTCGTCGCCGGCGATGAAGCCGGCTATTGCGGCGGCGACTGCTTCGGGCTGCTCGTCGGGGATGAAGTGCCCGGCGTCGGGCACGACGACTCCGGTGGTGTTGTCGGCCCACGGGCTGATGGAGGCGGCCATGTCCGGGATGGAGCCGTGGCTGCTGGAGATTCCGAGGATGGGCACGGACAGGTGCCGGTGGTTGAGCGCCTGGTGGTTCTTGCGCGCCGACTCGGCGGCGTCCCGGTAGTAGGCGAGGGAGGCGCGGAGGCCGCCGTCGGCGGCGAGGGCCGCTGCGTAGTGGTCGAGGTCGGTGTCGTCGAACGCCTCGGGACAGAGGGTCTTCGTTTTCAGGAACCAGCCGACATACTCCCGTTCGCGGCCGGCGAGCAGGGTCTCGGGCAGGTCGGGCACGAGGTGGAACGCGAAGTGCCAGGTCTTCCACGCACGGGCCGGGTCAGTGGGGATCGTTTCCGGAAGGGTGATGCCGGGGATTCCGGCGTCGAGCAGGGCGACCCCACGCAGCTGGCTCTCGTAGTTGAGAGCGAGGGAGAAGGCGACCCATGCCCCGATGTCGTGGGCGGCCAGCCAATAAGTCGTCACTCCGAGTGCCCTTGCCGCGGCGTGGACGTGGGCGGCGACGGTATGGGTGTCGTAGCTTCGCTCCGGGCGCTCGGAGTGGCCCTGGCCCGGCAGGTCGATCGCGATGACGCGGAACCGGTCGGCGAGACCGGGCATGACCTTGTGCCAGGCCTGCCAGGTCTGCGGGAACCCGGCGAGCAGGACGACTGCCGGGCCGGCCGACTGGCCGCCTTCGACGGCATGAAGGCGGATGCCGTCCGCGTCGACCCAGCGGTGGGTGAATCCGGCCAGGTCGTGCAAGGGCAGGTCGCGGACGGGGTTGGCTTCGGAGACACGCTGAGAGGTGGTCGCTGAGTCAGTCATGGGAGACCTTCATCGGTGTGGGATTCGCTGGTTGTGCCGGTGTTGAAGAGCGGAACGTTCAGATCCCCACCAGCCTGGCCATGAGTGGATGGGGACGGCGGCTGCCAGGACCAGACGGCGCGACCATGGTGCCGTCTCGGACGGCGGCGGGGCCCGCGCTCGTGATCCTGTCTTCAACGTAACACGTCTTGAACTATCCAGTTCAAGATAGAATGGTGTCCAGCACAGCCCAGAGACATCAAGACACCGGCAAGGAAGTGCCACGTGGCAGGCAAGAAGCAGTTCGACATGGACACGGCACTCGACGCCGCGATGATCCAGTTCTGGCGCGTCGGCTACGCCGACACCTCCGTGGACGACCTGTCACGGGTAACCGGCCTGAACCGCAGCTCCATCTACTCCTCCCTCGGCGCCAAGGACACGCTCTTCCTGCGCTGCCTTGATCGCTACGCCGCGCGCTACGGCGAGAAGTACGACGCCGCCCTGTCGTGTGCGGCCTCGGAGCCCCTTGCGGCTGTTCGTGCGTTCTTCGACGTCACCCTTGAGCGCATCGCCGATCCCGAACTCCCCGACGGGTGCCTGATCGCCCAGTCGGCCATGGCGATTCCGGTGCTGAGCCCCGCCGTCGCGGCACACGCCAAGGAGGCGCTCGGCTTCCAGCGTCTGCGTCTGCGCGCCGCGCTGAAGGCGGGGCGATTGACCGACGAGGACGCCGATGCCTTCGCTGAACACACGGCGGCCGTGAACCAGTCTCTCGCGGTCATGAGCAGAGCCGGGGCGAGCCCGGCGCAGCTCCTGGCCATCGTGGGCGTGACCGTCGACGCGCTTTCGCAAACGTTGCGCACAGCTGGACATGCCTAGGCATGCATGCGCCCTCCGCGGTCAGCTCCGGCCGCCCACCCCGTCGCCGTCGAGTTCTGCTCGGATCCGGCTGAGCCACTCCGCTCCGATCCGTCGTCCGTCGGGGAACTGGTCGTCTCGGTCCCATCGCCACGTTGTGATCATCGCCAGTACGAGGAGGCGGCACTCGCGCAGCAGGTGCTGGTTGACGCCCGGATAGTGCGCGCCGACCTCCTCGGGGGCATGGGCCAGGTCGAATTCGACGGGGCCGCGGCAGCACGTCTCCAGGTCAATGAACAGCAGTCCGTTCGGCGTTGTCAGGACGTTGCCCGGGTGCGGCTCACCGTGCAGCAACTGGTCGGCCTCGCCGCGCTCGCGGATCGCGAGCCTCAGGCTTTGTAGCGTGTTGCGCAGCAGTTGCCGGTCCGCTTCGGCGAGATCCGGGGTGCGGTCGCGGTTGGCGACGAGTTGTTGAGCCTGCTCGACCCGGTCCGTGAAGTGCGGCGTCGGGACGTCGAGCCGACTCATGCCGGCATGCAGACGCTTCAGCGCGTCGGCGTAGTCGGCCGGTGACACCTCGGGTGGCGCCATGGGCTCGTAGTAGGTCCAGAACGTGACCGCGAAGCCGTCCCGCTCATGGACGCGTGGCTCCACACGAGGTTCGAGGGCGGCCACCGGGCACCCGGATGCGGCGAGCCGCTGCGCCAGCTCGACCTCGAACTCCGCGACCTGCTGCGCGACGGATGCCACCCGGGCCAGGACGTCACAGGGCAGCAGACGCAGGGTGAGCTTGTTCGAGTCGTGGAGAACGGTCACGTCTTCGGTGGCCAGGCCGAGTGACGAGGCGATCGACGTGGCCGCGGTCACCGCCCGACGGAACTCCGGCTCCTGCATGTGTTGCTCTGCCCCTCTCCCCCCAACGCCGCCTGCTGGCGGCACACCGCGGCTTCGCGGCGCTGTTTGACGGTACTCCGGGCGCGGTCAGCCGCCCTGGCCGGCGCTGCCGATCGGGCCGACCTTCACCGGGGAGCCGGTCCCGTCCGTGACGGGCAGCGTGGCGGCGCCCGGCCAGTCGAGGGTGACGGACTTCGTCTCGTCGGGCGGGGTGACGACGAGCCCGGTGATACGGACGCCGGAGCCGCCCGAGTCGTTGATCGGGTAGTGGATGCCGAAGGCCACGGTCTCCCCGTCCTTGAGGGTGCCCGGGACGACCGGCTCGCCACTGCGCTTCGCGGACAGCGTGCCCGAGTTCGTCTTCAGATCGACGCCGGCGTACCCGGAGATCGCGCACTCCCGGCCGCCGCCGTTGGTCAGCTCCACCGCGACGGTGCCCTCGGTGTCGCCGTCGATGGTGGCGTCCATCGCCTTGAACTTCAGCTCGTCGGTACGGCACTTGCCGACCTTGTCATTCGCCCCGGAGCCGGACCCGGACCCGGAGCCCGCTGCCGTCCCCTGCCCACCGGTGCCCTCCCCGCCAGACTCGTCCCCGGCGCCCTGCTGCGAATCGCCGGAGCCCGAACCGCCGCCCGAGGAAGCCTCGCTGGACGCCGCCGACGGGTCGCTCTGCCCCGTGGCGTCGTCGTCGTTCTGGCAGGCCGTGAGCGAGAGGCTCGCGGCAACGGCGAGAGCTGCGAAGGTGAGCTTGTGAACGCGCATCGTTTCTTCCTCAGAATCGGTTGGGCGTGCCGACCGTCGGTACCAGTCGCTGCTGTACCGGCGCTTGTGCACACGAAGAGCCACCCCGCCGGGCAGTCCGTTCCGCGCAACCGCACCTGAAGACATTCCTGTTACACGCACACCGAGGCGCACGACGCACCACCGCCGGCGCACCACCGCCGGCGCACGCCCGGCCGGGGCACGCCCTCGGTCGGCCGGACAGACACCTCCAGCCGCCGTTCCTCACCATTCGCGACCACCGCCCCCCCTGGGACAGTCCTGTAACCCGGCGGATCTTGACCCCACCTGTCGGCATGGCGTCCGTGCGCCGCGCGGGACCGGCGCTGAGGGGCAGTCATCCGGCCAGGCTCTCGCCGAAGAACGCGGTGAGTTCGGCGACGGCCGGAGTGACGTAGGCGTCCCTGTCGTACAGGTCGACGTGCGTGGCTCCGTCGATGACGGCCAGCCGCTTGGGCTCGGCCGCCTTCTCGATGGCCTCCCTGCTGAAGTACCCGGTCTCCGCCTCTGAGCCGATGATCATCAGCAGGGGGCGGGGCGAGACGAGTCGGATCATCGCGTACGAGTCGTACTGGGCGATCAGGTCGACGCTGCGCTGCACCCATCCCCGGTTGGCGCGCGGGTGGTGACCGCGCGGGGTGCGGTAGTAGTCGAAGGTCTCCCGCAGTTGGCGGGTTGCGGTCGGCGGCAGGTCCTCGGCACTGTCGGGCAGCCATGCCACCATCCGTGGGGCGGCACCGCGTGCTTCCGCCGTGCGCTGCGCACCGGCCTGGTCGAGCATCGCCCTGAGGACGGCCGGGTCCTGTGTGCGGCCCAGTCCCTCCCGGATCACCGAGCCCATGTCCGCGGCGCTCACCGTGGCCACGCTCCTGATCCGGTGGTCGGTCTGTGCGGCGTAGGGCACGTAGCCGCCGGAAGCGCAGATGCCGAGGGCTCCGATGCGGTCCGGGTCGATGTCGTCGCGCGTGGTCAGGTAGGTCACGGCGGACTTGATGTCCTCGGCGCGTTGGAAGGGGTCCTCCAGCCCTCGTGGCTCCCCCTCGCTCTCGCCCTGGTAGGCGGCGTCGAAGACCAGCGCGGCGAATCCGGCCCGGGCCAGGCGCTCGGCGTAGACGCTCGGACTCTGCTCCTTCACGCTGCCGCCGGGGTGGGAGACGACCACAGCCGGTAGCCGGCCGTCGATGTGGTCGTCGGGGGTGAAGAGGGTTCCGGCGAGGGAGAGATTGCTGCTGGGAAAGGTGACGTCGGCCTTCATGTTCCTGTGTCTCCTGGAGGTGGAGGCGGTCGATGCGTCTCCGGCGGTGGTGTCCCCCTCGGGGCCGTCCGTCCGTCGGTCGCGTCACCGACCCTCGCAGCCGGTACGGAGAGGGGTAAGGGGCGTCTTCCGGCCCGGGACAGCGCTGTCCTGGGACACACCAGGCCCCCTGTCGCGGGCGCGGCCGTCTGCCAGACTTGCCCTCATGAGCAGCGGCAACGCGCGCCGGAGCGAGCTGGGCGCCTTCCTCAAGGCCAGGCGTACGGAGCTGAGCCCGGCCCAGGTCGGGCTGCCCGAGTCGGCCTCCCGGCGCAGGGTCAAGGGGCTGCGCCGGGAGGAAGTGGCCCTGCTCGCGTCGATCAGCCCCGACTACTACACCCGCCTGGAACAGGGCCGCCGTCAGGCGTCCGAGCCGGTACTGGACGCGCTCGCGCGGGTCCTGAGGCTGGACGACGGCGAGCGTGCGTACCTGTTCGAGCTGTCCGGCCGGGGTGCCGCCCGGCCCCGGCGGCGCACCGCGCAGGAGGTCCAGCCGCAGCTGCGGAGGCTGCTGGACGACCTGCCCACCACTCCGGCCGTCGTCCTGGGCCTACGCACCGACATCCTCGCCTGGAATCCGATGGCGGCGGCCCTCTTCACCGACTTCGCGCGGATTCCCGAGGAACGGCGCAACTTCGTACGGCTGGTCTTCCGGGATCCGGTGGTCCGGGGCCTGTACCCGGACTGGCAGTGGGTGGCGCGGACGAGCCTGGCGCAGCTGCGCATGGATGCCGTCAGGGACCCGAAGGACCCCCGGCTCGCGGAACTGGTGGGCGAGCTGTCGCTCCAGGACCCCGACTTCCGGCGCTGGTGGGGGACCCACCGCGTGGCCACCCAGGGCACCGGCACGAAGGTCCTCCAGCATCCGGTCGTCGGCCGGCTCACCCTCGACTGGTCCTTCCTCGCCCCGACGACGGACCCCGACCAGCAGCTCATCACCCTGACCGCCGAGCCGGGATCCCCCAGCGACGAGCGTCTGCGGATCCTCGCTTCCTGGGCGGCGCGGGACACCCGCCGTCCGGAGGCGCGCTACCGTCCGGACACATGACGTCCTCCTCACGCGCGCCGCTGGAGCGGCTGCGGTCCGAGCTGCGGGAGCTGGCCGAACCGCAGGTACGCGCCCAGCTCTTACGGGTGCTCAGCCCCTCAGACGACGAGCTGCTCGGCGTAAGGGTCCCGGTGCTGCGCGATCTCGCGCGGCGCTACCGCGGGTTGCGGCCGGAGGAGGTGGACGCCCTGCTGCGCAGCCGCGTCCACGACGAACGGTTCGCCGGGCTCCTGGTGCTGGCCGAGCAGATGCGTGTCGCCCGTGGCAGCGGGGAGCGCGGGACGCTGGTGGACTTCTACCTGGCGCGCACCGGCTGTGTGGACAACTGGGATCTGGTGGACGGATCCGCGCCGGTCGTGCTGGGCACGTGGCTGCTGGAG
The DNA here is from genome assembly GCF_036246005.1 of Streptomyces sp. NBC_01723. NCBI lineage: Bacteria > Bacillati > Actinomycetota > Actinomycetes > Kitasatosporales > Streptomycetaceae > Streptomyces > Streptomyces sp. NBC_01723. The sequence continues at coordinate 305,675 of NZ_CP109171.1, forward strand.
GAGTCGCAGGACGTCCTGGACGAGGTGCTGGACCGCCTGGCCGGGTCGGCCTCCCTGTGGGAGCGGCGGATCTCCGTCGTGGCCACGCTGCCACTGATCCGCGCCGACCGCTACGAGCCGACGTTCTCCCTGGTCAAGGCGCTCCGCCAGGATCCAGAGCCGCTCATTCACAAGGCGCTGGGGTGGATGCTCCGGGAGATCGGCCGCCGCGACGCACGGGCGTTGGTCGACTTCCTCGACCTGCACGCCCCCGAACTGCCGCGGATCACCGTGCGCCACGCCACCGAGCGCCTGGGGCCGGAAGACCGGGCGAGGTTCGTGCGTCGACGGTAGACGGCACGTCGCGCCGGACCGGGCCCGGCCGTCGGCCGGCGTGGCGTGCCGTGGGTGGGTGGCTCGTCCGGCGGGGCTCTTCATGTGTCAGGATGCGGTGAACTGACCTTGGGGGAAAGGGTTCAGCCGGGGGGTCGGCATGGAACATGGGGAGCATGGGAGACGCCGGGCGGTACCCGGGGCGGTGGTCGCCGCCGGGGTGGTCGGGGCGTTGGCGGTCGCGGCGCTCGTACTGCGTCCCGCCGAGGGCCTGCTGCACTCCGGCCAGGGGCCGCTCGGCCACTGGGGCATCGTCGCGATCGGGTCGTCCGTCGCCTGGGCGGCAGGGGTCATGCTCGTCGTCGAGCGGCTGCGTTCCAGGATCGCGGCCGACCGCGACCCGCTGACGCCGGGCGAGGAACGGCTGCGGCGGGCGGCCGTGCCGCTGCTCCTTGCCGGGCCGGGCGTCATCGGCGTACTGGCCCTGGTCATGCATCGGTTCAACCGGCGGAGCACATCACCCACCCCGCCGGTGGAGCTGCCGCCGCCGGTCTCACCGCCGCCGGTTCTCGGCAGGGCCGATCCCGAGGGGGATTCCGGGCACGGCTCCTCCGTGCCGCTGTACGTTCTGCTCGGCCTGCTGGCCGCGGTGGTCGCCGTGGTCGCCGCGGTGCTCGTCGTGCGGCGGCTGCGCCGACGGGGTCTGACCGTGCCGGCGCTCCCCGAACGCGCGGGCGCCCCGGCGGGGGACGAGGACGCGCGGCTGCTCCTGGCAGCCGTGCACTCCGGCCGCCGCGCCCTCGCCGACACCGGTGACGCCCGTACGGCCGTCATCGCCTGCTACGCGGCGATGGAGGACGCCCTCGTCGCGTCCGGCCTACGGCGGCACACCTCCGACAGTCCCGCCGACCTGCTCACCCGCGCCGCCGACGCGGGCCTCGCCCCCGGCCCGGCCGCGCCAAGGCTCACCACGCTGTTCCGCGAGGCCCGCTACTCCTCGCATCCGATGGGGCCCTCGCACCGGGAGGCCGCGGCCGACGCCCTGGAAGAGATCGCGTCGCTGCTCCACCACGGGGAGGCGCAGCGGTGAACGGGCGCACGGAACGGCCCGTGGGGCAGGACACGTTCACTCTGCGCGGGCTCGGTCTGCTGGGCGGGGCGGTCGCCGCCTCCGGCGTCCTGCTCGTCCTGCTCCTCGACGGCTTCCGGGCGGCCGGCGCCGTCGTGACCCTGCTCGCCGTCGCGACGCTGGTCGTGGCCCGGTACGTCGCCGGGGCGGGCGCCCTCGACTCCGGACGGCGGGGCGACGTACGGCTGCTGCGGACCCGGACGCCGGGCATGGGCGAATGGCGACGGAACGTACGCACCGCCACCGGTCCCGACGGCGCCCTCTACTACCGGGCGGTGCTGCGGCCCGAGCTGCGCCGCCTCTACGCCGCCGCACTCGCCGAACACCACCACGTCTCACTCGACCAACAGCCCCGGCGCGCCGCCGATCTGATCGGACCCGACCTGTGGCCCTGGCTCGGGTCCGAGACGCCCCGTACCCGGCCCGACGGCGGCATCCCCGTCGACGTACTCCGCCGCCTCGTCGACCGGCTCGAACACCTCGGCTCACCCCGCACGCGTACCCCCGGCACTCACAAGGAAGAAGCGACGTGACGAGTCCCACCACGCCTCAGCCCCTTACCCCCGCGCAGGTCGGCGAGCAGGCCGGTGCCGTGCTGCACGAGATCGAACGTGCCGTCGTCGGCAAGCCGGACGCCCTCGAACTGGTGATGCTGGGCGTGCTGGCCGGCGGGCACGTCCTCGTCGAGGATCTGCCGGGGCTCGGCAAGACGCTCCTGGCCCGGTCCTTCGCCACCACGCTCGGCCTGGACTTCCGGCGGATCCAGTTCACGCCCGACCTGCTGCCGTCGGACGTCACGGGGGCGCCGTTGTACGACCAGCGCACCGGCGAGATGGTGTTCCGTCCCGGGCCGGTCTTCACGCACCTGCTGCTCGCCGACGAGATCAACCGGACGCCCCCCAAGACGCAGGCCGCGCTGCTCGAGGCGATGGCCGAGTCGCAGGTCACCGTGGACGGCGAGACGCGGCCGCTCGCCGACCCGTTCATGGTGGTCGCGACCGCCAACCCGGTGGAGTACGAGGGTACGTACTCGCTGCCCGAGGCGCAGCTCGACCGGTTCCAGCTGCGGGTGCGGATGGGCTATCTGGGCGCGCGGGAGGAGCTGGTGATGCTGCGGGCCCGGATCGACCGGGCCGCGCCCGAGGCGGTGCTCAGGCCGCTGGCGGGGCCGGCGGACGTCGTGGCCTGGCGGCGCGTGGTGGAGGGTGTGGAGATCGACGACGACCTGCTGGAGTACGCCGTCGCGCTCGTCGGCGCGACCCGCGAGCACCCCCAGATCAGCATCGGTGCCTCGCCGCGGGGCGGGCTCGCTCTGGTCCAGCTCGCGCGGGCCCGCGCCGTGCTGAACGGCCGCGACTACGTCGTCCCGGAGGACGTCAAGGCGCTCGCGGTGCCCGCGCTGGCCCACCGGGTTTCGCTGCGGCCGGAGTTGTGGGTGCGCGAGGTGGCCACGGACGACGTGCTGCGGGAGATAGTCGACAGCGTCGGCACGCCGTCCACGCGGCGTACGGCCGCCGTGTCGTCGTGACCGCGCCCGCGCCGGCACCCCGGCCCGGCGCCGCGGTGGTCCGTGCCCTGGAGGGGCGCACCTCCCCCGCGCAGCCGCCGCCCCCGCCGCCCGGCGGGCCGCGCCCCGGTGAGCGGACGCTGCGCCTGCTGACGGTCGCCGTCGTCGCGCTGTCCGCCGCCCTGCTCACCGGCCGGGCATGGCTCCTCGCGCTCGCGGCCCCGCCGCTGGTGCTGCTCGCGCTCGCGCTGCCGCGCGCGTACGCCCGGCGCGTCGAGACGTCGGCCGCCGTGGAACCGAGGCGCTGCTTCGAGGGCGACACCGTCACCCTCCGGATCTCGGTGGCCCACGACGGTGGCGCCGTCCGGCTCGATCCCGGGGTCACCCTCGGCCCGGGCCTGCGGCTCGACGAGGTCGTGGTCGGCGCGTCCACGGTGACGTTGCGCCACACGGCGCTGCTCTGGGGACGCTGGTCGCTCGGGCCCGTGGACCTCGACGTGTACGACGCCGGGGGCACCGTGCGCCGTACCGTGCGGGTCGAGGCGGCCGAGGTGTCGGTGTTCCCGCGCCCCACGCAGGCGCGGTTCACGCCGATTCCGGCGCGGTTGCCGCAGCGTCTCGGCGAACACGCCTCCGTACAGGCCGGCGAGGGCGTCGAGGTCGTCGGGGTGGGAGCGTGGGTGCCCGGGGAACGGCAGCGGCGCATCCACTGGCCGTCGACGACCCGGCGCGGCGCGGTGCAGCTGCACCGGTTCGCGGCCGAGCGTGCCGCCGACACGGTGATGCTGCTCGACGCGTTCGGGGACGTGGTCGACCCGGTGACCGGGGTGTCGTCCCTGGACGAGACGGTGCGGGCGGCCGCCGGGCTGGCCCGCGCGTATCTGCGCACCCAGGACCGGGTGGGGGTCGTCTCGACCGGGGGCACCACGCGCTGGCTGGCGCCGGGCACCGGGGACGCGGCGTTCTACCGCATCGTCGAGAGTGTCCTCGACGTCCGCAGGGACCGGCGCTTCGACGGACCCGGGCTCGAGCGGGTGCCGCCGCCCGCGCTGCCGGAGGGCGCCCTCGTCTACGTGTTCACTCCGTTGAGCGACGCCCGGATGCTCAAGGTGCTGCGGGATCTTCAGGGGCGGGGACGCCGCCCGGTGGTCGTGGAGATCCCGAGCGGGGACCCACCGGTCGAACCCGGTGACGTGTCGGGCGAGTTGGGGCTGCGGCTGTGGCACGCGGACCGGGACGCCATGAGGTTCGCCCTGCGGGACAGCGGGGTGCCGGTGCTGCGGCACGTCGTGGGTGAGCCGTTGGATCTGGCGTTGGCACCGCTGTTGTCCGGGCGGGTCGGCGGGAGGGGGCGATGACGGTGCTCGACACGCGGGTGAGCCTGCGGGAGTGGGCGGGTTACTGGATCGGAACCCTGCCCGTGCGGGTGATCGGGTCGGCCGCCGTCGTGATGGCGTGGCGGCCGTGGGCGACCGTGGGTGGGGCGCGGGACGCCCTGCTGTTGGGATGCGCGGTCGTCTTCGCGGTGTGGGCGGCACCGGCGCTGGACCGGCGGCCGACGCTGGAGTCGGTCCGCTGGTCCCACCTCCTGGTGCGGCACCGGACGACCGTGTTGGCGACGGGCGTCGTGGTCGTCGCCGCATTCGGCGACCCGGCGTGGTGGGAGGGCGCCGGGGTGGTCGTGCTGCTGGTCGCGTACCTGGTGACGAGTGAGAGCCGGCCGTGGCGGTGGGGGCGCGGGGCCGCGCGCGTGTGGGGAGAGGCGGTGGCGGCGTGCGCGGGCGCCGGCGTGGTGGCGGGGGCCTCGGTGGTTCCGGTGACCGGGACGGAGTTCGGTGCCGGGCGGGTGGTGGCGGCTGGGGTCGTCGTGGGGCTGGTGGTCGGTGGTGGAGTGATCGGCGCCCGGCGGTGGGGCGTTGGGCGGTGAGGGGAGCGCGGTCACCGAGTTCCGTCGTTCACGGAGGACCTGAACGGCCGCCGCCTCAGAGTCCCACCACGACCAGGGCGATGTCGTCGCGGGCGCCGTGGCTGACGCCCAGGCTCTCCAGGAGGACGTCGGCGAGGCGCTCGGGGTCCAGGCCGAGGCACTGGCGCAGGGTGTCGGTCAGGCGCCGCAGGCTGATGTCGATGTCCTCCTCCCGGCGTTCGACCAGACCGTCCGTGTAGAGGACCAGGATGTCGCCGGGCTGGTAGCCGATGCCGGCTTGGGGGCGCGGCACGTGGGTGAGCCGCGCGCCGAGAGGCGGATCGGTGGCCTGGTCGAGGAGGTGGCAGGTTCCGTCGCCGCGTATCAGGACGGGCGGCGGGTGCCCGGCACTGGAGTAGATGATCAGCTGTGAGCGGGTGTCGACGAGGGCGGTGACGGCGGTCGCGGCCAGGGCGCCCTCCACGGAACGCGCGTACAGGCCCAGCACCTCCAGCGCCTGGGCGGGGCCGGGGACGGTGCGGCTGGCCGCCGACAGCGCGCTGCGCAGCATTCCCATGACGGTGGCCGCCTCCAGGCCGTGGCCCACCACGTCGCCCACGGCGACGAAGAAGCGCCCGTCGGTCAGGTCCACGGCGTCGTACCAGTCCCCGCACACGTTCAACGAGCCGATGGCAGGCAGGTAGCGCACCGCCACGTCGGGGTGGCGTGCGAGGTCGGGTGAGCGCAGCATGGCCTCCTGGAGGGTGATCGCCACCTGCCGCTCCCGGGCGTGTGCCTGCCGCAGTTCCTCGTTCAGTCGCTCCAGTGCCTTGGCCCGGGCGTACAGCTCGGCCTCGATTCCGGCCTCCATACCGGCTTCCGGCGGGCCCGGGGAGTCGACGGGAGAGCGGAGCCAGTGCCGGCGTTCGCGGATGAACGCGGTCACGTCCTCGACCCGGTGGATGATCCACGCGACCTTGCCCCCGGGGTCGAACACAGGTGTGTTCACCGGTGACCACCAGCGTTCCTCGAAGTCACCGGGTCGTTCGGCGCTGGGGATGTCGTAGCGCTGTACGGCCATGCTCTCCGCCTGCCCCGTGGCCAGCACCCGTCGCAGGGAGGCCGACACCTTGCGCGCTCCGTCGGACTCGGGATCGGCGGGATTCTCGGGGACGGCGTCGAAGAGGTACCGGCCGAGCAGGCCCCCCGCCGCCCGCCCCGTCACGCGGCAGTAGGCGGCGTTGACGCTCACGATCACCAGGTCCCGGTCGACTACCAGGTACGGGCTGGGCGTCGCGGCGAACAGCGCCGCGTAGTCGACCTGGCCCGTCCACGGTGGCTCAGCAGTCACACCCACCTCTCCAATGTACGTACGGGGTACCGGCCCCGCACGCCGCCGCTGAACCGGGGCGTCGGTCAGGCGCGCAGGCGGCGGAGGTACACCGCGGTCAGCGCGACGGCCCGGTCCTCGTCCCGGGACAGTTCCTCCAGGGCATGTGACGCCCTCGTTCCCGGGATGCCGGCCAGGGCCTGGGTCAGCCGTCCGCGTGCCGGTGCTCCGGTGGTGGCGCGGGCGAGGCGGCCGACGATCCTGTCGGCGATCCGGTCCGCCATCGCGGTGTCGGCGGCCAGCACGCTCAGCGCGTCCGCGGCGTCGGTGTCGTTCCGCCCCTCCACGATCATGTCGACCAGTTCCGGCACCGCCTCGGCCACGCCTCGTGTTCCGAGTGCCAGCGCCGCACACCCGCGCACCGCGGCGTCGGGGCCGGCGAGAGCGTGCCGCAGGTGCCCGGTGACCTCGTCGCCCGGCAGCTCGGCGAGGCTCTGCACGGCGCGTTCCCGCACCGCGGCCGCCGGTGAGCCGAGGGCTTCCGCCAGGAGCGCCGGGCCTCGGTCGCCGGACCGCGCCAGCGCCCACCGAAGGGCGCCCGCGACGATCGGGTCCGGCTCGCTCAGAACCGCCTCGACCAGGGCCTCCACCGGCACCGGGACCTCTTCGCCGGAGGAGAGGGCCGCGCGTTGGCGGGCGCCGGGACTCTTCGATACCAGCGCCTGGAGGAGCGCGACGACCTGGAGAACGTCCTCCCAGCCGGCGGGGTCCGCGGCATCGATCCGGGACAGCCGCGTGAGCAGCTCGGTCTCGGCCGCGACGCGTTCGCGTGTCCGGTGGATGAGGTCACCGACGAGTTCCGACGGCATGAAGCCGGGGTCGTCGAGCGCGCGCCCGATCTCACGCAGCGACAGTCCCAGTGACCGCAGGCTCTCGATGTGGAAGATCCGCCGGATGTCCTGCCCGGAGTACTCGCGGTATCCGGAGCCGGTGCGGCCGGAGGGTCTCACCAGACCGAGCGACTCGTAGTGCCTGAGCATGCGGGCACTGACCCCGGACCGTCGCGCCACCTCACCGATCAACACGTCCCATCATCCCTCATCCCGCATGCCTCGTTCCTCATCGTCCTCAACGGGGGCTCCGCCGAGGGCCACCACGCGCTTCGCCTCCTCGATCGCGTAGCCGAAGCCGGTGTCCGGGTCCCGCAGCAGCCGCTCGGTGGCGAGGGCGTGCGCCCGCACGAGCGGGTCGGCGGCCGTGGCGACCGCGCGCAGAGCGGGCTCGGCCGCCTCGCCCAGTGCGACCAGCGCCCGGCTGAGACTCAGCTGCGTCTCCCGGCCACCGCGGCCCAGCTGCGTCACCAGCAGCCTGGCCAGCGCGGGCTCGTCGCCCTCCGGCACCAGCACGACCGCGGCCCGCCAGGCGCTCCGCACCACCTCGTCGTCGGCGTCGGACAGCAGCGCGGGCGTGATGGCCGGCCACGCCCGCCGGTCCCCGATCTTGGACAGTGTGTGCAACGCCTGGCTCCTCGCCCGGGCGCGCTCCGAGCGGACCTCGCGCACCAGCCCGGGCAGTGTCACGGAGACCGGGTGCCGGGTGAGCGCCCAGGTCAGCATGTCGCGGACGAAGAAGTCGGGCTCGATCGCGCTCCGCTCGACGAGCTTGTCGACGAAGCGCGGGTCGGGCGTCGTTCCCACCGCCAACGCGGCCCGCAGCCGCACCGACGAACGGTGGTCCTCCAGCGTCCGCAGCACCCGGAGGGCGTCCGCGTCGTCCTGTTTCGTGGTCGTCATCGAGACCACCTCCCTGACGGGCAGTGAAGACCTTGCCACGGTGTCAAGGTCAAGTCGGGTAGTAGTCACCGTCCAGGAAGTCCGGGTCCGCCTCGAGGCAGAGGGTCGGGTCCTGCCAGATGAAGGAGAAGGACGGGCAGGCCGCGTCCCCGCCGTCCCACCATGCCTCCACGGTGACGGTCCTGGGGCGCAGCCCTGCGGCTTGAAGGTCTCGTCGTACTGGCGCAGCCATCGGGTGGTCCCCTGACCGATGCGGTGTTCGCCGTCGGCGGTCACCTGCCAGTGGACCGTGTGGTCGGTGCAGCCTTCCGGTACGGAGACGCGGACGGTGCTGCTCAGCAGCCACGCCTCGCCGGTACCGAAGCCCGAAGGGACGGTGAACGTGCTGTCGACGCCGTGCCGGACGTCCCAGACGTAGGCGTAGACCGGGTCGGCGAACTTGCCGCCGCGGGAGACGGTCTGCTGCACGGGCCGGTCTCCGCTGTCACATCTCAGTTGGCGGCCTGAGATGCTGCAGTCCGGCGAGGAGGCCCGGTGGCGCCCATGGCCTCGCCGGTGGGATCCGACGACCCGAGGGTCAGCTCGGCGTGGCGGCGGATGTCGGGGTCCTTGCGCAGCCACGCGTACAGGTCGAGCGCGGTCTGTACGTCGTCGTCCGGCGCGGCCCTCAACTCAACGCGTATGACCGTCCCTTCGCGGGTTGGTTGGGCATCCAGCGTAGGAGGCGCGTCGCCGCGACGAGGTGTACGGGACATTCCACCGGAAGGTGTTACGGGGATCCGCTCGGCCCCTCCGCACGGGGCCGACGGCCACCATGGGTGGCCGTCGGCTTTTGGTGCCGGTCCGTCGCTCTTGCGGGGTGCGGTCAGTTCGCGTTCACCAGGTCGTGCGCCGGCACGGTCACCGTCCGCTTGTCCGGCTTGCCGCCCAGCACGATCTTCCGCAGGGCGCTGTTGTTGTCGACGCTGGTCTCCTTGAGCCGCTTCTCCGGGTTGGCCAGCACCTGGATGTAGTACGTGCCGTTGGGCAGGTCGGTGATGTCGAAGGACTGGCCCGGCAGGTCCTGCGAGTACGTGTCGCCGGAGCCGACGTCCAGCACCTCGCGGACGGAGATCGAGTTCTCCTCACCGCAGGCGGTCGACAGGTCGGTGTTGAACGGGTGCCAGTTGGCGTTCTTCACCGTGTAGTCGATCGCGTCGGTGTTGGCGAGGCAGAAGGCCTCCTTGCCGCTGCGCACGGCCTCCTTCTTGTCCGCCTTCAGCAGCCGGTAGCTGGCGAAGTCGGTGAAGTGCCAGTGCACGTGGCCCGGGCGCGGGTCCCATTCCATGGTTCCGGTCGGGGTGTAGCCGACCTGCTTGCCCTTGGCGTCGTAGAAGTACTGGTAGGCGTCCATCTTGGCCTTGCCGGGTGAGCGGAAGCCGTCCACCACCAGCTGCGCCGGGCCGGCGTTCCACACGTTGGCGCTGAACGCCAGGTAGTCCTTGCCGGGGACGTCCTTCTCGCCGTCGCTGATGACGATGCCGTAGGCCGGCAGCGAGCGCAGGTCGGGCTTGGGGACGTCCGGCACGTTGGGCTTGCCCGCGGGCCGCTTCGCGAGCGGCTGGAGGGCGGGCGCCTTGCGCGAGCCGTCGGTCTGGCCACCCGTGTCACCGACCCGCATCGAGCGCGCGGCCTGCTCCTTCTTCTTCAGCGCCCACGGCAGGGCCGGCGGAGCGGCCTTCAGCGGCCCGTGGCCCACGTTGTACGAGGGGGTCGCGCCGCTGGTGACCGGCGCGCCGGCCTGGGCGGGCGTCGGGGCGTGGCCCGGCCCGTGGCCCGCGTGCGCGGCAGGTGCCTGGTGGGCGGCACCGTGCCCGGCGTGCTTGCCGGCCGACGCGGCCCGGGAGGCGGGCTCGGCTGCGCCTGCCTCGTCCTCGTAACTCCGCTCCTGCACGGTCACCTTCACCGTGGCCGGCTTGTTGGCGATGCCGAACAGGTCGCGGTACTTCTTGGCGACGGCGATCTTGGCGGTGTAGGTGCCGGCCGCCAGCTTGACCGAGTCACTGTAGGAGCCCGCGTAGGTGTTGGCCGCCCAGCCCTTCTCGACGCCCCATACCGATCCGAGGGTGAACGGGTTGGTGGGGCAGCTCTCCGGATACTTGGAGGTGGCGGGCGCGTCGGGCCGCACCCGGCCGCTGGCGTTGTTCGGGCAGAAGTCCTCGGTCCTGCCGAGGACCTTCTTGCCGGCCTTGTCGGTGACCGTGATCTCCGCGAAGCCGGGGAGCCCGGCGAAGTCCTTCACCGTGCCCTTGGGCAGCACCTTGGACTTGGCCTTGCCTCCCTCGTACACGGTCTGGGTGACGCTCACCGGGTCCTTGTAGGACTTCCGGGTCACCTTCAGCTCGAACGGGGTTCCCTCGGCGGTGAGGTAGGTGCCGAGGTCGAGGTAGACGCCCGGCTCCTCCTTCCAGGAGGTGAGCGTGATCGAGTCGGTCGCGGCGATGAGGCTCAGCTTGGGCCCTGTGGCAGCCTTCGCGGGTTCGGACGTGGCGGCCACGAGGCCGGCCGTCACGGCCATGGCGGCGACGGCCGTGGTGCCGGCGAGCAGCGGACGCCGCAGCCGGGTGGTGCGCGTTCTGGTCATCGATCCCTCGTCCTCCGGGTGTTGGGGGCACTCGCTGTGCCCGCGCTGTGAGAGGGGAGGACCCGATGCCCGGTTGTCCGGGTCGGGGAAAGCGGTGGCAGGTTGGCCGGATCGCTGCGTCCCAACGGAAATCAGGCTGAAGTCACGGGTATTGCCCACTCGGTGACGAGGTCTCTGATATAGGGACGATGCCCAGGATCCTCGGTCCCCGCCCGGCCCCCCTCCCCCACCCGCCGACCGCACACGACGGCCGGATATCGTCGTGTACATGCAACCCACATACGTCCCCGCCGCCGCCCCGCCTGCCGGCAACCGGTGGCCGCTGGCGGCCGCCGTCCTGGTGGGCCTGCTGATCGGCGCGGGCGGCGTGGGTGCCACCTGGGCGCTGACCGGTGACGAGACCGCCGGCGGTGACGGCGCCCGGGGCGACGCCCGGGGGGCGTGCGACGCGCTGACCGCCATGGACGAGTCGAAGCTGGCGACGCGCGGCAAGGCGGGCGAGCAGGCGCTGTACCGCTTCGCCGCCGCCTTCGACCTGTCGACGGCCGCCGCCGCGGGCGACCCCTCCTACGAGCCGCTCGCGAAGGCCGTGTCCGGCGCGCACCAGCGGCACCGTCGGGTCTTCGAGGTGGATGCCGGGGTGAAGGCGAGACTGAGCGAGGCCCGCGGCATCTGTGCCGATCTCTGAGTGCCGGAGCGGCCGCCCGCGACCCCGGTCACAGCGCCCTGCTCGGCCAGTCGAGCAGGCGGGCGCCGATGACCGCGGTCTGCAGCATGTAGCGCTGTTCGGGCTCCGTGGGATCGACGCCCGTCAGCGTGTGGACGCGTTCCAGGCGGTAGGTCAGCGCCCGGACGCTCAGTGAGAGTCTGCGGGCGGTCTCGGCGGCGACGCAGCCGGCGTCGAAGTACTTGTTGAGCGTGTCGAGCAGTGGCTGCGCGCCGCCGCGGGCCTGCTCCAGCGGGCTGAGCGTCTCGCGCACGAGGTCGACCAGGGCGGGCCGGTCACGGGCGAGGACCGGGAAGACCAGCAGGTCGGCGGCGCGCAGGAGCGGGTCGTCGAAGCCCATCCGGTGGGCGACGTCCAAGGCGTTGAGCGCCTCCTGGTAGCTGTGCCCGATCCCCACCGCGCCGGAGCGGGGGCGGCCGAGGGCCACCTGGCCGCCTTCGGTGGCGGCGTGGGCCTGTTTGGCGAAGCGGGTCAGCACGTCCCCCTGGTCGCCGGGGGCGACGCAGACCATCCGGCCGTCCTTGGTGGTGAGCAGGAGACGCCGGCTCTCGAAGTGGGTGAACAGGGCGTCCTGCACCTGCCGGGGGACGGAGTCGGTCTCGTCGTAGGGGACCGGCCCCTCGGCCACGGCGACGGCGTGGTCGCGGGACAGACGCAGTCCGAACCGTTCGGCCCGCGCGGCGAGATGGCCGGAGTCGCCGCGCCCGTGGAGCAGGTCGTCGATGAACTCCCGCCGGGCCGCCTCCTCCTGGCGGATGACCAGCCGCTGGGCGCTCTCGTAGCCCTCGGCGAAGGCGTCCAGTGCCTGCTCGACGACGGACAGCACGTGGTCGGGCGCCGCCGCTGCGGGCCACGCGCCGCGGCTGGCGGCGAGGTGTTCCCGGACGAGGACCCGCCAGCCGAGTCCCGAGGCCGCGGCACGTGCGCCCAGTTCGCGGCGGGTGGCGCGTTCCTCGCGAGTGAGGCGGCGGCCGGTGGTGGCGGCGTCGGCCAGGACCTGCACGAAGCCGTCGAGGAACGCCGCGGGCGGGTGTTGCACGGTCATGCCCTCCTGGCGGTGGCGGGAGTCGCGGCGGATTCCCGGCGCTGGTCCACAGGAAGGCCGTGAGAGCTCGACGAGCGGGAACATGCCCGTTGAAGCAGTGAGACTCGCTAAGTAAGTTTAACGTACGAACCGATGGAATCCTCGTCGGTGAGCGGCAGCTCGCCCAGGGCCTGCCAGCCCGTGGGTGTCAGGGCGACCACGTGCAAGGCGTCGATCCCGGTGACGATCGGGAGGCGGGCCGCCGTGCGAGCGGCGATGTCGGCGGCGGCCTCGGTTCCCGCGTCCAGCGCCACGGTGACGTGCACCGGCGGATCGGGGCCGAACCGGCCGCCGTAGGGAGCCGGTGCCGGAAAGGCGGTGCGGACCGCGGTGGCCACGCCGCGCAACTCGGGGACCGGGATCCCGACGAAACCACCGGTTCGTTCGACGGCGGCCAGCCTGATCGGGATCCGGCCGGCCGGCAGCGCGGCTCGCAGTCTGCGCAGCTCCGGCTCCCCCACCTCGTCGGCTGCCAGCCACGGGTAGAGCAGCGCGGCATGCGCGGGCACCCCCGGGCGCACCGCCCTCGGGTCCACGCGGGCCGCCGACTCGAGCAGCGGTTCGGCGTCCGGCAGTACGGCCAGCACCGCTGTCGTCCCCACCTGGGCCATTTCCCGTACCTCTCCTGAGAGACGCACTCTCTCGGGCCACGGTTTCACAGTCGCCGGACGCGGAGAACGCCCGTCAGCATCGGAAGGGTGAACTCGCCACGGGCGGTCTCCGTCGCGCCGGCCAGGAACGCGCGGATCCGGTCCAGCGTGGCCGCTCGTTCCGGTTCCGGCATGACCAGCAGCCCCGCGCGTGTGGCGAGGGTCGCGACGAGGGAATCGGCGGTGCGGCGCTGCGCATGAGCGAACTCGGCCTGCTCCGGGGAGCCGAAGCGGGCGGCAGCCGGCGGCTCCGGTAGGTGCATGCCGGCCGCCTCGGCCCGCCAGGCGGCGGGCGTGTCACGTGGGCCGACGGCCGCGCCGCCGCCGATCCGGGCGAGTTCGGCAACCCAATCGGTCCGGTCGTCGAGGAGGTTCCAGAGGCCGGCCAGGACGCCGTCGGGTGCGAGGACCCTGGCGATCTCGGGTCCGGCGACGGCCATGTCGAACCAGTGCATGGCGTTGCCGGCCAGTACGGCGTCGACGCAGGCGTCCGGCAGCGGGATCGCCTCGGCGCTCCCCCGCAGGGCACGCACGTCGGGCAGCGAGCGGCGCAACTCACCGAGCATCGCCGGGTCGGGCTCGACCGCGACGACCTCGGCACCGAGGGCGACGAGCGTGGCGGTCAGCTTGCCGGTCCCGGTGCCGAGGTCGAGCACGCGCGGGCCGGGGGCAGGCGCCAGTGCCCAGTCCACCGCAGCCTGCGCGTAGTCCGGACGGTGTGCGGCGTACTCGACCGCCGCCGCCCCGAACGACGAGGCGTGAGCGGGTCGTTCGTCGTGATCCACACGGTGACGCTACTCGGACCGCCGCCGCCCCGCCAGCCCGTTCCCTTCACCGCTCGCGGGCCTCTTCACCGCTTGCGGGCCATCCCGGCGGCGATGAGGCGTTCCCACACGGTGAGTTCCCGCGCGGCGGCCCCGGAGCGCCACAGGGACGCCGGGACGATTCCGGGTTCGAGGATCTCCAAGCCGTCCAGCAGGGACTCGATCTCGTCGTCGGTCCGCCACCGGCCGCGGCCGAACGTCCCCTGGAGGACCTTCTCGGCCTCCGCCGTCTCCGGGTTGTTCCCGCATCGGAAGTGGCTGACGAAGAAGTGGCTCCCCGCGGGCACTTGGTCGTGCCAGTAGCGGACGATGCCGGCGGGATCCTCCTCGTCGTTGACGTGGTGCAGGATGGCGCTGAACATGACGGCGACGGGGCGGTCGAAGTCGATCAGTTCCACGATGTCCGGGTGGCTCCGCACCGCTTCGGGGTCGCGCACATCGACCGGGACCACCCGGGTCAGGTCGTTCTCCTCCAGCAACGCCCGTCCGTGGACCAGCACCTGGGGGTCGGTGTCCACGTACACCACCCGGGCCTGCGGGTCCTGTCGCTGGGCGACCTGATGGACGTTGTCCGCGGTGGGAAGGCCACTGCCCAGGTCGATGAACTGCCGCACCTCCGTGGTCGCGACGATCTCCCCCACCGCCCGGACCAAGGCGGCCCGGTTGGCGAAGGCAATCGCCACCGAACCGGGAAGGTCACGCTTGAACACGTCGCCGATCTCCCGGTCCACGGCGTAGTTGTCCTTGCCGCCGAGCAGGTAGTCGTAGACGCGGGCGATACTGGGCCTGGTGCTGTCGATGGAGGAAATCTCTCCCGTCATGGCTCCCATCCTCTCCCCCAACAGAGCCCGTCGGCCACCACTTTGCTCCAGCACCCGGGCGGTGCGAGCAGTGCGGCGTGCACCCGACCGTGAACCATGACGTCGCGTCGGGGCTCAAGTCCCCGGCTCGTCCATCCGCCGCGTGGGGTCCACGTCGGTGTGGAGCAGGTAGTGGTCCGAGTACTCGCTCCGCTGTACCCGGTGCCGCAGCGGTGCCAGGCCGCGCAGGAAGACGTAGTCGAACTTGCTCTGCCATTCGGTGGTGGGGGCGCAGCCCGCGTCCGGTGCCGGACGGCACGCGGGGTCCGTGTCCGTGGCCAGGGCCCATAGGCGGCGGAGTTCGGGCGCGTCCGGTACGGCGTTGAAGTCGCCGAGGACTATGGCGCGGTCGTGCCGGGCGACGGCCTTCGCCAGTACCCGGGTCTGGCCGTCGCGGTACTCCTCCTGGCGGCGCTGGGCGAGGTGGGTGTTGAAGACCCGGACGGACTGGCCGCCGACAGTGGTGGTGACCGCCATGTACCCGCGGTCCTCGGAACCGCCCTCGGGATACTCCACCTCGACGCGGTCCGTCATCGGCGCCGCCGACAGGAGCGCCTGGCCGAACCCGCCCGGGTTCCACGGCGCTCCCCCGCAGCGGCTCCAGTTCTGCAGGACCGAGCCGTACGCGACGTGGTAGCGCAGGCCGTAGAAGACCTCCAGGTAGTCCCGGATCTTCTCGACGTCACGTGCGCACGCTTCCTGCATGCCGACGACCTGGGGGGCGTACGTCGCGATCTCCGCCGCGCGGTCGACGTTGCTCGCGTCGCAGGGGTTGCAGAGGTTCCACGTCATGACCCGGTTCGGCACGACGTCCGTGACGGCGTCGACGGG